>JAXDQV010000001.1:0-6203 GCA_034667645.1 Chthoniobacter sp.
GTGAATGCCGCGTGAGAAATCCGAGGCCGACATCCATGCGTCCCTCCTCGATCGCGGTCTCGATTTCGGTGGAGGAGATTTCTTCCACGGTCAGGCTAATGCCTGGATGATCGGCAGTGAAACGGCCGAGAAGGTGCGGCACCAGCGGCACATTGAGGATCGGCACCACTCCGAGGTGCAGTGCGCCGCGAGTTTGTCCCGGTTCGCTGCCGAGTTCCTGAAGAAAACTTTCGAGCTGTCGCAGCATCGCGCGAGCGTGTTCCTGAAAAATCAATCCACTCGGGGTCAGCAGGATGCGTTTTCCCCGGCGTTGAAAAAGCGAGACACGAAGTTCCGCTTCGAGATCGCGCATTTGTTGGGAGACGCTGGGCTGCGAAATCCCCAAGCGATCCGCCGCACGGCTGAAGCTGCCAGCTTCCGCGACGGCGAGGAAATAGCGCAGGTGCCGGATCTCGAGAGGGTCGTGCATCGTGGGCAAATGCTGCGCGAACACCGCAATACACCCCGGCATTTGGCGCAAGACAAAATTCCGCTTCCATAACCGAGAACTATTGTCGTATTTCCATTGCCTTGGATTGGAGAAAACCGATGACTTTTACCAAACTCTTCACGGCTCTTGCGCTCAGCGCACTCATCTTCAGCGGATGCAAGAAAACCGCCGAAACCTCAACTCCGGGCGCGAATGGCCTGACGAAAGTGCGCGTCGGCTACATCGGCATCACGTGCGAAGCGCCGATTTTCAGCGCGATCGAGAACGGCTTTTTCAAGGAGGAAGGGCTCGAACCCGAGCTCGTGAAATGCGAGTGGTCCAAATACAAGGACGTGCTGGCGCTCGGCGGTTACGACATCACGCATCACCTCGTGATGTATTTTCTCAAGCCGATCGAGCAGGGCTTGGATGTGAAATTTACCGGCGGCATTCACCGCGGCTGTCTGCGCGTGCAGGCTTCGGTGAAAGGAAACATTCACAAGATCGAAGACTTGCGCGGCAAAAGAATCGGAGTGCCGGGGATGGGGACGCCGCCGTTCATTTTCGCCAATCGTGTTCTCGGAGCGAACGGCATTGACGCGATGAAGGAAATTGAGTGGCGCGTTTTTCCCGCAGGTGAACTCGGACTGGCGCTGGAAAAAGGCGAAGTGGATGCCGTGGCGGATTCGGAGCCGATCGGCACCATGCTGCTCGCGCAAGGGCTCGTCCGGAACGTCGCGGATCAAGCGAAGGACATTCCCTACAAAGACGAATACTGCTGCGCGGTGATCGCAAATGGCAAGTGGCTCAGCGCGAATCCGAAGATTGCCGCCGCCGCGACACGCGCGCTGCTCAAGGGCGCGAAGTGGGTGAACGCAAATCCGCGGCTAGCGGCGCGGATGTCAGTCGAAAAGAAATACCTCGCGTCGAATCCCGAATTGAACACGACGGCCATCGGAAATTTGAGTTACGTCCCGAGCGTTGTCGGTGCGGAGCAGGCGGTCTTGTCCGCCGCGACGGAAATGAAAATGGCCGGGATGCTCAGCCCGACGACGGACGTGCCTGCTCTCGCGAAAAAAGCGTTCGCTCACCTCGATGGCGTCACCGATGCGTGGATCGAAACTCTATCCATCGAAAAACTCGCCGGCGGCGAAATCCCGCCCGATCAAGCAATGCGGCTGGCTGCGGAACTGGCCACGGACGCGCCGGAAAAGATCGCAACATGCTGTGCGCCCGCTTCGAAAGTTGCGCCAGTGTCGGGACAGGCAAAAATCGCGGACGCAAAGTGAGCAGTTCACGCGAGGCAGTTGCGCCCACCATCGTCACGGAAACCACAAGCGCGGCGTATTCGCTCGGATCCCGCGTTCCGTGGATTTCTTTGCTCTCGCTGCCGGTCGCGAGCGGAATTGCTATCGGTATTCACGCTCTGATTTCAAAAAACGAGCCGCCCATCGAGACGCATTCCTACAGCATCTTTTTGAGTTTGGTGCTCGGGCTGTCGTTCGCTGCGTTTGCGGTGCAAACATTATTGCCGGCGCTGCGGAAATGGATGCGCCACATGTTTCCGATCTTGTCCGGCGCGATCGTTCTGCTCACCGTTTTGGAGATCATCACAGCGGGTTTCCATTTGCTGCCGATGCCTTATTTTCCAAGCCCCGCGGGCGTTTTACAAAGTCTCATCAATGATCGCGCGATGATCCTGGACAGCACCTGGCATTCGCTCCAACTGCTGCTCGGCGGCTATGTGCTCGGCGTGCTCCTGGGCGTGATTAGCGGCGTTTGCATCGGCTGGTTTGAGCCCGCGCGATATTGGGGAATGCCGGTGGTCAAAGTCCTCGGACCCATCCCAGCGACCGCGTGGATTCCGCTCGCGATGGTCGTTTTCCCCAAGGCGATCTTTTCCGCCATCGGGCTGATCGCACTGGCCGTCTGGTTTCCGGTCACGATGCTCACCGCCTCCGGGATTTCAAACACGCGGGCGTCGTATCTCGATGTCGCCCGCACGCTCGGCGCCGGTCGCGCGTTCCTCATCTTCCGCGTGGCGATTCCCGCCGCGATGCCGAACATTTTCATCGGCCTTTTCATGGGACTCGGCGCGTCATTTCTCACACTCGTCGTTGCCGAAACCGTCGGCGTGAAAAGCGGCCTCGGCTGGTATGTGCAGTGGGCGCAGGGCTGGGCCGAATATGGGAAAGTCTACGCCGCGCTTGTCGTCATGGCCGCGTTCTTTTCAACGATCATGACGTTGCTCTTCAAGCTGCGTGATCGCGTGCTCGTCTGGCAGAAAGGGATGATCAAATGGTAGCTGCGCCCGCGCCGGAAATCGCGACCGAAGGGTCTCCCGTGAGTGTTCACGATATTTGCATGCGTTTCGTGTCGCCCGACGGATCAGAGTTTTTTGCCCTCAAGAATGTCTCGCTCGAAGTCGACGTAGGCGAACTGCTCTCCATCATCGGCCCGAGCGGCTGCGGCAAATCCACGCTTCTGCGCCTCATTGCCGGCCTCGACGCGCCAACGTCGGGTGAACTCCATGTCGGCACCGAGCCGATCATCGGCCCGTCAGCGAGCCGCGGCCTCGTTTTCCAGGACCCGAATCTTTTTCCGTGGCTGACGGTCCGGCGCAATGTGCAAGCCGGCCTCGTGGCGCGCGGAGTTTTGCATGAGAAGCAGAACGAGGTGGACGAATTCATCCGCTTGGTCGGACTCGAAAGTTTCGCGAATACTTTTCCGCATCATCTCTCCGGTGGCATGGCCCAGCGCGTCGCGCTCTCTCGCGCTTTGATCAATCATCCGAAAGTCCTCCTGCTCGATGAGCCGTTGGGCGCGCTCGACGCTTTTACGCGGATGAAGATGCAGGACGAAGTGCTGCGGCTCTGGCAGGCGCGGCATACCACGATGCTTCTGGTCACGCACGACATCGACGAAGCGATCTACATGAGCGACCGCATCGTCATCATGACCCCGCGTCCAGGGCGAATCGAATGCACCATCGACGTGGACATTGACCGCCCGCGAGAGCGGAGCAGCCCGGCATTTCTCAAGCTCCGCGGCGAGATTCTCGATCTGCTCCATTTCTCTGGCAACGCCACGTCGTAAAACAGCCCTCGCTTTTTTAACGCCGCGCGAGTTTCACGCCGGCGACGAACGCGCAAAACGCCGCGCACAATCCGAGCGCGATGTAATTTTCCTGCATCCGTGGAGAGAAGATCAGCACGAAGCCTTTACCTTTCACGAGAGCCGAGAAGCTCGACACGCAAAAGGGCATGGCGAATAACCGGAAGGTCGGCCAGCTCAGCAGGCGGGTGCTTTCAGTGCTGATCATCAACGCAAGGCCAACGATCAGGGCAATGCCGAGCGAGGTGAGCCAGAGATTGCGGCTCGAATCAAAGTAGCGCGCGGCGAAAAAGAGATACCAGATGAAGTAACACCACAGCACAACGCGACCGGCGGAGAGATTGGCGAAATACTTCACGAGCCTCGTCTAGCGGCCCGGTGTCGGCTTCGTCAAATGTCTTACGTCGCGATCCACCGGAGTGCGATGGCGATCAAAAGAGCTCCGACGGCGATCTCGAGCGCGATGGAAAAGTCGCTGCGTCCGTGATCAAGTTTCTTAATGGCGATGTGCATCCACTTCATTCTGCCTGATGTTGAAAGCATCAGGCGTGCCGCCACTGGATTAGTAGATGTCCGCGTTTTCGGAGAAGCCGGGATCCTGGCGGATGGAGGCCAGCCGCCGCTTCATGCTGCGCGGAGATTCCGGGCGATTGAGCTGACGGGTGAAGTAATCAACGACCACCGGAAGTGTGGTCACCAAGCCGAGGGAGAGGAGCGTGATCGCCGTGGTGCGTTGCGCTTTGGTCTTCAGCTTTTGCGCCAGCAGCAAACCGACGCCACAACCGACGACGGTTTGCGTGACAGAAAGCAACCCGCTCACGGGCAAACGGTCGAGCAGGGGATGGCGGGGGAGCATGGCGTAGAGGGTTCGGCTTCCAGAAATAACTCGAATCAGACGATAAGTTTCTATTTAGTGGCGCCTCGTTTTTGCAAGCAACTTCGCGCACGTGAATCACTCGCTCTATGTTTTAATTCTCGCTGGCGGCAGTGGTGAACGCTTCTGGCCACTGAGCCGGAAGTCGCGTCCCAAACAGCTGCTCGCATTGTTCTCCGGCAGCAGTTTGCTGGAAGACACCGTGGCGCGGCTCGAGGGCCTGGTGCCGGCGGATCACGTGCTGATCCTGACGAATCAAGACCAGGAAAAAACAGTGCGCGAGATGATGCCGCAACTGCCCGCCGAAAACATCGTGGCAGAGCCGGCGAAACGCGACACGGCGGCCGCAATCGCGCTCGGCGTGGGCTGGGTGTCGATCCGCGATCCGACTGCGACGATGATCGTGCTGCCTGCGGATCATCTCATCAAAGACACTGCGGCCTTTCAAACGACGCTTCGCACGGCTGCGGCGGTCGCGGAAAAAAATGGCAATCTCGTCACGATCGGCATCCGGCCGACCTGGGCGTGCCCGGGATTTGGTTACATTGAACAGGGCACTGAGATCGCCGCTGAAGCCGGTGCGGAATCCGGACCTCCAGTTTTCGAGGTCGTTCGATTCCGGGAAAAGCCGAGTGCGGAACTTGCGGAAACATTTTTGCAAAAAGGGAATTTTCGCTGGAACGCCGGGATGTTCATCTGGCCGCTCACGTCCATTCTCAGCGCCTTCGAAAGGCATACGCCGGAGCTCGCCGAATTCGTGCAACAGATCCACGTTTCGAAAGATCTCGAAGCGGTCGTGGCGGAGAAATTCGCGCAGTTGCCGAAAATCTCGATCGACTACGCGATCATGGAAAAAGCTGAACGCGTCTTGATGGTCGAGGCGGCGTTTGACTGGGACGACGTCGGAAGCTGGATCGCGGTAGCGAAATATCTGCAGCAGCACGAGGGAGAAAACGTCAGCAATCACGCGGCGCTCACCACCCGCGACGCCGTTGGCAACATTGTTTATACAAAAGAAAACAAGCGCGTCGCACTGATGGGAGTGCGCGATTTGATCATAGTTCAGACGGAGGACGCGCTGCTGGTCTGCCATCGTGACGAGGCGGAGAAGATCAAGCACCTCGTCGCCGAGGTCCCGCCGGAGCTGCAATGAGCCGGTCGCTCGGCATCGATCTTGGGGAAGCGCGGATCGGGCTGGCGATCTCCGATGAACTCGGAATGCTCGCCCATCCGCTGGAAACAATTGCCGTGAAAGAGATCGCAGACCCGATCGGACGGATCATCGACGTAATCGCTCGTGAAAAAGTGAACCTGATCGTGCTCGGACTGCCGCGAAATATGAACGGCAGCTACGGACCGGCCGCGGAGAAAACAAAAACATTTGCGGAACAAGTGCGAAGCCGTTGTGCATGCGAGATCAAACTTTGGGACGAACGGCTCACCTCTGTTGCCGCACAAAAATCGCTGCACGCCGTCGGCAAAAACGTGAAGCAAAGCCGCTCCGTTATCGATCAGGTCGCGGCGCAGCTCATCTTGCAGGGCTACCTCGACTCGCAGTCGATGCTGAGTTGATGTGCGGTTGAAACTCCTCGTCGCCTACGACGGGCGGCCATTTCGCGGCTGGCAGAGCCAGGCGGGCGGCAACACCGTGCAGGACCTTTTGGAAGGTGCATTCAGCAAAATCTGCGGCGGCGACGGAACGCGAGTGCACGGGGCCGGGCGCACGGATGCAGGCGTTCACGCGCT
>JAXDQV010000002.1:0-4758 GCA_034667645.1 Chthoniobacter sp.
CGGTCTCGACCACCGTGGGATTACCGTATCGACTATAGATGTAGCCTTCGGAGCTTTGAGGGTCTACGGCCTCTCGCGCGAACGCCTGCTGCGCGCCTTCGATGTGGTCAAAAGGAAATGCCGTGTCGCGGTATATGGGGACGCGTCTGCTCGACACTCTTTTCATCTCATTTCTCTCAGTCAAGATTTGCTGTTCCAGCCGATGGCTACTCAAGCACGGCATCGGCCTGACTTTCGGGAACCACAACGGGAGTCGGCCGTCCGTCAATCTCTGCGGCGAGGATCATGCCCTGGGATTCCCGTCCGCCGAAGGTCTTAGGTTCGAGGTTTACCAACGCGAGCAGGTTCTTGCCGACGAGGTTGCGGTGGACAGCGTCTCGCCCAAGTCCGGCTATCACCTCGCGCCGCTCCCCTCCTGCTTCCAGCGTCAGGGCCGTCAGGCGGTCTGCTCCTTCGACCGCCGCCAGGTTGGTTAACTGTAGGGTGCGGAAATCGCAGTCCAGCAGGGGGTCTAACGAGAGAACCGGTGCGACAATCGCCTGCTCATCAGTTGAGGGTGCACGTGAGTCGTTAATCATCGCTTCCACCTTGCTGCGCTCGACGCGCCGGACAAGGTGTTCGTACGGCTGGACGGTGCGGTTTTCGAGAACCTCATCCAGATTCGCCCAGTCGAGCACAGGCACCCCTAAGATCGCGGCTACCTTGCGGTTTAACTCCGGAAGGATCGGTTGGATCAGGACGGCCAGTACCTTGAAGGCGTTCAGCGCGCCCGTGCAGACGGTCGCCATGCGGGCGTGATCCGCGTCGGCAAGCTTCCAGGGTTGATGCTCTTGCAGGTAGTCGTTGATTTGTCCGGCCATCTCTACCAGCCGGCGCGTAACGCGTCCCAGTTCACGGTCTTCATAGAACTGAGCGACGGGGTCGCACTGCCCGCGCATTCGAGCGAACAGCTTCTCGCCATCTTCGTCCAACGACGACAAAGTCCCCCGGCAGTGCTTGTGCAGGATCGCCAGAACGCGGCTTGGGATGTTGGCGATCTTATTGACCAGTTCCGCGTTGACGCGGTTGATGAAATCGTCCAGGCTCAGGTCGAGATCGACGACGCCGGCCCCCAACTTGGTCGCGTAGTAATAACGCAGATACTGCGGATCCAAGTGCCGCAAATAGGTTTCGGCATTGATGAAGGTGCCCCGGCTCTTGGACATCTTTTCGCCATCGACTGTAAGAAACCCGTGGACGAAGACGCTGGTCGGGGTGCGGAATCCGGCCCCCATCAACATCGCGGGCCAGAACAGGGCGTGAAAGTAGATGATGTCCTTACCGATGAAGTGATAAACCTTATTCTCTTCGCCACGCCAGTAGGCGTCGAAGTCGGCCCCTCTCCGGCGGCACCAGTCCATGGTGGAGGCCATGTAGCCCACCGGCGCGTCAAGCCAGACGTAAAAATACTTGCTGGGGTGACCGGGTATCTCAAACCCGAAGTAAGGGGCGTCACGCGAGATGTCCCAGTCGTGAAGTCCCTCCCGGAACCATTCCTGAAGCTTATTGGCTACTTCGTCCTGCACGTGGCCGCTGGCCAGCCACGTCTGAAGTCTCTCGGTGAAATCGCTGAGGCGGAAGAAAAGATGAGTTGATTCGCGCCAGGTGGGCGCCGCGCCGCATTGAGAGCAATAAGGGTTTAGCAACTCTTGGGAGTTGTAACTGGTCGAGCAAATCTCGCATGAATCACCGTACTGATCCTCCGCGCCGCACTTCGGGCAGGTGCCGCGGATGTATCGATCCGGCAGAAACATCTGGTCGGTGTCACAGAACGCCTGCTCGATCTCTCGCTCGACGATGTGGCCCTGCTGCTGGAGGGACAGGAATATCTCAGAGCAGAGTTCTCGATTCTCTTCGGAGTGGGTGGTGTAGTAGTTATCAAATTGAATCTGGAAATTTGAGAAATCGCGGCGGTGTTCGTGCCACATGCGCTCGATCAGCTTTTCCGGCTCAAGCCCTTCACTGCGGGCGCGCATCATGATCGGCGTCCCATGTGTGTCGTCGGCGCAGATGTAGATCGCGTCCTGCCCCCTTTGTCTCCAGTAGCGC
This sequence comes from Chthoniobacter sp., assembly GCA_034667645.1. GTDB lineage: Bacteria > Verrucomicrobiota > Verrucomicrobiia > Chthoniobacterales > Chthoniobacteraceae > JAJPJG01. Next base: position 2,089 of record JAXDQV010000002.1, read on the forward strand.
ACCCAGATGTCGGTCTGGATGTACTCCACCAGATGGCCGATGTGAATCGGGCCGTTGGCATAAGGCAGGGCGCTGGTGGCGAGAATCTTTGCCATCTCAATCGTGCTCCCGAGTTCGGCCCCCGGGGTCGTCCGCCTTAGTAGAGGCGCTTCCCATCCGGAATTTCAGTCTCGACTTGTAAGACCGTCGCGAGCCCTCCTCGATGAAGACTCGGCACGTAAGCACTAAATGTCTTGCCGGCCGCCGCGAGCGGGTGCAGGCCGGTCGCCACCACAACCTCCCGACCGGCGCGCTCACCCGCCAAGGCGGACGAGGGGACGAGGGCTTCGATTCGGTCTTTCGCCTGAAGTGTGACGGCGGAAAGTGCGGCCAGATTCGGCAGCGGCGAGACGGCCAGAACCGTCGCCTTTTGGAGGTGCAAATGTTTGAAAGTCTCGAATCCAATCTGCGGCTTCAGCTCGACGGCCGGTGCCGCCGGCGCGGCCTCAGTAAAGTTGACGAGCTGGACGGTGCCTCCACAAAAAGTCGTCACCATCTCTGACAAGAGCCAGGCCCCTTTGAGCAACAGCGCCGGCGGCAAACTACGATTGCCCTGAAGAAAGAAAGCTATGTCGCGCGACTCGCGGGTGGTTTTAGTGTGCTCACACTGCAATACATCCAGGCGGCAAATGACCGAGCCTTGCGAATCGACATAGGCATATTCCTCGCGAAGTGTTTTGGCCTCGGTCGCGCCCAGGGGGGTGAAGATGTCTTGAGGCTCCGTGGTGCGCAGCGTGACCGGCAATGACAGTTTGTTCAAGTCATGCGCGCCGATTGAGAGCAAGGTTCTGGCGGAAACGATATTGTAACAATCAACCACCGCCCCCGACGCCGTGAAGTCCCGATTGCGACGCACGTACGAGATCAATTGTTCCGGGGCGGGTGGGTCGTCCGCCCCGTATTGCCGATGCAGTCTGTGGTATTCGCGAATAGCCGGATGGGCCGAGACGGAACGATTCTTCCAGTGAGACGCCAACTTCCGTCCTGCCGCGCGCCTATAGGCAATCAGCTCGGGCACCGTGCGCGTGTTATCGACGTTGCGCGCGATTAGCGCCGCCGTCGATAAGCCCAGCTCAAGCAAGTTCGGTGCAACATCTAAAAGCATCCCGGTACCCATTCAGCGTGCTCGGTAGACGAACCTCCGCACGAATGCAGCGGCAGCTATCCGTGGCAATAAATTGAGATCAGCCACAACACGATCAACAGCAGATACATGCCGCAGGCGAAATAGAACGCCCGCGGCATAAATCTGATTTTACGAGTCTTGAATTGGCGGTAACCCAGCAGGTCTTCGAGTGCCATCGCAACCCGGCCGAAGTGGCGAAGATTAAGGTCGCACTGAATCTCGAACGAAAAGAAGATGACAGTGAAGAACAGGCCGGCGATTCTTGCGGCTAAGACGATGGGGGCCGGAGACGTTGATTTGATCTCGACGACGCCGAAGGCAACGGAAGATAATCCTCCCAGCACGGCGAAGTAGACACTAAAGACGGCGAACCGCAAGTTACTGTAATGCCGCCGGTTGATATTAGCTTCCGAATACTCAACCCTCAAATTTTCAAGGCTCTTCTTCTCCTCACACATGGCCTGCTTTCCACCAGACGATGCCGGCCGCGACCGTTGACGGCTCACGACTCCCCGGCACCGGCGTTTCTCTTTACCGGATAATCGCTCCACGGCTTTGATCCAACAGGAAGGCCCGCTCGTCCTCGCCGAGTCCTTCGTTCCACAGGTCTTTGAGCAGAAATTTTGCCCCCCGAATGCTCGTCTTCGCGTGTGCAAAGCGCGCTACGGTCAGAACTGCGTGCTGAAAATCGGCGCCGGTCAAATTCGCGCCGCGAAAGTCTGCGCCCTCGCAATCGCAGTTTGAAAAGTCCGCGCCGCTCAGATCCGCCCCCCTGAATTTAGTGAGCGTGAAATTTGCCTTGTAACAGCGCGCGTCCCGCAGGTCGGCTTTGCTCAAATCGCACGCCTTGATAGTGGCCCCTTGAAAATTCCATGCCGCCCGTTTCCCGTCGCGCAGTTGCTCGAACTGCCCGTCCATGATGGCTTGAGCGCCTTCGAAATTGCCGTCGGCTAATCGCCGCGCGAACTCATCCTCGTCCATCGGCCGCACGACATAACGCTGCTCAAGCCATGGGTCGGCATTGTTGTGATACGCCGACTCGCGCTCCCAGTAACCGAGAGAGTCGCCCGCCAGCAACTCGATCTGCCTCACCCACTTCAAGCTCTTATAGAAATACTTGCCCTCACACACCGTCCGTACGGGCGCGCCGTGTTCGAGTGTGAGCCGCTCGCCGTCCACCCGGTCGGCAAGCAGTACGTGGCCGAGCGCGTAATCGAGCGGCAGCGAGGTGTCGTGCCCCCGATTCGAGTACGCGAGAAAGCGAACGAAACGGGCTTCCGGGAGCGGCTTCGCGACGGCGAGCAAGGTAGCCAACATCACGCCGCCCCAGTGATGCTCCGGATGCGTCCAACCGGTGACACAGATGGTGTCCCACACCCTCTCGGCCGGCGTCAGGCTTTGAAACTCCGCTAGGGAAAGCGTCAGCGGAGATTGGACTAACCCACAGACTTCGAGTTTCCAATTGTCGATCTCGGCGGAAGGAAAATCTTCGCCGACCTTCGGAA
>JAXDQV010000003.1:0-3402 GCA_034667645.1 Chthoniobacter sp.
TGGATTTTTGCGGGAAAAAGTAGCGCAAGCTTCCAGCTTGCTATCCGAGCCGGGACGCAAGCTGGAAGCTTGCGCTACTTCAGCGGGCGGGACGCCCGCGCTCCCCAGCGCGTCCAGCACTCCGAAAATGCCGTCCTGCCAGCGCTGAAACGCCTCCTCGAAATCGACGTTGCAATCCGCGCGCTCAAAAATCCGTTTTGCGCCAAGTGCTTCGAGACGTGCGTCGAACTCCTTCCCGCACTCGCAGAATTTTTCGTAATTGGTGTCGCCGAGCGCGCAAATCGTGAAGCTGAGCTTTTCCAGACGCGGCGCATTTTCCGCAAACAGCGCGGCGTGAAATTCCTTCGCATTTTCCGGCGGCTCGCCATCGCCAAATGTGCTCGTGATCAGTAGTAAGAATTTTTCTTTCGCCAAATCGGCCGGTGATATTTTGTCCAGACCCCTGGCCGCGGCGTCGTAACCTTTACCGATCGCCGCCTTTGCTAGGCGCTTCGCGAGGGCTTCCGCATTGCCGCTCTCGGAGCCAAATAACACGCACACTTTTGTTTTCACCGTGACCGGCGCGGGGGCAGGCGCAGCATCGCGCGGTGCGGAGAAGAGCGCGGCGAGAAATCCGTTGAGCCATGCGCGTTGTGCAGACGTGAACGGGGCGCTGTCGGGGATGAATGGTGCGCTGACCGGCGCACTGGCTGTTACCGATGTGTTATCCATAGGTTACTCCGAAAACATTTCCTGGAGATGCTTCACCTCGTGACGGCGGGTGAATGAGGCGAAGCCCTCGTTTTTCTCGCGACGCTCGAGATAGGTCTTAAGCACGCACTCGAGCAGAATCGTCAGCTCATAAAAAGGAATGCCGTGAAAAACCTCGCGCGCGACCGCCTGCTGCTCGCCGAAGCCGCCGCCGAAGAAGACGTGATAACCCTCGACGCCGTCCTTGCCGATCTTCGCGCCGAGCAGGCCGATGTCGCCCATGTAATGCTGCGCGCACGAGTTCGGGCAGCCAGTGAGATGGATGTTGAGCGGCTGGTCGAGCGTCAATTTTTTCTCCAAATGCCGCGCGAGTTCCACGGCTTGCGCCTTCGTGTTGGTCGCGGCCCACTTGCAACCGGCGTTGCCCGTGCAGGCAACGAGGCCGCCGGAGATGCTGGTGGCCTCGTAGTGGAATCCCGTCTTCACGAGATTTCTTTTCACTGTTTCCACATAGGCATCCGGCACGTTTGGAATGATGAGGTTCTGCCAGACCGTGAGCCGGAATTCGCCCGAGCCGTAATTTTCCGCGACGGTCGCGAGGCGGCGCATCTGTTTCGTTTTCATGCGCCCCACGGTGATGACCACGCCGATGTAGTTGAGGCCGCGTTGCGCTTGTTTAAAGACGCCGATATGGCCGTGCGCGATCGGCGGATGCCGCGGCTCGCACGCCGCGCGCGGCAGGCGCACGAGTGGAAAGGCGAGCTTCTTCTCGGTTTCGTCCACGAATTTTTCGTGACCCCATTTGTCGATGAGGTATTTGAGCCGCGCTTTTTTCCGATTGGTGCGGTCGCCGTTTTCGTTGAAGACCCGAATCATTGCGGCTGCGACCGCAACACACTCGCTCGGACGCACGAGGATGCCGGAATCACGCGCGAACTGCTGATGGCCCGTGATGCCCGCGAGCTCGACGCGAAAGTAAACGCCCGGCTCGACGCCGTGGCCTTCACCCACACGCACGGCGATGAAACCGATGTCGTTCGTATCCGCCGCGACGCTGATCGAGCCGCCGCCGTCGAATGAGATGTTGAACTTCCGCGGCAGGCCGTAGAGGTCGCGATTGTTGAGGATGTAATAGTGAATGCCCTTGGCCATCGGCCGCGTGTCGATCAACTCGCTCGGATCAATGCCGGCGGTCGGCGACGCGGTAATGTTGCGCACGTTGTCCACGCCGGAGCCGCGCGCAGTGAGACCGAGTTCCTGCAAGCGGAGCAGCACCTTGATGCAATTGCGCGGGGCGATTTCGCGGATCTGAAAATTCGCGCGCGTGGTCAGATCGATGTAGCCGCCACCCCATTCGTCCGCGATGTCCGCGAGCCCGCGCATCTGTGCGGCGGTTAACTCTCCGGCGGGAACCCGCCCGCGCAGCATGAAGGAATTTTGCGCCGGGGCGACGTAGAACAAACCCTGGTAGCGAAAATAGAACGTGTCCTTTTTGTCGGGAAATTTGTCCTCGTCCGCGTAGCGCAACATGTCGTCCCAGAAATCGAGCCCGTTCTTTTCCAGCTTCCAGATTTCCTGTTCGCACAAATCCGCGACCGGCGTGTCGAAGACCATTTCCTCCGCCGGCACTGCTGCGGAGTTTGGCAACCCCGCAGCGGCTACGTTGGTGATTTTTCCATCAGCAGTGTGTCCGACAAACGGCAACGCCTTGACCGCTTCCAGCCCCGCGAAGAAACCTTGCAGGTATTCTTTTTGTTCGGGAGTGAATGGCTGATCGCCGATGGGATTCTCCATCGTGGTCATGGATGCGCAGCGAGGCGGGCGCTTTGGGCTGGACCAAAGCGCCCGCGGACTTGGTGGTGTGCGTTCGCAAACAAACTCGCAAGACGCAGCTCGGATTTGAGCAGCGCGTTGTTGGGAATGAATGGAACGCGGTTCATGCTTTAGAACTTCACGACGAGATCGACGAAGAGCACCTGCACGTTGTTGGCATCTGCAACGCCTTTGCCGGAAAACGCGCCGCTGACGCTGGTAGCGCCACCGATACCGCTGGTGGCCGCAGTCGAAGCCGCCGTGGCAGCTCCACCGGAGAACTCATCGCGCAGATTCCACGCATAGAAGTAGGAGACCCCGAGTGTCGCGAAGTCCGTGATGTTGTAGGTCAGTTCCGTCTTCAAGCCGCGCGTGTTGAGCTCTCCCAGCGCGAAGTCCGAGTCGTTGAGGTTCGGATCGACGGACGTGATGCCGGTCTCGCGCCAGTTCACGTTGAGCGAAACATTCCCCTTCTTCTTGTTGTCGCCGACCTTCACCCCAACGAGCCACGCCACGTCGTCCTCCGCATTGTGTTTGCTGATCGGCGCCTTCGCAGGATCCGAGTCGGGATACAGGATTTTGTAGATTTCCTCGGAGCGCGCCGCGCCCTGCGTGTTGTAGGCAAAGTCCCAGTAGAACTTCGTCGGGAGATTGCAGAGTTTGAATGTCACATCGCCCGGAGCGAGCAGGATGACTTCGTGCCGCGTCTCGCCGATGTAGGAAAGGTGTGACGCCCCGCCCGATTCGACCACATCGCCTGAACTGTGGTTCAGGACCGCGGTCGCACCGACATCCGAGAACTGGTTCTCGTTGACCTGCGCGCCCGGTGCAAATCGAGCGGCGTTGAAGAACATGACGCCCGGGGCGATCGTGAGCTTCACCTTGTTGTCAAACTTGTAG
>JAXDQV010000004.1:0-5634 GCA_034667645.1 Chthoniobacter sp.
GATGGCGATCTGGTCCATCAGATACACATTTTCCATCACGTGGGTCGTGCAGACCACGGTGCAACCGGTGTCAGCGAGATCGCGCAGAAGCTCCATCAGCTTGAATTCCGTCGCGGGATCGAGGCCCGAAGTCGGCTCATCCAGAAACAGCACCGAGGGCCGCGCGAGCAGCTCCACGGCTACGCTCACGCGCTTTCGCTGTCCGCCGGAAAGATCGCTGATGCGTGTCCAAAGGCGGTCGCTCAACCCGAGTTGCTCAGTGGTTTGCGCAATCAGTTTTCGCATCTCGGCAACCGGCGTATCGCCCGGCAGCCTCAGCTCGGCGGCGAAACGCAAAGCCTGCTCGACGGTCAGCTCGACGTGGACAATGTCGTCCTGCGGCACGAATCCGAATGCGCGGATTTGATCGCCTCGCGTCGCGTCGATTCCGTTGACGAGCACCACGCCGCGCTCGGGCGGACGGACGCCGCTGAGCGCATTGAGCAGCGAGGATTTTCCCGCGCCGCTCGGCCCGATGATCCCGGCAAAGCGCGAAGGCGCGATGTCGAGCGCGACGTTGTCGAGGATCGTGCGGCCGTCGATCACGGACGTAACATCGCTGGCGTGAATGGCGCCGCCGGAAACGCCATGCACCACCTCCAGCGCCGCTCCGTCGAAGTAAAACGAAAATGGCCCGATCTGCAACCGGTCGCCGATGGTGAGATCGTGCTCATCGAAGCGATGGCCGTTCACCAGCGAACCGGCGGTGCTTTGCAAATCGAGCACTCGAAAACCTTCCGGCGTTCGCCGGATCAAAGCGTGCTGCCGCGAGACGGCGGGGGCGTTGAGCACCACATCGGAGTGTGCATCGCGCCCAATCGTAAGATGCTCGCCGAGCTCGATACGCTCGGCTTTTTCACCACGCAAAACCACGGGCACGGGCGCCGTAGCGCCGCTCCAACCCGAGCCAAGCCGCTCCAGCTCTTGATCCGGCGGCGGCTGGCCGCGCTCAAACAACAGCCCGATGCCGCCGAGCGAAAGGACGTCGCCGGCTTTGAGAAGCACGCGGCCAGCGACCGGTTTGCCATCCACGCGTGTGCCCCACTGGCTGCCGAGATCCTCGACGTGACACTCGCTGCCGTCCCACGTGAGGCGGCAATGCCGGCGCGAGACTTCGAGGTGATCAAGGCGGAAATCAGCGTCGGGAGCGCGCCCGAGCACGAAGCTGCCCTCGGATAGTTTGAACACCGCGACCGGCAGACCCGCGATGACGGCGACGTAAGCGGGATGATGCTCGGCTTCGGCCACGGTTACGTTTGCTGATTCGAGAAACTGCGCCCGCGTGGATTGCGCAAAAGAGCTGCGCCCGCTTTCACGGCAGCACCGCCCAGATTTCGACGGCGCGATTTTTCTCCACTCCCTGCGCGTCGAACAAACTGGAGCCGCCCATCGCCACCGCATGCATCACATTGATGACGCCGCATTTGTCGCGCAGCGCGCTCAATGCGTTTTGCGCCCGCTCCTGCGTCACGCGGAGGTTTGTTTTCTCGTCCCCTTTCGTGTCCGCGAAACCGAGAATCACAAAGACGCACGTCGGGTCCTGCATCAACTCGCGAAGCTGCGGCGAACCAAGCTCCGCCTTGATCGCGTCCACGTCCGCCGGCGAAAGCGCGGTCTTTCCCTTGGCGAACGGGATGATCAAAACCCGGCCCATTTTCCGCGCGCGCTCGACGCTCATGTAGAGCTTGTCTTTGTTGTCGGCCGAAATGTTCGGCATCAGGTCGATACGCTTCAAAACCTCGGCTTTCACCTTCTGATTCTCTTCGCTTTGCGGATCGAGATTCGGCGCGGCGGGAGCGGAGACCGGTCCGGCAGCCGCTTCCTCGACCACCGGTGAAGCCGACGGCTCCGCGGCGGGTTTCGCGCGCTCGGGAATCAAGTTGCCCTGGTTCTCGAGCGCGTGCTGCGCCTGCATTTCGGGCGTCCCGGTGTTTTTTGGCAGGCGCCGCGCTTGCAGCCAGACGGATACGATCGCGATGAGCGTTAGCGTGATGATTCCGCCCACGATGAGAGTCGGGATCAATTTCGGCGTCGCGGCCGCGGCCGCGCTCAAGGGCGTGAGCGGCTGCTTGCATTCCGGGCAGACAAACGGGCCTTCGGAAATCGTGATCGTTTCGTTCCGATACGCGAGCAGGCAGTCCGCATAGTTCCCGCATTTGCCTTGGCGATTCATGGCGGCGATTGAAGCAGTTCGCTCGCAGTGCTTCAAAGTTCAAAGTGAGCCGGGGCCGACAAACTGCTCCAGATCGGGCGGCAGCGGCGACTGCCACGCGAGGTTTTCCGCATCGATTCCCAGCACCGCGGAGTGCAGCGCGTGACGCGGCAAAAGCAGCGACTGCGCGAGCTCCGCAGTCCAGCCTGTCTCGATAAAAGTGAGATAGTTTTCCTCGTTCGGCCCGTAAATTTTATCTCCGACCACCGGATGCCCGAGGTGCGCGAGATGCACCCGAATCTGGTGCATGCGTCCGGTGTGCGGCAGCACGCGCACCACGCTGAAACGCCCGCCGTTGCTTGTTTCGCGGGTAAAACGGCGCTCGACACGGATGCTCGTCTGCGCGGGTGCGCCTGCAGGATGCACCTTTTGTTTTAAATAAATCCGCGACGGCTCGTGGTCGCCCTGCCGGGTGATCTGAGCGTCGATCTCGCTGGCGTCCTGATCCAGCCATCCCCAGACGATGGCGAGATATTCCTTCCGGATCTGCCGCGCCTGCATCAGCAGCGAAAACTTCCGCGCCGCAGCGGCGGTCTTGCACACCAGCGTAAGGCCGCTCGTTTCGCGATCGAGCCGGTTGATGATCGAGACCTGGCCTCCAGTTTGCATTTCGAAAGCCAGCAACTCGCGCAGTCCATGCCAGAGCGTGAAAGAGCCGTCGGGTTTGCTCGGGTGCACTTGGAGATGCGGCGGCTTGTCGATGACGATCCAATCGGGCGACTCGGCGACGACGGCAAACTTTGGATTTGAATCCGGGCGGTTTGGACTTGGCTCCACGGCGACGCTCACAATCTGAAATCCTTTGCTGCGGCGCGAAACTTTGCTTCTCAACTTCCGGACGCAATGCTAATCGTCACCGCCATCAAAAGCCCATCTGCTTTCCCAAAATCATGAGCACCGAACTACGCCCGAAGATCAGAGCCATGAGCCTGTTCGCCGAGTTCACCGACGACGAACTCGAAGGATTGCTGGACCTCGTGGACACGATCACCGTCCCACCGGACACGTGCATCGTGAAGCAGGACGAGCGAGGCGACTGCATGTATGTGCTCACGGATGGAAGTGCGAAGGTTTCGCACAATCGCGACGGGAAAAAGTTCGAGCTCGCCGTGCTCGAGCCGGGCGATTTTTTTGGCGAAATCGCGCTGGTGGACGAAGGCCCGCGCTCGGCGGATGTCGAGGCGCTGACGCCTTGTTCGCTGATGAAGATCGAGCACGCGGCGTTGCGAGCGGTCGCCGGGGTTTATCCGAGCGCGGCGTTTAAGCTGCTGATCGCGGTCGGCCGCGTGATGGTCGCGCGCATGCGCCGGGGCAACAAAAAATACATCGATTCCCTGCTCGCGGCCGCGGTGGGGAAAGATTGATGCGGGGTTGAATGCGGCGCGTGGAGCCGCTAAGACTCGCCGCGCATGTCCTCGGAAGCCCCCCTCCAGAACACTCTCGCGAAAAGCGCCAGCCTCACCGGCACTGCGCTCCACACCGGTGAAAATGTCACCCTGACTCTGCACCCGGCTCCGGTCGGGTTCGGCCGGAAATTCAAACGCAGCGATCTGCCGGACGAGCCGACGATCGACGCGAAAATCGAGAACGTAAAGACCGTCGAACGCTCGACGACGATCGCCGAGGGAAACGTAAAAGTGCATACCGTCGAGCATGTGCTGGCTGCGCTGGCGGGCCTCGACGTGGACAATGTTTTGATCGAGATGACCGCGAACGAGCCGCCGATCAGCGACGGCAGCGCGCAGCCTTTCATCGAGCTGATCAAGAAGGCCGGCATCGCCCCGCAAACGGCCGCGCGCCGCCACTTCGAGGTGCATGAGCCGCTGCACATCGAGACGAAAAACGGTTCCCTGATGACGCTCGTGCCCGACGACAAATTTCGCGTCTCCTGCACACAAGTCGGGCCGAATGGACGTTTCACGCAGTTTTACAGCACGGAAATCACGCCCGAGATTTTCGAGAAGGAGATCGCCCCGGCCCGGACGTTTGTTTTTTACGAGGACGTGAAGCCGCTGATGGAGAAAGGGCTGATTAAAGGTGGCAGTCTGGAAAGCGCCGTCGTCATCCGCGGCGAATCAGTGCTCGGCAAGGAGCCGCTGCGATTTCCGGACGAATTCGCACGGCACAAGATCCTCGATATCGTTGGGGACCTCGCGCTTTTCGGCCGCAAAATCAAAGGCCACGTCATTGCCGTGAAGCCCGGCCACGGACCAAACACCGACCTCGCGCGCGCCCTCGGCAAGCAGCTCGACAAGATGCTGGCGATGGTGCCGCTGGCGATTGTGCCCAAGGGCGGCGATGTCCTCGACGTGAACGACGTGATGAAGATTCTGCCGCATCGCTATCCGTTCCTGCTCGTCGATCGCATCGTCGCGTTTGAAGGCGAAACGAAATGCACCGGCGTGAAATCGGTCACGATCAACGAGCCGTTTTTCCAAGGGCATTTCCCCGGTCACCCCGTCATGCCCGGCGTGCTGCAGCTCGAGGCGATGGCGCAGACCGCGAGTATTTTGCTCCTCCGCGCTGCGAACAGTCCCGGCTGCGTCGGCTATTTCATGAGCGCCGACGATGTGAAGTTTCGCAAACCGGTGGTGCCGGGCGACACGCTTTTCATCCAGGTCGAGCTGACGAAGTGGAAAGGCAGAATCGCCAAGGCCACCGGACGTTGCCTGGTGAACGGAGAGGTCGTCTCCGAGGCCGCGATGATGTTCACGCTCGTGACCACGTGACCACGCAGATTCACCCGACTGCGATCGTCGATCCTTCCGCAGGGCTGGATGCGAGCGTCGTCATCGGGCCGTATTGCGTCGTCGGTGCCGGCGTGAAGCTGGGCGCCGATTGCTGGCTGCAGCATCACGTGACTCTCGAGGGACCGGCGACGTTCGGGCGCGGCAACAAGTTTTTCGCACACTCCTCCATCGGCCAGCAGACGCAGGATCTAAAATACGCCGGCGAGCCAACCTATCTCGTCGTCGGCGACAACAACTGCTTCCGTGAGTTCGTCTCCGTGCATCGCGGCACCGCGCCGCACTCAACAACGCGGATTGGCAACGATGGAAATTTTCTCGCCTACAGCCACATCGCGCACGACTGCGTGGTCGGAAACTCGGTTATTTTTTCAAACAACGGCACGCTCGCCGGCCACGTCGAGGTGGGCGACTACGCGATCATCGGCGGACTGAGCGCCGTGCATCAATTCTGCCGAATCGGCCGGTTCGCGCTCACCGGCGGCTGCTCGAAAATCGTGCAGGATGTCCCGCCTTTCATGATCGCCGATGGAAATCCCGCTGCCGTTCGCGGGATCAATCTGGTCGGGCTGGAGCGCAACGGATTTTCCGAGGAAACGATCCGCCGAATCCGCGAAGCCTATCGTCTGATCTACC
>JAXDQV010000005.1:0-3328 GCA_034667645.1 Chthoniobacter sp.
GTTTGAAGTTGACAGTAAAAAGGGCAAGGCTAAAACCTCGCCCGATCGCTGCTGGCGGTCTTCGCTCCCCCAAAATCTATGAATTGCGTTCCTCTTCGTTGGTGGTCTGTCGTCTGCGCCTCACTCGTCATCTCGCTCGCGGGCACCGTGCAGGCTGGTGCACCCGCTCCTGATTTCAAAAACGACAAGAACGTCGCCGTCCGCGAGGAGACGTTTCCCGGCAGCATCACGATCGGCGGAAGGTTCAGTAATCACCTTACCGATGGCTACATCGACCTCCTGCTCCCCGCATGGGCTTCATCCAACCAAATCCTCGCCTTTAGTTCGCGGGCGCAGTTAAACGACCATGATCAGGATGTGTATTCCTTCGGCGCCGTGTGGCGGTATCTCGTGCCGGATCGTGATCTGATTTTCGGTCTCAATGGATTTTACGATTATCTCGAAAGCCAATACGGCAATCATTTCGATCAGCTCGGGCTTGGAGCGGAGATTCTCTCAAAATGGGTCGATGCCCGCTTCAATTACTACCTTCCTGATGACTCGAACTACAACTTGAGCACGCACCACCGGGTTCGGGACACGGATACTTCCCACCGCACCGTCACGAGAAACGGTTTGCCCTTCCGCGAGACGACCACGGTGACGACGTTCGAGCGCACGCGCTTTCGCGAAGCCGGGCTGGCCGGGTTTTACACCGAGGCAGGCGTGCTCGTGCCGGGGCTCGACCATTATTTCGAACTTCGACTTTTCGCTGGCTACTATCATTACAACAACCCGTTCGGCCACGATTTCCGTGGTTTTGAGGCACGGGCCGAAGCGCAATTGCTGCAAGGCGTCACCGCCGACATCTCCTACTACGACGACAAATACTTCATGGGCGGCCATTGGATCGCGGGCATCCGCGTGTCGGTGCCATTCGAAATCGGAAACATCTTTCGCGGCAAGAATCCGTTTGAAGGAGCAGGCGATTCATTTCGGCCGGGCCAGCGCGAATTCCGGTCGCGGATGGGCGAAATGGTCCTGCGCTCACCGCGCATAAAGACCGTGACCGGCAAAGACACGGACACGACCGACAAGACGAAGACCACTTTGAAGCCTTTGCCAACGCCCGCCCCGGTTTCCCATCCGGAGAGCCCGGAATTCGGGGAGGGCATTTCCCTGTAAGGCACCTTGGATTCCCTGTTCAAAATGGCGACTCATCGCCGAAGTCCCCGACCTCAGACCGTTGCGCCTTGATATCAGAATAAAGTAATTCTGGTTCTGCAGACTGGCGCGGGATCTGGTTGACCTCGCGCATAAAGTAAATCTCCAGTGCCGCCACGGCGCGTTCGGGCGTGTGCGCACGGTTCCATTCCCGTTTCAGAAAATCCGCGTAACATTTGTAACGGGAGAATTGCGATGGGCGCGAGGTGCGCAGCGGATATTTCCCCCAGCGATAATCCGGAAACATGTCACTCAATCGCCGCGGCCTCTCGATTTCCCCCGACGAATAATCCACGCCGCCGCTGAGCAATTCCACTTGGGATCCATCTACCAACTGCGCGATCACAACCTGCCAGCCATCCGAGGCGAGCGCCCTGCTCGCGAACATACTCCACTGCTGGTCGAGCCGAAGTGCATACATTATTGGCGTGAGCCGCTGCGGAAAAAGAGCCCCGAAGCAGCGTGGATTCAATCCACGAAAATTCCACAATACCACGAGCACAAAAAACAGGCTAACTGCCAAATTTACGGCCCAATGTGCGCCGAGCACCGGCATATTCGCGGGCCGCGGCCTGCGGAGAATCCTGTCCCAAAACCACGCCGGCAAAAATACAATCCAGCCCGCGGCGCTGATCACCGGAAAGAGGCCGAGACTGAAGGTGAGCTGAATGGCGACGAGGTGGAATGCGATAAAACCGAGCGCAGCTAGCGTTCTAAAAAGCCAGCTTGCAAACGGCATGAACACGAGCAGCGGTCCGGCCCCTTCCAGAGCAAGCGTGCTCCAAGTCAGCACTCGCAGCAATCGCGGGTAGTCGAGCAGGGCCGAGCCGAGCGGCGTTGCGACGGTTTGAAGATTTAGCGCGTATCGCAACGCATCGCCGCGGCCGCTCCATACTCCGTCCCACTTGAATGCCGCGCTGAACCAATAGACAAGGCAGACCTGCAGTAAAAGCGCGGCCGAAGCCGCCGAGAAAACCGCGCAAAACGGCTCTTTTCGACAGCGACGGGCATCGAGTGACCACCGCGCACCCAGCGGTAAAAACAGGCTCCAAAAGAGGAACAGCGCGAGCAGCAGGTCTCCGCAGTTCAGCACAGCCGCGTTGCGAGTATGGAGCGACACCAGCATCAGCCATGAGACGATCGTCGCGCTTCGGGTCCAAAGCCCGATGATCAGAGCGACGGCGACGAGTGCGGCAATGGCGAATAATACTGCTTCGAAACCAACCGAACCGCTCAGCAGATGGAACGAAAAATACCAGGTGCGCTTTGAAAGCTCATCGATGGCGAGAGCGCGAGGCCACACGCCGTCGTCCGAATAATGACCGCGCAAATGCAAGAGGCGCGTCGCGAGATCCGCGAGGAGGACCATTCCCAGGACGACCCTGAAAACCGCGAGTGAACGCAGGTCGATGGAGAATAGCTCCGCGACCTTGGATCGCAGCCACGAGCGGGGTCGCGCGCGCGGGAATTGCATGATGGGGAAATAAATGCGCCACCCTGCGCGAGAAAGCGAAAAGCGGAGAGGCCACTCCGCTCCCCTTCTACGGACTATCCCACAACGTTCACTCCGCGCGCGCGATCAAGCGAAACTCCCTACACCGGAAAAAACGCGAGCAATCCCAGGACATACTTCGTGATACTGAATTGCTTCCGACTTTTGGTCCGTCGCGGATTGGCCCGGAATTCTTCGTAACTCAGCGTTACTATGGCGCCGCCCCAATTATTCCTTGCCACTGAGCCGCTGGAATTTCTGGGCTGCTCAGCGTCGTCGTGCTAGTGCTGAATGTTTGCCGCGCCTTTCGCAGCGCGCGCGTTGCATGGGTGGGTCTTCATAAGCGTGTGGTATTTTTTCTCGAGACTGAGAGGCAGGACTCGTCCCAGCTCATTACGCATGAGGAAAATCATGCCGTTATTGTCTCGATGCCCGGCGTTTCCTTTTGCTAATCGCTCGAAGAATCACTGACGATCAAACACGCCCTTTCGCGCATATTTCCCGCACAAATGGGCCCAATAAAAACGCGGCTCGATTGGCTGGGAACCCTGAATCCAAGCGGGTTCCAGAGTGACTGAAGGTCTGGGTTGGGAGGGACTCGAACCCTCAACCAACGCCTTAAAAGGGCGCTGC
>JAXDQV010000006.1:0-3376 GCA_034667645.1 Chthoniobacter sp.
CGACCCCATGGCGCCTAGCCAATTGACGCTTGATGCGGGGATGGGCTCCGCAGCGGCGAGTAGCGCATTGATTCCCAGAAGAACGGTTGTGATGAGAGTGAGGAGTTTCATGAATAGTGGTTTGGAAGCGCTTAACGGTCATTTGCGAGTTTGCCGACGTTCGAGTGTAATATCGTAGGACTTAGATTCGACGCGTCCCGCCCAGACCTTATGCTCTGTAGCTTCTGGGGTGACTTCTGCTTGGTAAATTGCCTTCAGCGTGATTTGGGTTTGGGCTTCGGCGTTGGCTGGGAGCTTCGGGCGGCTCTCCCATCCCTTGTCGAGACGAATGGCGTAAACCTGATGCTCGCCGGGTGGAATGAGAAACGTGGATGGAAAATTCATCGTCCAAACCTCGGTGTCCCTCGTAATGTCGATCTTCTTACCGTCCGGCATCGTGAACTCGAAAGAAACTGTTCGGAACCCCCAACTGTTCCAAGTCTCGAAGACTGGCTGCGTATCTTTGGAGGTATTGGTGAGCACCACGTAAAACTCCTTGGGATCGTCGTCTGCGATAGTGATGCTTTTGACTTTGGGGCGACTCAATGATGGAACGACCGTCAGAACGAATGGTGAGGTCGCATCGAGTTCGGCGCTCCAAGCGTGAGGAGTCAGAGAGAGGACAAAGGCGAACAGCGATCGAAAAAGAAGGTGATTCATACTGGAGAAACGGTCGGGAGTCGTTTGACCTTAGGCGCTTGATTCAAGCAGCGCGAGCATCGGCTAACGAGAACAGGATCAGCTACCGCGAGCCGAGTGCAACGTGCCAACTAGCCGATGCGTGGAGGGCAAACACGCTGAATGTCACTCGCCGCCTTGCCTGCGGTTCGCTGCATCGCGTGGTTAGGAGTTTTGCGTGGCATCATCATCGATGTGGACCGATGTGGAAACGCATCCCGGTGAGTCTCGCGTCCAAATACGTGAGCGGCCGATACAGGTAGTAGAGTGCTGGCTGCTGAGGAAAGATGACGTAATCATGCCCGTCCCGGTCCCACCGTTTGACGTGGGCCGAGCGAAACCAGGTGTAGCTGCCGACGTAGAGGAGCACCAACACGAGGACGAGGAGCAAAGAGCGCTTCACGAACGAGCAAACTATAGAGACGGTCTTTCCATCTAACGAGACCCAAGATCAGCCACCGGTGGCGAGAGCGCGCGTTGCTGCAGGTTGAATGTGGAAGCCGTCGAAAAACTGGAACGCAGAGCGACCAGCGGTTCGCTGCACCGCAGGGTTAGGCGACATGCTCGGATTGTGACTGTGCGTGCTCGATAAGCCTGATGAGAAGCCGTCGCTTCGGATCGCCTCGCCAGTGCGACTGCACATACATGCAGAGGAATAGACCAACGAAGGGTAATAAACGGAGGTCGGAATCAAGTGGCGAACGCTGATAAATAGTCGAATGTCCCATCTCGGTCTCGTGATGAGCAACAAGTTTGGCCGGCTCAAGAAATTGCAGCAAGGGTGAGACAAAAAGGGGAATGCCGATGGCGGTTCATCTTCAGAAAGCTGCGTAAAGCCGGAGACCTTTGACGCGCCTGCAAGTAGCAGGGGTTGCGCATGATGGCACGTTGTTACGGAGAAAACGCAGTTTCAAGACAGAAGCTGGCGTTCCCAAACCGCGAAGTTTGGGAACGAGAGGATACTACTACTTAGCGAAGCCTTTGCACTGCTTGGTCGAATCCTTGGTAGAGTTGCGTGCGGACTCTTTCCTGATCCGCGAGCCGGCGTTGAAAGAAATTATAAGTTAGCCGGCGTTTGGCGTCGTTGATGTCGGTTTGGCTGACGAAACGCAATGACGAGAAGAATCCCTGCACGATTTGCGTGGCATCGCGCTGGCTGAGACTGCGGCTTCGTTCGGCTTGGGCCAGATTATCCACCGCTGTCCGAATGGCCGGGTTCCGATGTTGATCCGGATTTAGGCGGCCTTTGTGGGCTGCGATGTCCTGCAGCACTCCGATCAACGCATCCGTCAGAGCCTCGATTTTTTCCATGGTGGCCGCTTCGGTGTTAAACACGGCCCAGTTGACCGGCTGCCAGTTTTTAGTGGTGTCGAGCCGGTAGCCGAAGCGCCTGATTTTGTGGTTCGGCTTGCCGCTGACTGGATCAACATCCTGGACGATGAGATAGGTGGCCACTCCGATGACCTGGCCCGTCTTAAGATGAATAATCGGGCTGCCGCTGTTGCCAGGGACGAACTGCGCATCAATTTCGACGAGGTCAGGTCCGACGCCCACGACTTTCCCGACCAGGGAGTTTATAACGCCTGCCCCTTCGGCATTCCCGAGCACAACGACATCGTCGCCGATCGCGGCATTTTCATCCACATTCTGCATAATCTCGAACGGCTTTCCGCCCGCCGCGAGCTGCATGCGAAAAATGTCGTGTCCCACGGCGACCGCGCCCGCCCCCGTTCGCACGGTGTTGCCGTCCAAGGTCCGAAACGCCGCCCCTTTCACACCAGCGGCGACGTGGGCATTAGTCACGAGAAAATTCGTTCCCGACAGGCTGGCGATAAATCCGCTTCCCGCCCCATCCGCACCGCTGACAAAGACGAGGCTGTCGCGATAGCTCTTGATGAGCGCGGCGCTGCCCGCTTGCGTTTCCGGTAACGGGGGTAGCGTGGGAAGAGGCGAGGCTTGGGCTTCGGCACTCGGTTTCGGTGTGGGAGAGGCGGGCCCTCGTTCCACTTTTTCCATCATTTCCGGCGTTGGCTTGGCTATGCGGTGATAATTGTCGCGATAGTTATCGGTCGCATCGGTAAGCGTAGAATTGAAGTGCAGTTCGCGTTTGGCTCCACTGCCTAAGATATCGAGGCTGATCTTAATGTCGCTCACCGCTTTCCAGCTTCTTGGCATGTCGTGCCAGCCTGCGGTGGCCGTGCCACCGGCATTGAGGCTAAACCAATCCTTGCCTTGAGCGAGATGCGGGTAAGGCACCGTCCAATAAGTCCCTTCCAGCCGTCGCGCCAGCCGATCTGCTCCCGCCGAATCATCGGCCATGCTCCGCATGCAGGACCAAGCCGTCCACGACAGCAGCAGCATTAGGAATTCATGTTTTAATTTCATGGAAAGTGCAGCCCCGAAACAGCGGCAGTTTTAGAAGGCTAGCAGCGTTGTCGAGTTAAAAGCCTCACTTTGGGAACGAGAGGCAAAAAAACCTCACTTTAGGCACTCGAGCAAAATCAACATCTAGATTTACCGTTGTTACGACACAAACGCATCAACACGGAAGCACCCATGACGATCATAATACATGTGGTCGGTTCGGGCACTGCACGAGCCGTGAAAAGACCTTCGCTTCCATCGGTGAATGTAGCTCGGAAAACTAATTCATCAGAGT
>JAXDQV010000007.1:0-3699 GCA_034667645.1 Chthoniobacter sp.
TCTTCCATGGTGCTCCAGCGTCCCACCATCGTCGGGACCGGCGGCGGGAGCTGGCCACGGACCCCGCGGATCATCCCGAGGAATGCCTGCTGCAGGGAAGTGAAAAGCCGTTGCGCTTCCGCGTCACTGTCCGCGGCAATGATGTTCACACCGACCATAACGTGCGGGGCGGCGAGTTGGGAGGAAGGCTTGAAATTTTGACGATAGAGAGCGAGGGCGGTCAGGAGATAATCGGGAGCAAAGTGAGAAGCAAAGGCGAACGGCAATCCCAGCTCTGCAGCCAGCCGGGCGCTGAAATCGCTGGATCCAAGCAGGTAAAGCGGGACTTTCAGTCCGGAGCCGGGGATGGCTCGCACTGACTGCTGCGCATGGGTGGGTGCGAAATAGGACTGCAACTCCAGCACATCATTCGGGAAAGTGTCGCCACTGCTGTTGAGACCACGGCGCAGGGCGCGCGCGGTGAGCTGGTCCCCGCCGGGAGCCCGGCCAAGGCCGAGGTCAATTCGTCCCGGGAAAAGGGATTCCAGCGTGCCAAATTGTTCCGCGATGACCAGTGGTGCGTGGTTTGGCAGCATGATCCCGCCAGAGCCAACACGGATGCTGGAAGTCCTGCCGGCAACATGCGCAATGACCACGGAGGTTGCGGCGCTGGCGATGCCGGCAAGATTGTGATGCTCAGCAATCCAGTAGCGGTGATAACCCCACTGTTCGGCATGCTGTGCGAGGTCGAGCGTATTGCGGAACGCCTCTGCCGCATCGCTGCCCTCGATGATCGGGGCGAGATCGAGAATGGAATGCAGAATCATAATCAGAGGAACGCCCGAGGTGGCCCAGCGTGATCATGTGATTCAAGAATCGTCGACCCGGCGGGAGCCGGTTTGCAATTTTCGAGAGCCTGAGCAAGTAAGGCACTGGTTTTTTAATCCACTGAAACTTAGTAAAATATGCGCATGAAATGGATCCATTTGCTCGTGGCTACGAGCTGCCTTGCCGGGGCCGAAGAGATCACGACGATTGACGGCCAGCGAACCTTTGATGACTCGACGATTTCACGCACCGAGCCTGATGGCCTGGTCATCACCACCGGTGACGGGATCGTGAAGGTTCCATTCTCGAATCTCTCGAAGGACATTCAACGCCGCTACCACTTCGATGCCGCGGCGGCGGAGCAGTTCAAAAAGCGGCTCACCGACCAGCAGCGGGCGGTGGCAGCCCAAGCCGAGAAAGATCGGGAGGATGTCAGAGCAACCTTGGCCGAACAGCGCAAGCAGGGGGAAGAAGCCTTGGCCGTCCACCAGTCGGTCCGTGAAATCTCTGCCGGCGCATTTAAGGCAAAATTCAGGGTTAGTCAGATCAAAAAGGGCGGGGCGCTCGGCACGATGCAGCGCTTTTTCACCTATGACACCATGGAAAAACACGGGATGACCAGCATCCCAACCGTGGCCACCGGGCTCAGGCCTTCAGTGCAGGTATTCGTTTTTGGTCTTCCGAAAGCGGTCGACAACGAAAGCTACACGCTCACCCTTTATCCCGCCGGCCGTTACCAATATGGAGCAGTAGCAGGCGCGGGTCCCACGGTGGCGGCCTATGCGACCAGTGCCGAGCTGGCCTTTAAAGCCTTGTCGCTGCAGCAAGCCGAGTAACAGAATCGCTTGTGGACTATCGCCAGTGAGCTGGCATGGAAAATCGAGAGGGCGCTCGCTGAAACACTGATATTGCCGCTTCGGTGCGTGCCCCCGGTTCCCCGACCTGGTGCTCATGACCTCGCCCGACCTTGTGATACAGGCTCGCACGATCGCTCGTGTGGCCTTTGATACTCTGCGGGATAAGTCAAAAAGGCGGGGAGCCCATCTAACGAACAAGGTCAGTTCCTTGGCCTGGGAACCAAAGACCGCCTTCCGGCGTCTGCGGCTTCCCCGTTTCTATCAACCCCCATTGCCAGCCAGTCTGCTTGCCAATGCAACACTCATCGGGTTTAAGATGCCAAGCGTCATTCCGCGCTTTCACACCAATGAAAACGAACTTTGAGCGCATTGATCCGATTCTGAGCGTAACCGACATGGCAGTGGCGACGAGCTATTACATTGAGGTGCTCGGTTTCACGAAGGCTCCGTGGAGCAATGAGCGTTTCGGCTGCGTTTCACGGGACGGCTGCTCGATCTACCTCGCCAGCAGCGGCCATGGCCCGCTGGGCGCTTATGTCTGGGTTGGCGTGGAGGACGTGGACGCACTCTACCGCGAATGTCAGGCCAGCGGTGCGATGGTCCGAGCGACTCCGGCCAATTACCCGTGGGCGCGGCAGATGGAAGTCAGCGATCCTGACGGCAACATCCTGCGCTTTGGCTCAGATGTGAAGGAGGCGTTGCTGGAATCCAAACCATGACGCAATCACCATCATGAAATCACTCTTCATCATTCTTATTCTTTTCGCTCTTGCCGGATGTTCACCCCGCCCGCACTCGCTGCTCTCCGAAACCTTTGTCATCCGAGCACCGGAAGCAGTCGATGAGGGCTCCATGCACGGAACCAGCTTTGTGCTCACCACTGACCGCGAGGCAACGGTTTCCCTCGATGCCGATGGCAAGCATATGAACGTCTTGGTCTCGGCCGCAGGGAAGCCCCCTCACGAAGCCAGGGTGGTTTTGGCGGCAGGCACAGCAGCATCCAACCTGGCGCATGGCGATTCCGCGCAAATATTACTGCGGGTCGAGAGCGGCGGTAGCGATGTCGGCGCTCCCACCATTTATTCAATTCCAGCCGGTGCGAAGCTAAACGAGTTTTTCATCTCCTCCGTTGCACCAGGTATGTTTCCACTCGGCACGCCGCTAACCCTCGGAACGCTTAACTCCAAACCCATCCTATTGACTGTTACCAGCCCTCCAAAATAAAACCGCAACGCTTAGGATCAACTTCGAAGTGCAACCAACCTTGGATCGCTGGAAGCATTTGAGATACTAGGCGACTCGAGCGCTTATATCTCGGCTGCGTGCCCGGATCGCACAGGTTATTGTGTTCGTTTTTCAGTTAGCTTCATAACCATGTGTTTTTCTCTTCTATCGCGCCAGTGAAGTATCTCCAATTTGCAACCAGCAGCACAGACCGCGAGGCTAAAGGACTGAAACTTCCTCGCCAATTTTAAGTTGCCGGTTAAGGGCCGGCAAATAGTAACTCCTTACGGCGAGTGCCTTGGATAAGACAACACCTTCAAGTCGAGTTTTGGGCTGGTTGCGTCGGCCGTGATCGTGCGCTCAGCGCGGGCTTTTCCAAAGTTCGGGTGCTGCCGCCATGGCATTGACGGCAAGGTTTCGATTCGAGCCGAATCGACTTGTCTCGTCGTTCGAGCAGGACATAGTCCGAGGAACCGTTTGTGAAAACGATTACTTCCTCCATCGAACCGCTCGAAGCCCGCATCGCGCCGGCGACATTCATTGTCACCAACCTCACGGATGCCGATCCGGGCAGCCTGCGGGACATGCTTGCGCAGGCGGATACGCGGTCGGGCAGCGACACGATCATTTTTCATCTCCCCGCACCGCCCGTGCACAGCGAAAACGTCATCAAGCTGACGGGCGGTGAACTCACCAGTCTGGGCAACGTGATCATCAAAGGCCCGGGCGCGGGCAAGCTCATCATCGATGGACAAAACGCGCACCGGATTTTCCACCTCGATGACACTGCCGCCACCACCGATAGCCCGGT
>JAXDQV010000008.1:0-14528 GCA_034667645.1 Chthoniobacter sp.
GCTCATTCGCTTGCTGGGCGCACGATGCGACGAATCAAAGCTTGCACGGACCGTTTTCGGGATCGAGTTCCCGAATCCAATCGGGCTTGCCGCGGGTTTCGACAAAAATGCGGTAGCGCTCCTTGCATGGGAGGCACTTGGTTTCGGGTTCGTGGAGGCAGGCACGGTGACGGGACATCCGCAGCCGGGTAACCCAAAACCGAGACTTTTTCGTTACCCATCACACGGCGCCCTCATCAACCGGATGGGATTTAACAATGAAGGCGCGGGCCATGTTGCCGCGAGACTCGAGAAGCTGCACGCATCAGCTCAGTGGCCGCGAATTCCCATCGGCATCAACATCGGGAAATCGAAAATCACTCCGCTCGCAAATGCGACCGCGGATTACCTGACCTCCCTCGAAAGGGTTTTTCCATTTGGCGATTACTTTGTCCTGAACGTCAGCTCTCCGAACACCCCGGGATTGCGTAGCTTGCAGGAAAAGACGGCGCTCGATGAATTGATGCGTGAAGTGCAAAGCAAGAATCGGCACTTTGGGCAGGCAACGATTGGTGAAACGGAGCGTTCAACGCGTGATTCTGAGAAGACGTTTCCTACCGGCAAGCCTGTTCTGATTAAGATCGCGCCCGATTTGGAGTTGTCTCAGATCGAAGACATTATTGAACTCGCGGAGATTCACCAGTTAGCCGGAATCGTGGCGACCAACACAACACTCGATCACTCGGCACTCGCTCCGAATCGAGATGAAAGCGGTGGCCTGAGCGGCGAACCACTCCGCCAGCGCTCGACCAAAATCGTGCGCTTCATTTCGTCCAGGACTGCGCTTCCAGTGATTGCCTCGGGTGGCGTGGTGAGCGCGGAGGCAGCTCTCGAAAAGTTCGATGCCGGAGCCGTGCTCATCCAGCTATACACAGGGTTTATCTATCGCGGCCCCGCGTTGATTCGAGAGATCGCCGACGCACTGTTCGTAGATTCGGTTCGTGGATGACTCCCATTTTTTCGGCGGACGTTATATTTTACAATGCATCTCACCGCACTGATGCCATCGCGCCAGCCAACCTTCTTGCCTTCAGCATAGGTCCGTCCGTGGTAGGAAATTGGAACTTCGTAAATTCGCACGCCTAACTGCGCGACTTTCGCGGTGATTTCGGGTTCGAACCCAAAACGGTGTTCCTCGATCTCAAGACTCTGAATAATCTCCCGCCGGAAAGCTTTATAGCACGCTTCCATGTCAGTAAGATTCAAGTTCGTGACTAGGTTTGAAAGCTTGGTCAAAAGCTGGTTCCCCAAATAGTTCCAGAAATGAAACACCCGATGTGCGCCACCGCCGCGAAAGCGTGAACCGAACACGACGTCCGCGCTGTCGGTGACGATTGGCTGAATGAGGCGGTCGTATTCGATCGGATCATACTCAAAGTCCGCATCTTGGATCAGCACGATCGGGGCGGACGCTTTCGCGATACCCGTCCGTAGTGCCGCGCCTTTCCCGAGATTCTGTTCGTGGCGAAACAGTTGCAGTCGAGGTTCCTCGCGGGCCGCCTCCTCCAGGATTGACCAGGAGCCATCGGTTGAGTGGTCATCGACCACAATGAGCTCGGCGACACAAGATTGTTGAAGCACGGCGGAGACAACACCTCCCACACTCGCTGCTTCATTGAAAACTGGCATAACCACAGAAACGACGGGACTCAGAGGTTTCATATAAAAAAGCTTATGAGTCCTCGGCCTAAACGAACCAGCCACTCAGTTGAATGTTGTTAGTCTTAGGAATTCCTTTCACTTAGCTAGGTAGGAACTCATGGAACGGTGTTACGGCGTTTAAAAATGTATACAGCTTCGGAGGCTGGATTAAATCGCTGTTTTGGTCCGAAGCTGTGCCACGGCAGTTCCGGGCGCTGCGTTTGATCCCAATAAACCGGGAGGAGTTGTGCGAGCTGGTATTGGAATGTTACTGTTTTGTCAGTGCCCGCAGGTGTATGAGGACGCGAAAAAAATCCTGCGATTTGTCCAAGATTTGGCTGCGCGCCGCAGGAGACGATCCACTCCGGGTATGCGTCTTCGATTAAAAGCGCGGGGTCGCAGCGTTCGACCGCCGCGGCGGGGAGGTGCGTGCGATGGTCGAGCAGTCCGCAGACTCGCACGTGATCGCCAACGTAAAAAACCAGCGGTTTTTGAATGAAATCCGGCAGCGCAAAAACGTGGTCGTCCTTGCTCGCGTGCTGGCGCAAATATTTCGCCGCCTCGCTGCATGATGTTGGATATGGCGTGTTGATTTCATTCACGAATTCGGGCAGCAGCCAGCGGAAGTTCCAGTCTGTCGGCCACACGCCGCCAAGGTTTGTCATGACAAAAATCACGAGCGCACTGACTCCGGCATGGATGGTCGTGCGACGGTGAAGCGCCGTAAACACGACAGCACAAAGCGCTGCGAACAGCGGCAGTGCGGGCGACAGATAGCGCACATCGGCGATGCGTGTGAGCTGCACCGGCTGCGGCGAGAGCAGCGCGATGCCCGTGACATACACCGCGGCGATGCAGGACCATTCCGCGACTGCGCGCTTTTCACGCTGTGTTTGCGCATCCTCTTTTGCTGAAAAAAAATACCATGCGGCGAGTCCGGCGATGATGAGCCACGGCAGTGCATTGACCGTGTTGAGCTCGCGCACATTCCACCAAAGCAGTATGAACCGGCTCGCGAGCCATGGCTCGGGGTGCGCTCCGCTCGCGGCCTGTTCCGCGCGCGCCGCTGCGGTGTAGGCACGGACACAAGTCAGCGCATACGGCAGGATGAGCGCGAGAAAAAGTGTACCGCATCCCCCGAGCAGCAGCCACTCACGGCGCGCGCAATCGCGCCCGTAAAAAATGAAATGGCGCGCTGCGAGTGCGAGCAGAAATGCGCCGCAGACCAGCGCGCTCGTGTAAAAAAGCAGGGCAGCACATAGCGCGAGCAATCCAAGGCACAGCCAGTTTTTAGTCTGGAAAAATTTCTTGTAAGCAATGAGCCCGGCGAGGAGCAGCAGCGCGGCGAGGGAGTAATAACGACAGGTGCGGATGTTTAGTAGCCACGTCACCGAAAATGCGAGCGACGCGAGTGCATACGAGTGGAGCGTGAATTCGCGCGGCATCTCCATTTTCAGCCAGAGGTAAAACGCTCCCAGCGCGGCCATTCCCGCGAGCGCGAAGGCAATTCGCGCCGTCCATGTCGAGACGCCGAAGACGCGAAATGCTCCTGCTGCAATGACGTAATCCAACTGCGGCATCACGTGCCGGAGCTCATTGTTCAAATATGCACCGTTACGATCTCCTCCAGCGAGATTTCGTCCGTCCCACGCAGACCAATGACCGATCTGCAAAAAACTCCGCGCATACAACGCGACATGCGCTTCATCATCCCAAAGCGCGGGCTCGCCGAGCTGTCCAAGGCTCAGATATGCAGATATCGCAAAGATCGTAGCGAGAATGATACGCTGCACCTTCATGGCAGATTTTTCCGGGCCCAGTTCGCCATTTCTAGGAAGCCTTCCTCGAAATTGAAACGCGGTTTCCATCCGAGTTCTGCTTTGATTCTCTGATTGTTTGCGACCCACACCGACGTGTCCCAGATTCGCGGTAGCATCGACCCCCACTGTGGCTCGGCGGCAATATCGAGCAAGCGCCTCGAGACATCGACAACATCGCGCAGTGATGTCTGCACGCCAGTGCCGAGATTGTAAACTGGGCCCGGTTCGCAAGATGGCATTTGCGCCGCGAGGATGCAGGCTTCGCACACGTCATCGATGTAAATGTAATCACGCGCGATGTCGGGATTCACCAGCAACGGGAGTTCGCCGCGCAACCCGTGCTCGATGAGCTTCGGCATGAGCCGGTTCGGGTCTTCAAATGGGCCGAACGCTGAGTAAAGTCGCAGCGTGACGATGTGCGCCTTTTGAGCCTGTGCGGAGTAGCGGCAATACTGCGTTGCCGCGGCCTTTGCACACGCATAATGACTGTTCGGCTCGACCCATTCGGTCTCAGCCGGCGCATGATCTTTGAAGCCGTATTCCGACGACGAGCCGGTGTGGACGAATGCCTCGAAACCAAGGCGCAGAGCCGATTCCAGCAAGTTCACGGTCGCGATGAGATTTGTCTGGAAAATCTGTGCGGCATCTTTTTGCCACGAATAAGCGCCGTGCGCGGCGAGATGGAAAATCCAGTCAGGCTTGATCGCCGCGACCGTTTTTGAAGCCGCATTCGCGTCCGCTAACTCGAGCTCATGAAGCTGTATATCGTGGCGGATTTCCTCGATGCGCCAGCCCGCGTGCGCAGGCCGCACAAGGAGATGCACTGCGTGGCCGTCGCGGAGCAGACGCCGCGCAAGATTTGCACCGACAAAACCAGTCCCACCAGTGAGCAAAACGCGCTTCATTTTTCGTTTCGTCGCCAGATTTGAAAAATGCCCGTGTTGCTGTCGAGAGTGTAGCGTCGCTCGACAATCGAATGCACTTCGCGCCAAACATCTTCGGTGTTAAATGCGCGCGCGTGGAAATCATTCGCGCGGATGAAAACGAAGTGCGGGCTCTGGTTCACCAATACGCTTTCGAGCGCGTCGAGTTCCGTGCGACGCGTGATCGCTGCGAAGCCAGGCGAATAGCGCCACCACGGTTTTACGCCAGCTGCGAGATCAAAAATCGTGTCCGTGTCATCGAGCACGGCGAGGCTTTGTCCGCCCGTCGCGCGCTCTCGTATCGCGCGCATGGTTGCATCGAAAGCAGCGACGTAATTCGATGCAGCCGGCGGCAGGTCGCAGACATCGTGTTGATCGTGCAATAGACACAACCCAGTTGGCACCGCGCCGTCTGACATCGATTGAAGCAGGCCAGGGTAATTCCTAAATGCGGGGTTGATCAGCAGCCACAGCACGACAGCGGCGAACGCGCTCCAAGGCGCGAGGTTCGTCATCGGGCTACAAAATTCGCGCGTCGCGCGCTCGCGCTGCCCTGCGTAGGTCGCGAGACGTCCGTGCATTTGCGAGACAAGCACAGTCGCCACGATGCCGAACGGAACGAGGACATGGAAAATGTTGGATGGGTGTGAGCGCCCGACGAATAAGATCATCACGAGCAATCCATATGACGCGATGCAACCTCGTAGCACCGTTGCGGGTGAGCTTTCGCGCCGCAGCAGCGCCACGAGCGCACTGCCCATCTCGCTGAAATACAACGCGATGATGAAGGCAAAAAAAAGCAGCGTCGAATCCGGGACGGTCGCGATCGGCAAGAGGCTGACACCGGCGCCGTAGCTGCGCAGCGACTCAGTCCACCCGCTCCAAAATTCGCCGCGCGTCAGTGTTCCGTGGCTCGCGATGGCCAGTCCGCCAAGCAGGACGATTCCGCCGACGGCGAAAGCCGCTAGACCCTGGATCAACCGGATGTTTGCAAGGCCGAGAGAAAAAATCCAATACGCCGCGAACATGAGCGCAAGATAAATACCAGTGTCGGTTTCAAACAAAACCGCAAGTCCCACGAGCGCGCCCGCACCCAGCACCCACGCGCCTTTTCCACTGCGCAGATGGAACCACAGCGCTATGAAAAACCACACATCCATAGCGGAGCGCATCACCGTCGAGGATGGCCAGCGCCACATGACATCGGTCGCATCGATACCGTGAAAAAGCTGCAATGACAGCGCGAAAAAAACACCCACCGCTGCCCATGCCACGCGCGTGAGCATCAAGCGCAACAGCGCGTAGATGCCGATGAAATAAGCGCTCGCGTAAAGGGTGCCGAGTTGGATGAAGCTGCCGTAAGTGATCGGGATGAAGCCGGAGAGCGCGTTGAAAAGGAGCGGCCATCCGACGCCGTATTGCGCAAACGAGTCGGTGCCGAGCGCCTTGCCGTGGTGAAATGCGAGCGCCGGTCCCATCGCAAAAAAATCCCAGTGATGAAACTCCTCCTGCAAAAAAATCCGTCCCGCGAGCCGGCTCGCTCCGGGAATGTAAATCACCGCGAAAAGCGCTACCGGCACCACGAGATCGAGCGCGCGGTGAAACGAAAAGTTCTGTGGCAATTCGCAAACCTGATCCGGTGCGTTTAGCCAGCGCACGAGCGAACGCGGAGCCGCGGGAAGTTTTCGCGCGACTGCTTCGAGCATCAGCGCGAGCGAGGCGATTGTTGGCAGCACGAGGATTACAAGCGGAAACGCAGGCACAGGGATTTTTTCAAAAACAAACATCCAGCGTAACGCGAACAGCCAGCCGATTTGCGCCGCGGTGAGCACGGCGAGAGCAAGTAACTGCGCCGCGGCGTGATCGATCAAATACTCGCGAACATTGATGTCAGCGCTCGAAAATCGCCGCCGCAAAAACCATGCGAACACTGCAATCAAAAACGCCGTGAACGTGCAGCCAAGGGCGTAAATCGGCACATCGCGCTCGGGATGGAAAAATACGAGTCCGCAGCGGGTAAGTTGTTGAATGACCTCTGTTTTCAATTCGGCGGGCCCGAAGAGAACAAGCGCACTTAGCATCACCTGAAGACCTATCAGCACGCCATGCATCACGGGCCATACAGTGCGCAGTCGTGCGGAGTGATGCGTTCCTGGCTCACGCATAAACGTTCACAGAGCACGCCGAGCGACGATGACATAAACCGCGCAGCCGAAAGCATTCAGCTTTGGAACTCTTTCAATCACCGGCTCAAAAAGCTTCATAATGCGAGCGATCCAATCGGGGCAAAACATTGCCACAAAACCAGCAAAGCGTTTCTGAATGACGCTGCCACCGGCCCGCTCTATCCAGCGCGTCATCTGGGTCGTGGTGTAAGATGTCTCATGGTGCTCGCGGTGATACGGCGAGGCTTTTTCGATGACTTTTAGGAAGGGGTTATTTCCGTTTGGTTCATGAATCACGACTGCTCGTGCGAGGCGAAATGCCTCCCGGATGATTCCTTGTGGGTCGTCGTCATGGTGCAAAACGCTTTGCACAAGGGCGACATCGAAGCTGTCATCGGGCAAAGGAAGCTGGTGTGCGTTGCCGACTTCAAATCGAATCGCGCGTGCGCCGCAGCTTTTTTTGGCAACGTCGATCGCGCTCGCCGCGCCATCGATGCCTAGCATCGTTTTTGGTTTCGCTGCATCCCAAAAACGGATTGTGAAAAAGCCGTCACCACATCCCAAATCGATTACGTTACGACCGTTTAAACAGCCTGTTTCCAAAATGACGTCCGTTGTGCGTTGAGTCGCCATACGACTGCTAAGCCTATTGGTGAGAGTATAAAGATAGCCTTCGTGGCGGCTCGCATCTCGCTCGAAGACATCGATCTTCTTGTTCATGTCGTCTTTTGCGCAGCCAACCACAGGTTTCCGAGCGGAACACGCAGCCTGATTTTACCGAGGCGGGTGGCATTCAAAAACGCGAGCTTCGCGCGTTTTAGTGGGGCAGGAAAAGGCACGAGGCGAGCGAGATATTGCAGTGTGTAACTGTTCCAAACCGCACCGCTGGCGCGCGGTATAAAACGGTGTTTTTTTACGAACTGCGAGAGCGTGCGCGGGCTGTAGAGATAAGTGTGCTCGATGTCAATGATCGGGCTGCGCTCGCCCAGAATGCGCGCGGAAAGCGCTTCGACGTTATGATTCAAAATCAATAGGAAACCGCCGAGTTTCAGTGTGAGTCGGCATTCAGCAAGCACGGCGGCGGGATCGGGCAGATGGTCAAAAACCTGGAAGAGACAAATCACGTCGAATTCGTTTTCCGCAAACAAGCCGGGGCGCATTACGTCGCGCACGATGCGGTCGCGCACGGCAGGCGCGGCTCGGGAAATCGCTTCAATGCTTGGCTCCACACCGCGCACGTTTTTGTAGCCTTGCGCGATTGCTTGTTCCAGGAAGAAGCCGTTGCCGCAGCCGATTTCGAGTAGTGCGCATTTTTTAGCGCCTAACGAGTCGAGCTTCGCGAGGTAGCGTCCGTAGGTTTGCTTGAGGTTTTCGACTTCGCCGGAATAATCAAACGTGCTCTGCCGATACAGCTCCGAGAGCGCAGCGGCTTCAGCCATCGGGTCGGCACGGACGAGTCTGCAGGCGTTGCACCTCACCATGCGGAGATGGATGCGGTCGGGCAGACGGCGCGCGGAAAAAATCGCGGGATTGAACGCGGCGAAATCGAAGTTCGCAGGATAGAGCTCGGTCGCGTTATTTTCCGTCCCGCAAACCGCACAGCGCGTGGGCTGGAGCGTGACGCGCACTGTCGTCACGCGGGTCGGCTTCGTGATGGCGATTGGGACTGCACGGACGTTTCTGCAGCCGCCGCATCCCGCGCTGCTGCCGCACGCGTATAAGGATTCGGCGCGTTCAAAATACTCTCTACAATGAAAGGAGGACGCCGTTTTACCTCATCGTAAATGTGCGCGAGATAGCTGCCGATAATGGCGAGACAGAACAGTTGGATGCCGCCCAGAAACAGCACCAGCACAATGATTGTCGAGATGCCGCGCGGCGCGAGGTCGGGATACAAAACGCGCAACACCACCTGCACGATAATCATCAGGAACGATGCGCCGACCGTAAAAAAGGCAAGCCATACGATGAGGTCGAGCGGCGCGTAGGAAAACGAGAGGATGCCTTTGCGCGCCCAGTCGAGATTTCGCACGAGATTATTTGTGGTGACGCCGAACATCCGCTCGGGGCGCACATATGGCACGCCGGTTTGTTTAAAGCCGACCCACGCGCGCAGTCCGCGCATGAAGCGGTTGTTTTCCGGTAGGCTGTTAAGCGCATCGACAGCACGGCGGTCAATCAGTGAAAAATCGCCGGCATCAACCGGGATGGGGATGTAGGACGCGGCGCGGAAGACGCGGTAAAAGGCTTTGTAAGCGATTTTTAAAAAGCGCGTCGCCTCGCGCTTCACGCGGATGCCATAGACAACATCGAAGCCTTCGCACCATTTTTTGTAAAACTCCTCGATTAATTCCGGCGGGTCCTGCAAATCGCCGTCGAGCAAAACGACGGCGTCGCCAGTGGCAATTTTCATTCCGCTGGTGAATGCGTTTTGTGAGCCGAAGTTTCGCGCGTGATTGATAACCACGACGTTCGGGTCGCGGGCGGCCAGTTCGGCGAGGACTTCCTTTGCGTCGTCCGGACTGGCGTCGTTGACGAAAATGATTTCGCGGTCGCAGCCAATTTTTTCAAACGCCTTCGTAAGCCGTTCGTGCATCACCGGCACGGCGGGCGCGTCGCGGTAGCAGGCGATGATCGCGCTGATTTTTCGTCTGCGGTTCGTGTCGTCGGCCATGATTTTTAACGCGCACTTTTTTCTGAAAGCGCTGCCGTCGCAGTCACGGCGAGGCTTTCGGCGTCGAGGCCATTTACGCGGTGCAGCCATGCCTGGCTGCCGGTCATGGCGCCGGGCGATTCTTTGATGCCGCAGCGAATGACGCGGCAGGCGATGCTGTTTTCCGCCACCATTTCCGACACGAGGGAGCCGAGCCCGCCGGTGGTGTAATGCGTCTCGACCGTCATCACAAAACGGAATCGCGCGAGATGCGCGAGCAAGTCTCCTGTCGGCGCGGGGTTAAGCGTCGAGACGGCGAGCACGGTGCAGCCAATGCCGCGGGCGGCTAGCAATTCCGCGGCGCGCGCGGCTTCCACCGCGCCGGTCCCGAGCGCGATCATGAGTGCGTCATCTCCCTCGTGGATTTTTTGCGCACGATCAAATTCAAATCGCCCATCAAGTCCCGGCACGCGTGTTTTATCGTCCTTGCTGAGCCGCAAATAAATCGGATGCGGCATGTCCCATGTCGCGCGGATGGCCGTGCGCGCTTGATCCGCATCGCACGGACAGACGAGCGTGATGCCCGGCTGCGCGCGCATCACGGCGATGTCTTCGAGCCCGAAGTGCGAGATGCCGTTATGCCCGTATTCCACGCCCCCGCCGACGCTCACGATGCGCACCGGCAAATGCTGGCCGATGGGGCCGTTCCGAATGAATTCATACGGACGCAAAACGGAAAAGGTGACGATGGAATAGGTGAATGGAATGAACCCCGCCTCCGCGAGTCCCGTCGCGACACCGACCATGTTTTGCTCGGCGACGCCCATATTGAAAAATCGCTGCGGATGCGCATCAGCAAATGGTTCCAGCGCGAGATAGCCGAGGTCCGCAGTCAGCAGCAGAATGCGCGGGTCGGTTTGCGCAAGCTCTGCGAGAGTCTGTGAAAAAGCCTGTCTCATGGTGTAGTAGGCGTGGCTTCCACTTCTGCGAGCGCCTGTGTGTATTCATCATCGGACATCGGCCAGTAATGCCACTTGATGAGATTTTCCATAAACGAAACACCTTTCCCGAAAACCGTGCGCGCGATGATGACGTGCGGTTTTCCGGGAACTGTTTTGCAGCGCTCATATGCCTCGCATAACGCAGCCGTATCGTGCCCGTCCACTTCCTGCGCGTGCCAGCCAAACGCAGTCCATCGACCAGCCATGTCGGATAAATCCAGCACGTCGCGCGTGTAGCCGAGCGCCTGCTGGCCGTTGAGGTCGATGATTGCGATGAGATTGGAAAGTCTGCGATGTGCAGAAAACATCACCGCTTCCCACACCGATCCTTCATTGCATTCCGCATCGCTGAGCAGCGCAAAAACACGACGCGGAGAATTTTGCAGTTGGGCGCCGAGCGCCGCGCCCGCTGCAACGGAAAGTCCTTGACCGAGCGAGCCTGAGCAAAAATCGACTCCCGGCAGCGCGTGCTCGGGATGCACGCCGAGCAGCGTCGCATCGCCGCAAAAGGAATTGAGCTGTGCGCTCGAAAGAAACCCGCGCAAGTGCAACGCCGCGTAAAGGGCGAGTGAAGCATGACCTTTCGACAAAATAAAACGGTCGCGCTCCCGGTCGGTGACGCCGGGGATGTTCAGGCCTCCGCCATACAAACTCGCGATGATGTCCGTGACGGAAAGCGCAGAACCGATGTGGCCGACGTGAGCGCGCTTCGACTGCTCAAGAATGATTTTGCGAAGCTCGCGCGGGGTCATCGGGGAAAGCCACTTGAAAACGAGCCGCCGCACATGACAACGATATTTGCGTTTCCCAGAAAAGGCGACTCGGTTGGCTCTGGCGGTTAAACAAGCGGCTTTGCGAGCCCGGATTTCGCGAAGCGGAATGCGAGCGCTGTCCCCAAGCAACCGAAGCCGTATTCGATGCTGCGCTTGAGATTAATTGACGACGCTTCGTCGAAATATTTCGTCGGGCAGCTGATTTCGGCGATGGTGTAGCCGAGCCAGAGGATTTGCGCGAGCATCTGGTTGTCGAACACGAAATCGTCGGAGTTTTTTTCGAGTGCGAGTTTTTCCAAAAGCTCGCGGGAAAAGGCCCGGTAGCCGGTGTGGTATTCCGAAAGTTTCGCGCCGAGCAGGAGGTTTTCCAGAAAGGTGAGGCCGCGGTTGGCGATGTATTTCCAAATCGGCATGCCGCCAGCGAGCGCGTGGCCACCGAGGATGCGCGAGCCGAGGACGCAGTGGTAGAGGTCGTTGGCGATGAGGGACGCCATCGCGGGGATGAGCTTCGGGGTGTATTGATAATCGGGATGCACCATGATCACGATGTCGGCGCCTCGCTCGAGGGCGAGGCGGTAACACGTTTTTTGGTTGCCGCCGTATCCGAGGTTTTGTTCGTGAACGTGCGCAAAGGTGCGCGGCAGCTTGCGCGCGATGGCGGTCGTGTCGTCGTGACTCGCATCGTCGACGACGATAATTTCATCCACGATCTCCTGCTCGAGGACTTCCGCGTGTGTGCGTTCCAGCGTGAGCGCGGCGTTGTAAGCGGGCATCACGACGATCACCTTTTTATTGCGCAACATTCCGGTGTTTAGAGAAGCAGGATTACGGAAAAATCGCGAAGGACTTTCGTAGGAAAATGCCGTCGCGATGAAAGCGGGCCACTAAAACTGCAGCGGCGGCGGCGGCTCAACTTTGATTGTGGCGTCCTCCGCCGGTTGATCCAGGGCGCGGACTGGCTCCGCCCGGCGCACTTCGGTCTGCTCGGGCGTTGCGGCAGGAGCCGCGCTGCTGCTGGCGCTGCCGGATGTCGCGGGCGGCGGTGCACCGTCCGAGGCACGCAGAGCGGGCAGAACGATGGTTGGTTTCACCGCGTTGTAAGGATCCTCGTCCCCAATGACCGTGGGTCCCTTCATCGGCACAGCCGTGACTTTGGCCAGATCGACGGCCAGCGTGGCGCGCGGGTATTGCGATTGCGTCGGCACGTTGCTGATCGGCATCGTCGCAGCCGCAACGAGTTTTCCGCCTTCGCCGTGGACGGTGCAGTTCTGCCTGGGCGCCTGCTCTTCAGTGGCGATCTC
Source organism: Chthoniobacter sp. (assembly GCA_034667645.1). GTDB lineage: Bacteria > Verrucomicrobiota > Verrucomicrobiia > Chthoniobacterales > Chthoniobacteraceae > JAJPJG01. The sequence continues at coordinate 12,317 of JAXDQV010000008.1, forward strand.
AAAATAAGTCGTCCGGTGCTCGTTGCTCTCGCCGGTGGTTTTGTCGGTGATCATCTCGAAGCATTTGTCAGTGGCGAGCTGTCCGGAGCTGAGACAGATCTCGTATTTTTTCAAACCGCGCGGCTGTGGCGTTTCCTTCGGCGGATATTTGGCGAAGGTCGCATTCATCACCTCCACCCAAATCGGCAGCGTGACTTCGTTTGAAAAAGCGCCGCGATAAATGGGCGACGGTTTGTCGAAGCCAGCCCAGACCCCGCACGTCACGGAACTGTCGTAACCGATAAACCAGTCGTCGGTGAAATTGTAGGCGGTGCCTGTTTTTCCGGCGACCGGGAACTTCTTGAGTCCGTATTCCGAGAACGCTTTGTCCCCGGTTCCGCGCTCGAGCACATCGGAAAGACACGAGTGCACTTCAAAGGCTGTCGTTTCCTTGATCACGCTTTGTCGTTGCGGCTTCGATGCGAAAATCAGCCGCCCATCTTTGTCCTCGATCCGCTTGATGATGTAGGGCTCCGTCGGCCGCCAGCCGAGATTTGGAAACATGGTGTAAGCGAGGGTCATGTCCATCAGCGTCACTTCGCTCGAGCCGAGAAACGTCGCCGGAAAGCGGCGCAGATTCAGCAGCTCGCGGTTTTTCTCGTCCTTCCCCACGACGCGGGTGACGCCCGCTTTTTTCCCGAGCGCGATCACGTTGTCGATGCCGGTTTGCATCCCGAGCCGCACCGTGGCCGCGTTCTTCGATTTCACGAGGGCGTAACGCGCCGGGATCGCTCCTTCGTATTTATTGTCCGCTTTTTCCGGACCCCATTCGCCGAGGATGCCGGTGACGCCGCCGATCATCACCTGGCGATTGTCGATCAACGTGTCCTGCACGAGCGTCCCCGGAAACATTCCCTTTTCAAATGCCGCGGCATACACCAGCGGCTTGAAAGCCGTGCCGGCTGGGCGCGCCGCGGAGATGGCGCGGTTGTATTGGCTCTGAGAGAAATCCCGCCCGCCGATCAGCGTTAAAATCGCGCCGTCGGAGTTATCGAGAACAACAAGCGAGCCCTGCAAGTATTCCGGCGTTGTCCCGGCCTCCTTGTCGTCGCCGCTCTCCGCCGCCTGCTTGCGCTGTTTGGACGCCGCGGTGTATTGCGCCAGAGTCTGGTGTTCGTATCCCTCCCGATTTTCGATCTCGCGAAGCTTCGCGCGCAGACTTTCCTCCGCGCGCTTTTGCAGGTCGGCATCGATCGTGGTGTAAATGCGGTAGCCATCCGCGATCGCGCGATCTTTTCCGACGAGCTCGTTGACCTGCTGCCGCACCATATCAAACGCGTAAGAGTCGGCATGCACGGGCCGCCGATTCTTCACCGCGATAGTGAGGGCGATCTCACTTTTGTATTGCTCGGGCGTGATCATTTTCAAATCAAGCATGCGCCCGAGCACGAAGTTCCGCGTCTCAATGCACGCCTGCCGATTGCTCCAGGGGGAGAGATTGTTCGGGTTTTTCAGCATCCCGGCGAGCGTGGCACATTCGGAAAGCGTGAGCTCCTTCGCCGTTTTCCCGAAGTAGCCGCGCGCCGCCGCTTCCGCTCCGTAAAAGCCCTGTCCGAAGTAAACACGGTTCAGATACAGCTCGAGAATCTTCTGTTTTGAGAATCGGCTCTCGATTTCCTGCGCGAGGAAAATCTCGATCATCTTGCGCTCGTAAGTCCGCTCCCGCAGCGAGAACGTGTTGCGCGCGAGCTGTTGCGTCAGCGTGCTCGCGCCCTGCCGGATGCGCCCGGCGCGGTAGTTTTTGATCGCCGCCCGTGCCATGCCGTAAAAGTCCACGCCGTGATGCTGGAAGTAGCGATTATCCTCCGCCGCGATCACGGATTGGATCAATTCAGGCGGAAACTGGTCGAAAGAAACGGCATCGCGATTTTCCAGAAAAATCCGGCCGAGCACATTGTTGTCGTGATCGTAAATAACGCTCGCCGATTCCATTTCCTCGAGCTTGGCAAAGTCGAAGCGCTTCACCTGCGCACCGTAAACGGCCTTCAGACGGAGATAGTAAATGCCGATCGACGCCGGGATCAGCAGGAGAATCGCCATGAGCACGATGAACCAGACGCGGCGGTAAAGCGGCTTGCGCTTCGGATAATATGCCTCGTAGGGGTCCCACATGGAGCGTCGCGAGCTTAATCATCAACCGGCGCGCGCTCAAATCGCTTTTCGCATAGCGGCA
>JAXDQV010000009.1:0-4634 GCA_034667645.1 Chthoniobacter sp.
TGCCGTCTGCGTTTAGGTAGGTATTCCCCCCATTTAAGGTAATCCCGAATACCCCCATGTCCAAGTCTGCCGTGGCAGGATTGGCAAAGCCGCCGCCACCTGATGCCGGCGTGGAGATGCCGGCGTAACTCGGCAGCGCAGCGGCCACCACCGCAATGAGGACGAGGATCCGACTCATTTCACCTTGCAGACGAACTTCGCGCCCGTGGTGGGGCCGATGAGATAGACTGCATCCGGCGGGACGTAGCTGGACTCAAACACGATCGAGGCACCCGCAATGATCTTGATCGAGGGTGCATCCTGCACCGCCGCCGTTCCAAAATTCAGCCAGAGAGTGTCGGCGGAGATGTTCTGGAACAAAAAGTAGCGGCGCTGCGAAGTGGCTCCTTCCAGCACCTGAGAAGTGCCGCCGCTGACAATGGTGCCGCTGTCATCACGCAGATCGACGGCGTGGAGCGTGGACACGCACAGCAGCGCGCACGCAAAAAGGAGGGCGAGAGGAGGTTTCATGCGGAGTCGGCGTTTTATTTTCCGGACCTTGAGCAAGTGGGAAAGCGTGGCCATGGCGCAGAGCGCGAGAAGCACCAGCGCGATGATCGCAAACGGAATCCAGAACGGCGCGGTGACCCAGATCCACGGCCAATCGATTTTGCCGAGCAGTTTGAGAGTGACGAAAACCACCCCGAGAAGTCCGCTTAATCCGATGCCTCCGGAGGCGGGGCTATTCTGCTGCGAGCTCATTCGAACTTTAGCCGGCGATTGGATTTCGACCGCAGAAAGAGGACGGCGTGCGTGTAGAGCTGCCTCCCGTTTTCGTCGCAACCGCGCGAGGCCTTGAGCTTCGCGAAGAGATCGAGCGCGGGATCGCTGCTCTCATCGAGCGCGAGCGCTTCCGGCCTGCCCGCAACGGTGCGGACCGCAACGAAGGAGAATTGAATTCCCTCCGCTTTTTTGGCGGTGGGTTTCGCCACAGCGGAGAGCCTTAGAACACCAGCGCGAGGGTCGCGCTGATCGCGGTGTTATCGCCACCGGCAGCGAGCACGGCAGAATTTAGCCGCACGTATTGCTTCAGCCCGATCGGCAGCTTGAATTGGCGCGAAACCGCCGCCGCACCGACGCCTCCGGCGCCGAGCTGCGTGATCGTGGGCAGATCCGCGACGGCCGCGAAAGTGACGCCATCCGCCGAATCCTGGACGGTGTGAATGATCGTCTTGGCATCCACCAGGCTGGGTGTCGCGGGGACGCTGACGAGCAGCTCCACGCGCGGCACGCGGCCGGGAGTGGTGGTGCCGAGATTGAGGGCGGCGGTGTTCGCCGCTGCGCCGGCTGCGGGCAGGGCGATGGACGCGACGAGGTTCGCGTCGCGGAGAGCTTTGAGATCGAGCAGAGACATATTTTCCTTTCGTTAAATGCCGCGTGGTTTTACGGCAGGTTTCCGTTGGTCTCGGTATCGAGCAACGAATCGGTCCACGTGATCGGGATGCCCTGGCACTCCGAAGGCAGCGCGGGATAGGTGCCGCCCCCGGGAATCCCCGGAGTGGCGATCGACACGGACGCGCGCGCATTTTGCAGCGTGAACGCGGCGGTGCGGTTCATGAACCACCGCAAATTTTGCCGGCGGGCGATCGGGACTTTCGCGAGCACCTGCGCGCCGAGCGCATCGGTGAACGGATGAGCGAGATCGACGCCGCGCGCGCGCCAGACCGAGTTGGCCGAAGCAATTCCGAGGCCGATGTAAAACATCATGCCGTTCACCCAGGCCATCGCCTTCTTGCCGTTACCCATGTCCACCTGCTGACGCGCCCACTCTCCGAAATTCATCTCGCCGCCGAGGCCGAGTGAAAGATGCACTCCCTGCGGGTTCGTCTCGCTCGGATCAAGCCAGCCCAAATAGACGCTGGTTGTGTTCGCGCCGCCACCGGCGTTCACTTCGTCGCTGAATTGAGTCGCCAGCCCGGCAAAGCCTTTCGCATCCGCCTTCGCGCCGTAATAGATTTGCGAGCTGAGATTCAACGTGGAGCCGCGCACCGTGGCGATCGCTTCATCCGCGAGCACATCGCCGGCTGTGGCCATGCTCTGCGCCGTCTGCGCTTTGACGATGTCCTCACCGATGAGCATCTGCGCATCGAAGAGATACATCGGCTTCGTCTCGCGCTGCCATTGGCTCTTGCTCATGGCCACGCCTTCACCGACGTTGCGAAACGTGCCGGCTGGCAGTCCTACTCGGCGCAGCACATCATAACTCGTCCCCTGGCGCCGCACCGCCGGGATGACGCCGAGCTCCGGGGCCGAAGTGATGACCTCCTCGACGACGATGCCGACGTTTTCGCCATTGCGGATCGCGAGATCGAGCAGCGTGATCGGTCCGGCAAGTGCGCCCTGAGCGCCAAGCTGGAAACGGCGGTTCTGCGGCGCGCAGATCTGAGCCGTGCCGATGGCAACGATGACGCCGTAGACCGGCTGGACGGTGAAGGCCCACGCCGCGGCGAAGAGCCCGAGAACTGCGAAAATTTTAGCGGATGTTTTCATAAAAAAGAGGTTGCTGCGTTACGTGTTTTTTCGCTTTCGGTGTGATTCTTACTTCGGCGAAATCTGTTCCTGAAATGAGGCTCCGAGCCGGCTGCGCGGCGTTTCCGCTCGCGTCTCGCTTTTTTCGCCCGCCGGAGCGCCCTTGGCCACCGGCGCCGGGAGACCTGCGCTCGCCGCGCGTGCGACGACGGCATCGGTCACGCGCCCCTCAAAATCGGTGATGTTTTTGACCGCTGTCGCCTGATCGGCCGCTCCGCCTGCCGCCGACCATAATGCGCCGCGCTCATTTTGCGCGATCGTCGCGTTGGCCTGCGCGGTCGAGAGATCGGTCTTCAACTTCGTGATCGCGGCCGTTGCGCCCGCGTTATCCGTGGCCCCGAGCGCGCTCCACAAAGCGCGGCGTTCCGCCTCCGCGGAGACCAACCCATTGATGGCGCCCGTCGCGCCGGCGTGATCCGTGACGCCCAAAATCTTGAAAAGCGATTCCTGCTCGCTGCGCATTCCGGCGCCGGCTTGCGCGTCGGCTTTCATCGAGGTCAACGCGGAGAGTGCCGAGTCGTGATCTTTTGCGCCGAGACCTTCAAACAGCGCGTCGAGGGATTCTTTGAGTGTCGCCATGAATCGCGAAATACGCGATTCGATGATTCGACGCAACTATATTTCTTAGGCTCATCTAATTCTCTTAGACGGCACGAACCTTCAAAAGCGGCGGGACCGCGCAGGGGTTTCCTAGCGGAGCTGAGCGAGCACCTCGGCGAGCGATTCCACCCGCGCATCGAGCAGACCCACGCTTAGCGCATCGTCATCCCCCGGCGCGAAGCCGTAAAAGCTCTGGCCTTGCATGGTGCCCTTGGAAACCTGCGGCCGCTTTGCGGTGACCGCGCTGCGGAACATTTTGCCGAGGCTGGTGACGCGGCTTTGGAACATCGCGGCCTCCTCGGCCGTGAGCGGCTTGAAATCGAGACCGGCGCCCTTGAGGTCGCCGCTCTTGAAAAAATTCATCTTCAACCCCTGCTCTTCATACCAGCCGCTTGCATCGAGCATCGCGCAATAAACACCGATCGAACCGATGTAGGCGCTGCGCGTGGCGAAGATCTCATCGGCCTGGCTGGCGATGTAGTAGGCCGCGCTGCAGCAACGCGAATCGCTGAAGGCGACAATGCGCTTGTCCTTGCGCCTGGAAATCGCCGCCACTTTCGCGGCCGTCTCCGGAACGCCGGTGACACTGCCGCCGGGAGAACGGAACTCGAGGAGGATCGAAGCCACCGAAGGATCGTTGGCCGCAATGTCGAGCGCGCGATCGATGTCCACCAGGTCACAGCCGCCGTAACAGAGCATGTCCATCATCGAGAGGTGGCGGTCGATGGCCCCGTCGATGGTGATGATCGCGACGTTACCGCTTTGGCGCAGCACGCGTTCCGTGCGCATGTCGCTTTCGCCGTCGTCGGCACGAAGGCCGGCGATCGCTCCTTTTTTCGGAGACTTCAGCTCCGGGACCGGCGTGTGAATTTCGCCGCGCATGTGGCCGAGGAGCACATTGGCAAAACCGGCAAAGGCGGAATCCTCGAGCATCGTGGGCTCGCAAAAAAGCTTGGTGTAGAGACGCGGGAATTTCATTTGTTTTACAAGGGTGCGGTGAGCTCGCGCGCGAACTTCGAGAGGGCGCCGCGGTAGTGACCGATCGCTTCGCGCACGTGGGCGCGGGCGAGCTCGACGCCGGGACCGATGCCGAGGCCGCACATCAATTCATTGTGCTCGAGCGCCCGCGCCGCGCGATGGCGGCAACGGGCTGTTTCGCGAGCGGCAAAATGCACGGACCGGACGCGGAGATTGTCGGGCGTCGCGTTCATGACGTCGGCGCGGTTTTATCCTCCCCGTTCATCGGCACCATCACGGTGCCGGGTTTCGGCGCAAAAATGTATTCGAGAGGAATGTTGGCTTCTTTGCATTTCGCCGAAGCCCACCGCAGCTCTTCGATGCGTTGTTCCAGCGGTCCTTTCCAGCAACGTCCCTGCGATCGGCTGTAATAATCCGCCCAGCTATTGAGCCCGCTGTGCAGGCCATCGATCTCGCCCTGCATCGTGCGGCCGCTATCGGCCGTGAGC
>JAXDQV010000010.1:0-3429 GCA_034667645.1 Chthoniobacter sp.
CGCCAACTCTTCATCGGTCGCTCCGCTGTCGACCTGTTTTTTGAAATCATCGCCCTTCACGTTTTTGAATCCGAAGAGAAAGTTATCAAGCGGGCAATCAAAGTGGTATTCGCCGAGGTTTCCAGACAGCAGTGCGCGGCATTTATCGGTGGTCCGGCCCAGGATGGCGTAGCCGCCGATGCGGAGACGCGGGCTTCGGGGAGCTTGTTTGGTCAGGTCAGGAGCGTTGTTCATATTTTAATGTAACTATCGTAGTTACACGTCTCGGTGGTCGTCGAACACACAAATCTCTGTGTCACCACTGGATGACGGAGCTCGCCCAGGTAAGCCCGCCGCCGAAGACGACCAGCAGGACATAGTCGCCGATTTCCATGCGGCTGGTGCGGTTGGCCTCATCCAGCGCGATGGCGACCGCGGCCGCGGAGGTGTTCCCGTATTTGTCGAGGTTTACCAGGAATCGCTCGATCGGCAGCTCCATTCGCTCAGCGATGGCCTCGATGATCCGCATATTCGCCTGGTGTGGAATAATGCAGGCGAGGTCCGAGGCCTTGAGTCCAGCCTGCTCGAGCGCGGTATTGGCTGCGGTTAACATGGCGTTAACAGCCTGTTTATACACTTCCTTGCCCATCATCTTGATGGCATTTTGACGCTCATCGATGTTTTCCCTGGTCACCGGATGGCGCGAGCCGCCGCCGGGCATGGAAAGAATGTCGGTGAACGTGCCGTCGCTGCCCATGTAGGTGCTGATCACTCCGTGCGAACCAGCCCGGTTGCGCAGGATCGCCGCCCCGGCGCCATCGCCGAATAGCACGCACGTGTTTCGATCGGTCCAGTCGACGATCGAACTGAGCTTTTCTGCGCCGATCACCAGCACGGTGTTGTAGGTATGGCTGGTGATGAACTGCTGGCCGATTTCCAGCGCGTAGAGAAAACCGGAGCACGCGGCCGAGACGTCGAAACAGGCCGCGCGTTTGGCCCCGAGATTTTTCTGCACGAAGCACGCAGTCGCGGGGAAAAACATGTCCGGCGTGGCGGTGGCTACGAGAATCAGATCGATTTCATCCGGAGAAATCCCGGCCTGCTCAATCGCGTTTTGCGCCGCCTTGGTCGCGAGATCGCTCGTGTGTTCATCGGCCGCGGCGATCCGGCGTTCACGGATGCCGGTGCGCGAGACAATCCACTCGTCCGACGTATCAACCTTCGCGGCCAGCTCGGCATTCGTGAGCACGCGCGCGGGCACGTAACTTCCCGTCCCGATGATCGAGACCGTCCGCTTAGGCTTGTGCAGTCGCGGGCTGCGGGGTTGCGATCGAGTCATTGTAACGTTTGATTTCCTCGACGATGTGGGGATTGACCTGATGCTGGATGGACTCCGCGGCGACGCGAATCGCGTTTTTGATCGCGAGCGGCGTGCTCGATCCGTGGGCGATGATGCAAATGCCGTTCACCCCCAGCAGGGGGCTGCCGCCATATTCCTCGTAGTTCGTTTTCTTGTAAATTGCTTTGAAGGCGCTCTTCGCCAGCGCCGCGCCGACCATCCGCACGGCATTTTTTTTCAGCTCGTGCTTCAGCCACTGGAAAATGGCGTGCGCGATGGATTCGCACGTTTTTAAAACAACGTTGCCGACAAAACCGTCACACAACACGACCTCGGCCGGATTTTCAAAAAGGTCGTGGCCCTCGACATTGCCGCGGAAGTTCAGCGAGCTCTCCTTGAGCAGCTTGAACACCTCTTTGGTGAAATCGCTTCCCTTCACGTCTTCATCGCCGATCGACATCAAGCCGATCGCGGGATTTTTGTAACCGAGGACGTGCTTGGAATAAACCGAGCCCATGATCGCGTATTGCAGCAGATGCATTGGCCGCGCGTCGATATTCGCGCCGGCGTCAATGAGCACGAAGACATTGCTCTCGGTGGGGATGAGCGAGGCAATCCCGGGCCGTTCGACTCCGGGGAGGGTGCGGAGCTTGATCGTCGTGGCCGCCACGGCTGCACCCGTATGACCGGCGCTTACGATCGCTTCTGCGTCGCCGTTTTTCACCAAATCAACGGCGCGGCTCACCGATGAATCTTTCTTCCGTCGCACCGATTCGACCGCGCCATCGGTCATTTCCACGACCTGCGAGGCATGGACGATTTCAATGCGCGGATCGGTGCAACCGAGAGTCGCCAGTTCTGCTTTCACGCGCGCTTCATCGCCCACGAGGTAAAGCTTCGTCAGCTCCCCGTATTCCCGCAAGGCCATGACCGCGCCTTCGACGATGTTTTTGGGCGCGAAATCGCCGCCCATCGCATCCAGAGCAATCCTCATAGTTTCAATTTTAGATCCGGGAACTTGTGCAAAGCGCCGGTTTTTTCCGGTGGACTTTCCAAATCCGAATTCAAAAACCCGAAAATCGAATGACTACGCGGCGGCAATCGTGAGGACCTGCCGGCCCTTGTAATAGCCGCAGGATGGGCAGGCCGTGTGGGAACGGAGGCGGCTCCCGCATTGGGAACAGGTGACGAGCTGCGGTGCATGCCACCGGTTGGCGGCTTTGCGTGTGCGCAGGCGCATCTTAGAGGTTTTGCGTTTTGGGACTCCCATATCATTTGCTTTGTTTAATTTTCAGCTGATCCAGCGCGTCCCAGGCGTGCGACTCGCCGGACACATCGGTCGTGCTGCGCGCCGCGCCAGGACAGGCGTGCTCTCCGTCCCAATCGCAGTGCGGGTAGGGCGGAAGGGCGAGCAAAATATCTTCGCGGACAAAGGGCGTCAAGTCCACCGTTTCACGTCCGTCCAGGGGTGATTGCATGGCAAAAGCATGGATCCGCAGTGCATAGGCAAAGGGCTCCAGGCAGCTCACACATTCCAGGTGGAGATCCAGCGAAAGCATCCCGGTTGCAAAAATCCCTCCCTCGGAAAGCCCCACATCCAGCGCATAATGCACCGGCGTAAGCGCGTGCGCGCGCAATTCGGCCAGATCGAGAAAATCCGCGTCTTCATCGCCTTCAATGTGCAATCCGTCCTGCGCGATTTGTCGAAGATGAATTTTCATGATGTCCCTCCAATGATACGATTCCCGGCGGCAGCACCGCTTGTTTTTAGGCGGAAAACTTTCCGCGCAACTGCGTGGCGACGGACTCTGGCACAAACGCGCTCACATCGCCACCGAGACGCGCAATTTCCTTCACGATACGGGAACTCAGATACGTGTATTCCTCCCGCGGCATGAGGAAAATCGTCTCGACGGCGCTTTCCAGCTTTCGATTCATGAGCGCCATCTGGAATTCGAATTCGAAATCCGAAATCGCGCGCAGTCCGCGGATGACGGCGCAGGCATCGCGATCCCGCGCGAGCCGCACCAGCAGCCCGTCAAAGCGCTCGACCGCCACGTTTTTCACTCCCGTCGTGGTGGCGCGGATCATTTCCATCCGCTCATCAATGG
>JAXDQV010000011.1:0-5193 GCA_034667645.1 Chthoniobacter sp.
CCCCGTAACGCCCGGCCAGCGCGGCGATGCGCTGCTGGTATTCCTCCTTCGTCACCGAGATTTTCTCGGCTTCCGCAATCCGGAGCAGGATGAAAGTGCTCTTGAGCCGATCGCGCGCGCTTTGCGCCGCCGAGCCGACAAGGTCTTTCTCGTTTTCGCGTATGAGCTCATCGGCCACTCCCCGCGCCTGGTTCTCCCGCACGATGTCGGCTAAAATCCGGCGCGTCTCGTTTTGCACGAGGTTCTGCGGCAGCTCGCATTCCACTTTGGCGAGCAACTGCGTCACGATCTGGTTGCGTTTGTCGTTCTCGGCCTGCGACGCTTTTTCACGTTCCAGCTCTGTCTTCGCAATCTCGCGCAGTTCCGCGACGTTCTTTCCCGGCGCGATCTTCGCCGCGAATTCATCCGTTAGTTCGGGAAGCTGCTTTTGCTTCAAACCTTTGACGGTCACAGCGTAGTGGATCTTCTGTCCGGCCATCTCCGTCACCGCAAAATCAGCCGGAACGTCAATGTCGAATTCCCGCGCCTCGCCTAGGGTGCCACCGATCAGTTGCTCACTGAAGCCGGGAAAAAATGACTCGGGTGTGAGGCGAATCCAGAAGTCGTTGTTGCCGGAGAGCGGCTTGCCGGCTTTGGGGAAAAGCTCGTGCACCGCTTTGCCATCGATCGTGCCGGTGTAATCCACCACCGCGAAATCATCCATCTGGAGGCCGCGCTCGGCGATGTCCGTAAAATCGGCCGATTGATTGCGCAGATTTTCAATGGCCGCATCGACCTCCGCGTCCGTCACCTCAGCCGGTTTCACCGTGACCGCGATGTTTTTATAATCGGGCATCTCGAACTCCGGCGCTGTCACCAGCGTCGCGGTGAAACGCATGGTGCGGTCATCCGCGATCTCGACTTCCTCCACTTCGGCAAGCGACAACACGCGCAGTTTTTTCTCGTTGATCGCCTCGCGGCAGCTCTCGGACAGCACCTGCTTCTGCAACTCTTCGCGAATCTGTTTCTCGAACTTCTTCTCGATGATTTTCCGCGGCGCCTTGCCGGGCCGATAACCGGGAATGCGGGCGTGCCGGGCATAATCGCTGGCGATGTGATCCCACGCCTTGGTGACCTTTTCCGGCTCCACTTCCACGCGCAACGTGGTGATGCAGTGCGGCAGATTTTCTACTTGGACATTCATAATTTTCGCTGAGCGCGCAAAAATACCCACTCACGCCAAAAAGCCAACCCGTTCTTTCTCTCGCGACTTCGAGCGATACTCGTTTTTTGCCGTCGATTCATCGGCTCAGGTGCTTGTTTCCAATCTCTAGAAGCGGGTTTCCCGGATGTCAGTGGCGATTGCTTTCTGTCGCTGCCGATTCCTAAACGTCGGCGGCGGTTCACGGATGTGACTTTTGGCTTCCCGTCTGTCCGCGCCGGCTCGGAGATTGCAGAATCCGGCGGGATTGTCTCCGGAGACGTTGAGGCTCTCTCGCGGCGGAGGAACGAGACCTCTAATTCAGCCAGCCTTTGATCTCTTCCACGTCCTTGATCGGGCCGACGACCGCCATGCCGAGCCGCGCGCGCTTCAGGCAATGGCAACCCACTTTGCGCACCTGATCGGGGGTCACCGCCATGATCTTGCGCTCCACCTCAGCCGGATTGAGCACCTTGTCGTAACCGAGCAGCGACTCGCCCATCCACATCATCTGGTTGGTCGTGCTTTCGAGTCCGATCAGCGTCTGTCCGATCGTGTAATCCTTCGCCTTTTGGAGTTCGCTTTGACTCGGCGCCTTGTCGCAAATGCGCTGGAGCTCGTGCATGATGACGCGGATCGCCTTCTCGAGGTTCGCGGTGTCGAGGCCGGCATAGACGTTGATCAATCCCGCATCGGCGAGTGAGACCATCCCGGTCTGGACCGAGTAGCAGAAGCCGTATTTTTCCCGCAATTTTTGAAAGAGGCGCGAGCTCATGTTTTCGCCCAGGATCACGCTCATCAGCTTCAGCGCAAAACGGCGCTCGTCCGCGCGGCCAAAGGCGTGAAAGCCCATGGCGAGATGCGTTTGCTCCGTTTCCTGCGTGAAGAGCGACACTTTCGCCGGCCCCGCGCCTTCATGAAAACGGGAAAAGCGCGGCGAGCGCCCGGCTTTGACCCTGGCCAATCGACCGGAGACCTCTTTCAGAACTTCCTCGTGCGTAACCTTGCCGGCGACGGTCACGATCGTCGTGCGTCCGTTGTAATGCTCGTTCATGAAGCTCACGAGCTGCGGCCGCGTAAATTTCGCGATCGTTTCCACGGTGCCGGTGAGTGGACGCCCCAGCGGATGGGAGGGCCACATGGTTTCCGACAGTAGTTCCTGCGCATGCTGCGCCGGATTGTCCTTATACATCAGGATTTCCTCGCGGATGACCTCGCGCTCGCGCTCGATCTCCGTCGGCTCGAAAGTGGAGTTCAGATACATGTCGCCCAGCACGTCGCAGAGGCGGCCGAGATGCTGCGCACCCGCCTTCGCGTAGTAGCAGGTGTGATCCTCCGTCGTAAACGCGTTCAGATAGCCGCCGATCCCTTCCACGGACTCGGTGATTCTCTTCGCGGAACGCTGGCGCGTTCCCTTGAACATCAAGTGCTCCACGAAATGCGAAATGCCGCTTTGCCTCTTCGATTCATGGCGGCCACCGATTCCAGCCCAGATTCCCACGCTGACCGTTTGCATGTGTGGCATCTCCACAGACGCCACCCGGATGCCATTCTTCAGTTTTGAGACGCGATATTGATATTCCATTCAGCGGCGGCCCCGCGAAACAAGCACATGCTCTGCCAGCTCCAGGTCGCGAGGGAGGGTTATTTTAAAATTCCATTCGTCATTGCGCAAGAGGCTGATTTTTTTCCCGAGCCTCTGCACTGCTGACACTTCGTCGGTCACCGTCTCCTTGTTGGCAATAATCCCTGCATAAGCCTGCAAAATCACCGCGGTCGAAAAGATCTGCGGCGTCTGCATCGCCCACAGGCCGGATCGCTCCACGTCGTCACTGACGATCTGCTTTTCATCGGCGCGCTTCACGGTGTCCGGGACTTGCGAGGCGCAGCAGGCGGCGCCGGTTTCCCGGGCGAGCGCAAGACATTCGCGGATGAGTTCCGGCGTGGTGAGGGGCCGTGCGCCGTCGTGGATCGCCACATATTGCGCGGTGGCATTCACGGCCTTAAGGCCGCGCCAGACCGAAAGATGCCGCTCTGCGCCACCGGCGATGACCTTGCGCACTTTTTTGAAGCCCTCCGCCTGCACCAGCTCTTTAAACGCGCCCACTTTGTCCCGCTTTACCACCAGCAGGATGTCGTGAATTTCTGGGCAAAGCTCAAAAGCCGCGATGGAGTGCGCGATCACCGACCGGCCAGCGAGCGGCGCAAATAGTTTGTCGAAGCCCATGCGCCGGCTGCTCCCGGCGGCAACAATGATCGCGGTGGTCATGCTCTCGGCCAGGGCGCTCGCCGGTTACGCCAACTGCTTTTGCACTTCCTGGCTGAGCGCTTTTCCGTCGGCCCGGCATTGCGCCTTGGCCTGCGCCACCTTCATCACGGCACCCATCTGCGCTTTCGAGGTCGCGCCGGTTTCCGCGATCGCTTCTTTTACCAACGCGGACAGCTCCGATTCCGAAAGTTGCTTTGGCAAATACAGGTTCAGAATCCCCAGCTCCTGCTTCTCCTTTTCCGCCAGCTCCGGCCGATGCCCTTTCTCAAATCCTTCGATGGAATCCTGCCGCTGCTTCACCTGCTTGCGCACGATGGCCGCAGCCTCGTTCTCGTCGAGCTGGGCCGTCGCTCCCCCCTTCTCGATCGCCGCGTTTTTGAGCGCGGATTTCAACATGCGCAGCACGGCGAGCTTATCTGCGTCCCGCGCTTTCATCGCCTCTTTAAGATCACCGTCAATGCGTTCCTGGAAGGTCATGGGCGGGCAAAGTAACGCGTTTCAGGCATTGTCCAAACGTTTTTGCCCACGGCCGGTGTCAGGGACGAGCCGCTTGATCCGGCTGATTTCCGGCCTCCCGATCCGCATTTTGCGCCGCTTCGCGACACGCCTTCAGATCGAGCTTGCCGCTGGCGAGCGCTGGGATCGCTTCGATGCGACGCAGTTTCCTCGGAATCCAGAGATTCGGCAAACCCGCCGCCGTCAGGCGCGTTCGCAAATCTGCGACGTCAATATCCATGCTCGCGAGCAGCACCAACGCTTCGCCTTTCGCCTCGTCCGGGATCGCGGTGATTGCGATGGATCGCTCATCGGAGGCCAGTTGCAGCACTTCGCGGATTTTTACCTCGACCGTTTCGTGCGGGACCATCTCGCCGCCGATCTTCGAAAAACGCGACAGCCGTCCTTCGATGTGCAGGAATCCGTCTTCGTCGAAGCGCGCCAGGTCGCCGGTCTTAAACCAGCCGTCCACGAGCACTTCCGCAGTTCGCTGTGGATCGTCGAGATAGCCCGAAAAAATATTCGGCCCGCGCAGCCAGAGCATGCCGGTCTCGGTAAGAGCTAGGCGTTCGCCGCTCTCCACATCCCGAATTTGCGCCGCGACGCCCGGCGCCAGTTTCCCCGCGGTGCCGAGGCGGCTGGACGGCTGCACTTCATCGTCTGGCTTGCTCCTTTGCGGCTCAGGCAGGTTGACGCTCACGACCGGCGAGGTCTCGGTAAGCCCGTAGCCTTGCTCGACCTTTTTGCCAAAACGCGCCTCGAACGCCGTCGCCAGCTCATCCGGCAACTTCTCGGCTCCTGTGACCACGAGCTGCACGCTGGCCAGTTGCGCCGGCTCCGCTTTGCGCAAATACGCGCGCAGAAACGTGGGCGTCGACAGCATCAGCGTGACCTGATGTCGCTCGATCAACTCCGCATTTTTCCCAACTTCGAGCGGGTTCGGATAGGTCACCATCCGCACACCTTCGATGAGCGGATACCAGAGCGTGACCGTGCTGCCGAACGAATGAAAAAAGGGCAGGCACGCGAGGACGGTATCGCGCCGCGTGAGGCTCAACATCAGCGAAAACTGCGAGACGTTTCCCAAAAGATTGCGGTGGCTGAGCACGACGCCTTTCGGTTCCCCGGCGCTGCCGCTGGTGAACAGAATCACCGCCTCGGCCTGATCACCTTCGCGGAGAATTCCGATCCAGTGGGCCAGCGCGCGCCACGGCAGCACCAGGACGAGCGCGCGCCAGATGACGATCCG
>JAXDQV010000012.1:0-2753 GCA_034667645.1 Chthoniobacter sp.
GCGAAACGCACGAATACCTGGTGAAATTGCGCGCGCACGTCGATGCAAATTTCCAGGGGCGCATGCTGTTGGCCGAGGCGAACCAATGGCCGGAAGACGCCGTGGCTTACTTCGGGACGGGCGATGAGTCGCACATGAATTTCCATTTTCCGCTGATGCCACGGATGTTCATGGCGCTGCAGATGGAGGATCGTTTTCCGATCATCGATATCCTGGAGCAGACCCCGCCAATTCCGGACAGTTGCCAGTGGGCGATGTTCCTGCGCAACCACGACGAGCTGACGCTCGAGATGGTGACCGACGAGGAGCGCGATTATATGTGGCGTGTTTACGCCAACGATCCGACCGCGCGCATCAATCTCGGCATTCGCCGCCGGCTCGCGCCCCTTCTCGCCAACAGCCGCCGCAAGATCGAGTTGCTCAACATACTCCTCTTCTCGATGCCGGGAACGCCGGTTCTGTATTACGGCGACGAGATCGGGATGGGCGATAATTTCTATCTCGGCGATCGCAACGGCTGCCGCACGCCGATGCAATGGAGCCCCGATCGCAACGCCGGCTTCTCGAAGGCGAATCCGCAGCAACTCTACCTGCCGATCACGATCGACCCCGAATACCACTACGAAGCGATCAACGTCGAGAACCAACAGAAGAACCTTTCGTCACTGCTCTGGTGGACGCGCCGCGTCATCGCCATGCGGAAAAATTTCCGCGCCTTCTCCCGCGGCTCGCTCGAATTTCTCTTCCCGGAAAACAACAAGGTCCTCGCATTTCTTCGCCGGACCGAGGACGAGACGATCCTCGTGGTTGTGAACCTGTCGCGTTTTTCCCAGGCGGCGGAGCTTGACCTTTCACGCTTTGAAGGTTGCGCGCTGATGGAAGTCTTCAGCCAGAATTATTTTCCGCGGATCAGAAAGTCGCCGTACGTCATCACCCTCGGGCCGCACTCGCATTACTGGTTTGTCCTCCGCTCGGAGACGGCGGCTTCCGTTGCCTCGAAGGAACGCAAAATTCCGATGCTGGATTCCGCGACCACCGTGGCCGCGCTTCTGGACAACGGACAGCGCGCGAGGATCGAGCGCGAAGTGTTGCCGCCTTACATTCGCAACTGCCGCTGGTTCGGCGCCAAGGCCCGAACGCTGCGCGACATGCGGATCACGGAGGAGATTCCTATCTCGGACAAGAAGGGCGCCGCGCAAATCTGGTTCGTCGAAGTCAGTTACCTCGACGGACCCACGGAGACCTACGCGGTTCCGGTGCAAATCGCGCGAGACGATGCTGCCCGCGCGATCGAGCGCGCCGCGCCGCACGCGGTGATCGGGCGCCTCCACGGCGAGGGCGATGCGATTTTGCACGACGCGGTTTACGACGAAGGGTTCCGCAAGGAGCTCTTCACCCTAATGACGGCCGCTCAGTCCTCGCGCGGGCAGAAAGGCAATGTTGTTGGCCTAACGAGCAGCGCCTTCAAGAAGACGCGAGGCGTGCCTGCTTCCCAAGTGCTCAGCGGCGAGCAAAGCAATTCGTCGATGCTCTTCAACAACAAGTTTTTCCTGAAGCTTTTCCGGAAGCTCGAAGATGGCGTGAATCCGGATGTTGAAGTCACGCGTTTTCTGACTGAGCGCGCACAGTTTCCAAACGTCCCCGCGTTTCTCGGCGCGATCGAGTATCGCCGCGCCAAAACTGAGCCGACGGTCGTTTGCTTGCTCCAGAGCGCGGTTGCCAATGAGGGCGACGCCTGGACGCTGACGCTCGACGCGGTCGGCCGCTATTACGAACGCGTTCTCACCCGCAAAGCGGATCTCCAAAATCAAACCACGCCGCCCGGTCCGCTCCTCGAGCAATTGATCGGCGGCGTTTATCGCGAAACAGCCTTACTCCTGGGCCGCCGCACCGGCGAGCTCCATCGCGCTCTTGCGGTGAGTTCCGACGATCGCGCTTTCGCGCCGGAGCAATTCAACGCGATGGCGCAACGCTCCGTTTATCAAAACATGCGCGCGTCGCTCCGGCGCAACTTCGCTTTGCTCGAAAAGAAATTGCCGGCGCTGCCCGACGCATTTCGCGACGAAGCCGCGCAGGTCCTCGCCTCGGAAAAGAAAATTCTCGCGCAGGAACAACGCATTCTCGATCGCCGGTCGAACGCGACCAAGATTCGGATTCACGGCGACTATCATCTCGGCCAGGTCCTCTACACCGGGAAGGATTTCGTCATTCTCGATTTCGAAGGCGAGCCCGCGCGCGCGCTCTGTGAGCGAAAGCTGAAGCGCTCCGCCTTGCGCGACGTCGCCGGCATGATGCGGTCGTTTCAGTACGCCGCCTACAGCGCCCTCTGGCAACCTGCGATGCGCGCGGAAGATGTCCCGTTCCTTGAGCGCTGGGCCGATCTTTGGTACCGCCAGATGAGCAGCGTCTTCCTGCAAAGTTATCTCGAAGCCACGGACGGCGCCGCTTTCGTTCCCAGCGACGAAGGGGATTTCGAAATCCTCCTCGAAGCCTATCTCCTCGATAAAGCCGTCTACGAAGTCGGCTACGAACTGAACAACCGCCCCGATTGGGTCGTCATCCCCATCCGCGGCATCAAACACATCCTGGGCAAGAGTTAAATCGTTAAAAGGGTTACATCGTTACAACGACATAGTGAACGCTTTGATCCTGGTCGCTTTTTACCTTGTAACTTTTTAACATTGTAAATCTTGTAACATACGTATGAACCAAAATCTCGACGCCATCGACCGCCAAATCGCCGCCAAACATCT
>JAXDQV010000013.1:0-3774 GCA_034667645.1 Chthoniobacter sp.
AATTTTTGAAGAGGTCGATGGTGTCGGTTCCGACCAGCGCGGAGCCATAATCGTCGATCTCGCAAATCTCCCCGGTGCTGATGATCTGGAATCGCGTGCCGACCGGATAACGCGACCAATCCGCAGCCGCGCTGTGCACAAGCGAGGATCTCAGCGGGCGGCCGCACGCGCTGTTGCTGCCGCCCGGCTCGGTCTGGGTATAGGCGGTGGTGCGGACGTTTTTAAGCAGGCCGACACGGCCCTTGGGGCGTTGCGTGGCGCAGCCGGCAGTGAAGGCGAGAACGAGCAGAAGGAGGAGATGAACTTTTCGCATCGCTGGACGCTCCGCAGTGATCTGCGGAAGTCGCCGTAGTTACTGTAGGGGAATGAAAATAGCAAGGCTCCGAGAGCGCGCAGCCAGCCGCTTTCCCACTCGCAGCCGAAGCAATTGCCACATAGCTTTTTCTATATGAATACGTTGTCGAATTTCCGGAGAAATATCAGTGAACCTGAGCGGCTGATGTCCACGGTGGGCGGCGCCGCGCTGCTGGCGATCGGGGTGTCAAAACGAGGACTTGCGGGGTGGCTGACGGCGGCCTTGGGGGGCGCGCTCGTGGCCCGCGGCCTCTCAGGCAACTGCCAGCTTTATCAAGCGCTCGACATCAGCACGGCCAAGCCGGCGCCGGGCAATTCACGCATCAGCGTGCCGGGAAATCGGGGAATCAAAGTCGAGAAATCGTTCTTCGTGCAGCGCGAGCCGGAGAAGTTGTTTCGGACATGGCGGAATTTTGAAAACCTGCCGCACTTCATGAAACATCTCGAGTCGGTGCGCGTGCTCGATGACCGGCGGTCGCATTGGGTCGCTCGCGGACCGGGAGGAAAAAAAATTCACTGGGATGCGGAAGTGATCAACGAACATCCGAACGAGATGATCGCCTGGCGGTCGCTCGACGGGGACGTGAACCACGCCGGCACCGTCCGTTTCCTGCCGGCCGCAGGGGGGACGGAAGTGCGCATCTCGCTGGAATATGATTTGCCGGGCGGGGCGATTGGCGCGGCCGTGGCGAGGTTTTTCCACGAGGAGCCTTCACAGCAAATCGAAGCGGACATGATGCGCTTCAAGCAGATGATGGAGAGCGCCGGATAGCGCGGGAGAAGTAGAAAACTACTTTTGCGCGAGGCGATTGATGGTGGCTGCGGCGTAAGCCGCGCCGAAGCCGTTGTCGATGTTCACCACCGTCACGCCGCTGCCGCAACTGTTCAGCATCCCGAGCAACGCCGCGATTCCGCCGAAGCTCGCCCCGTAACCGACGCTCGTGGGCACCGCGATGATCGGTTTGCTCACGAGTCCCGCGACGGCGCTTGGCAACGCGCCTTCCATGCCGGCAACGACGATGATTGCGTTGCACGCTTCGAGCCGCTCGTTTTCGCCGAGCAGGCGGTGAATGCCTGAGACGCCGACGTCGCAGATGCGCTCCACCTCGTTGCCAAAAATTTCCAGCGTCACCGCCGCTTCCTCCGCGACCGGCAGGTCGGAAGTGCCCGCACAGACGACCGCGATCCGGCCCGTCAACCGTGGCAACGGTGTGTTGACGATGGTCAAACAACGCGCGCGCTCGTGAAATTGCGCCTGTGCGAATTCATCATGCACCGCGTCGAACTGCGCGCGGGTCGCGCGCGTGCCGAGGACCACGCCATCGGCTTGGAGGAGCGTGCGCGCGATTCCCCGCACTTCGCCGGGAGTTTTATGCGCGCAGAAAATGACCTCGGGAAATCCCCGGCGACGCTTTCGGTCCGTGTCCACGCGTGCAAAACCGAGATCGACGTAACTCACTGTTGCGGCTGCTGCTCGCCCGGAGTCAGCGCGAGGCGCAGCGGAATCATCGTGGATTCGTAGAAACCGTGCCTTTTAAAGAACCGCTGCGACTCTTCGTTGATCCGATCGGTGAGAAGCGTGATCCGCTGGAAATCCTTTTGCCGTGCGTAGTCGATCGCGTATTGCAGCAGGCGGTCGCCGAAGCCGTGATGACGGTGCTCGCGGTGCACGATCATGTCCTCGAGAAGAATGACGAAGCCGCCCTCGGCCGTGCTGATGGTGAAGAGCAGATTGATCATCGCGAGAATCGTTCCGTTGTGCCGCAAGACAAAGACCCGGCCGCGGCTCGGCTGTTCCAGGATCAGCATCAGGCCGCGCATCTGCTTTGCGCGATCGGGATCGAAGTCGCCTTCCAGCGTGAAGAGATCGACCAGCAAATCCGTGAGCTGTGGCAGATCCTCCATCGTGGCTTGTTCGATGACGATTTGATCCATGTTAAAGCGCGGCTGTATGCCAGAACTCGCCGACGGCGGAAAGCATGTTTTGGCGGATGGGAGTGATGCGCGTGGTTTCGCTATCCCGATCGGAGCGCACAGCGCGTGACTTGGAGAACCCGCTATTTGGCAGCGGGGTGAGACTCTTCCTGCGCGGGACTGCCGGACGGGCTCTCCGTCGCTTTCGGCTCCGGGCGGACGATGGCAATGATCTCGGGTTGATTTTCGAAGTATTTGTTCGCGACGCGCTTCGTGTCTTCCAGCGTCACCGCTTCCACCTTGGCGCGGAGTTTTTTGTAATAATCGAAGCCGAGTCCGTAAAGCTCATCAAGGGCCGTGGCATAAGCAAAGGCGTCGTTGCTCTGGTTGCGGATGTCCTGCTGTCCGAGCACTTTTTCCTTTGCCCGCGCCAGCTCATCGGCGGTCAGGCCGTCGTGCGCGAGCTTGCCGATTTCATCGAGAAACTCCGTTTTCACCGCGTCCACTTTTTCCGGCGAGGTGCCGAGATAAAACAGGAACGGTCCGGGAACGAGGCCGAGCATCTGGCTCGATCCGACGAAATACGCGAGGCCCATTTTCTCGCGAATGCGGATGAAGAAGCGCGAGCCGAGATCGCTGCATGCTTCGTCGATCAAGCCGAGTTCCTCACGGTCTTCGCTAAATAAATCCGTGCCGCGAAAGCCGACCATCAAGATCGCCTGCGACTTCTGCTTGTGCTCCTCCACCGTCTTCGATGCGGCGAGCGGCGCGGGCGTCGGCGGCTTCGCGAGCGCCGGTTCGCCCGCAGGCATGGCGGCGAGCGCTTGCTCCACCATCGCTTTCACTTCTGCCGCTTTTACGTTTCCAAAGACCGCGATGACGCCGTTTTTTCCGCAGACGTATTTTTTGTAAAAATCAACGACCTGCGCGCGGTCGAGCTGGTTGATGCTCTCGACCGTTCCTGAGGAACGCAACCCGTAGGGATGATCCGCGAAAAGATTCGAGCGCATGAGGTTCCGCGCGACGGTGGTCATCTCTTCCTCCTCGGATTTGATTCCGGCGAGCTGGATTTGTTTTTCGCGCGCGATCTCCTGATCGGGGAAGGTCGGGTGCAGCAGCATGTCGGCGAGGATTTCCATCCCGAGCTTTGTGTCGGGCTGCATCACTTTGAGGCCCACGCTGAACGAGTTGTTCCCCGCGTCGCTTGTGATGTTCCCACCGACGCTCTCGATGGTGCTCGCGAGTTGCTCCGCGCTGCGCGTCTGCGTCCCTTTTAAAATAACGCGCGCGGCGATTTTCGTGATCCCGTTGTTCTTCGCGTTTTCGGCGAGCAAGCCCGCTTTGAAGGTCGCAAACATCGAGACGAGCGGCAGCCGCGAATCTTCGCGCACGAGGAGCCGCAGTCCGTTCGCCAATTCAAACTTCTGAATCTCGCCCGCCGAGATCGCTGCGACTTTTTCCGTTTTCTCCTTCAACGAACCCTCGGGGTTGAGCGAGACGATGCTC
>JAXDQV010000014.1:0-10976 GCA_034667645.1 Chthoniobacter sp.
AAGGCAGCCTCCAGCATCCGGCGAAGCACCCCGATTTTCAGATCGCGCCCGGTAGGTTTCAAATCCGAAAGGACGACAAGAGTCCAAGTCTCAGTCGAGGGGCGAGTTAACGCTGTCTTGGGAGCCCCAAACTCGTCGTCACTCAATTTTCCTTTCGGCTGGGGAACACCCGTTTGAATGAGCTTTAGAATCGCAGCCCCATCGTAAACCGTTGCCAAAGCCTTAACCACTTCGTCTTCGGTCACTTCGTAGAGATCAATCTTGAGGTCGCTGATCAAACGATCCGGATCAGCGCCCTTCTTCCGATCAATGTCACTGTAATCCATGGTGACGCGCCGGATCTTTCCGTCGTCCGCCTTGCAGATGTAGGTGAGCTTGGACGCCAAGACGTAAGTAGCGAGTTTTCCAATACCAAATTTGCCGATGACCTGCCTGCCGTTCTGAATCGGCTTTCCCTGCTTCGGTGAGAATGCGATATGCCAAAGTTGCCGAAGACCTTCGGCATCCATGGAAGTGCCATTGTCTAAAACGCACATCGTAGCTTTCGGACCCTTCAGATCTTTGGCGATTCGCACGTCTACATAGTCCGCTCCGGCGTCCCATCCGTTTGAGATCAGTTCTTCAAAAGCCTTTTGTGGAGACGAGTATAGTTGCTCGCTAAAATGCTCCAGGAAACGCGTGCTAAGCTCCACGGAAATCTTACCGGCTTCAGTGCCAATGTTTTCGAGGAATACTTCGGTATTACTCATTAGCTAGGACAAGCATGCTTGGTATGGACGATACTATTGTGGCGAGCGGCGAGCTTCGAGGGGCTCATCGATTTCCGTGCACGATATCCGACAACTGAGGTGTTGGATTGCTCTAATTTGCGAGGGAATTTTCTGGGTTCCGCAAGGCGTGACTCGGTCAGCGCGCGGTGGACCCAATCCATGAGCGTCCCCATTTTCCGCGCATCGATGAAAAGTGTCTCACGATGGCGCGCACGACGATCTTTGGCCGCTTTGCTTTTCGCTAAGAACCAGAGGCAGACGGGAATCTGCGTGCTGTAGAAGAGCTGGCCGGGGAGGGCGACCATGCAGTCCACGAGGTCGGCCTCGATGAGGTGGCCGCGGATGTCGCGTTGCCTTCCAAGGCTCTGCGAATTGGTTGACCGCGTTTTGGAATGCGCTCCGCGCGGGCAGCCGCCGGACTGGTTGGAGGACATGCTGCCATTGGCGAGGACGAAGCCGGCCATGCCCCCAGACGATCCGGGCGCGGCTGTCGCGAGGTGGTGGATGAAGTGCTGCACCCAGGCGAAGTTGGCGTTGCCGCGGGGCGGGACGCCGAATTGATGAACGCCTCCGCATTCACGCTTCGGGCTGCCTTTGACAGTTTGCCCCGGATTTTTGTGAGGAAAGAATGCGGGGCCATCTCCGCGGCGCTTCGGTTGTCTCGCTCCGCTCGGCTGCCAGCGCACGTCGTCTTCTTTGCGAGCCATGAACGGCAGAGTCTAAAAGGCGAATGCCCCAAAGCGAGCGCGAAACGAATCGAGATAGTCACAACCCACAACGTGCCGTCCGGGATTTGAAGGCGCGCCAAGCGGACGCGGCACGACAAAAAAGCGGTGCGATTGGGGCTGGTGCGGTCCGGGTGAAGCCGGAACAGGTCCGGAGCTCAAAAAAGCGGGAACGATCCGGCCACGAGTGGATCAGGAACGTGGTGAGGCAAGGCTGCCTCAAGCGCTGGCGATTTGCTTATTGCGAAAGCGGATCTGCTTTCCGAAGAAACGGGTCTGCTTTTCGGCCATGCAGGTTTGATCGCGACGAAAGCAAACCTGCTTTCCATGCACGCAGAGGCGACCCTGCGCCAGGCAGGTTGCGTCTCTCTCTCAAAGTTGCAGCAGGCGCTCTCAGAAATGATTAAAAAGCGATGACTCATTGAACTGGCGGATGAGTGCGAGAGTAAGTCTCGCCTTAGTTCTAAAATTATTTTTTAGCGAATTTGGAAGGTCTGTTATTTGAGCAACCGCAAGGACATGAGCAAGGTCTTTAAAATTGTGAATAACTTTCGATTCCTTCTTATTTTTCACATCGCGGAGGCTGTGAATAACTCCCGGTTCGCGCGGTCGGTCGCGAGCGCTGGCGTTTCGTTTTCAAGGACGCGGAACGGGCTCTGACTCAAAGCCGGAAGGAACTGCGTGGCACGCGGGCAGCTAGGAGCTTTTTCCGCCAAACCAATGACGGTAAGGCAAACAACCGATAAAAAAAGAAAGACCAAAAAAACATGAGGACCAACAATGGTTACTTCGCGCGAGTCGCGCTTAGTTTTGCGAGAAGGATCGATACCGATCTCATCGCATTCACGCGTAACGTCATCGCCCTGATGACCGGTAACACCAGTTACCCGACTCCGACGCCCTCGCTGGCCGCGCTCACGGCCTCGGTGGATGCGTTTGAGACGGCGGTGCATGATGCACTGGATGGCGGCAAGATCGTCATCCTGACCCGCAATGCGGCGCGCACGGAGCTCCTGTCGCTGCTGCGCCAGCTCGCGGCGTATGTGCAAGGGCACTGCGGGGCCGATGTGCTGACGCTGGTCAGCTCCGGCTTCGAGGCGGTCCGTGCGCCCGCGCCGGTGGGCGTGCTCCCGGCGCCGCAGAACCTGCGCCTCGCGCTCACGGGAATGAGCGGCGAAATGCTGCTGCGGTTCGACCGCGTGGCGAATGTGGCGAACTACTCCGTGCAGACGGCGACGAGCCCAGCCGGGCCTTGGGAAGATCAGGACCTATCGACCTCGACCCGGGTGTTGCTGAGCGGACTGACTCCGGGCACCGTTTACTGGGCGCGCGCCTGCGCGAACGGCTCGGCCGGCGCGAGTGAATGGGGCGGGCCGGCGACGGCGATGGCGGTGTAGCAGGAAACCCCCACGCTACCAAAAGGAAGGCGCGCTGGATATCCGGCGCGCCTTTTCCTTTGGTGAAAGATCGTTCAGCGCAACCCCAACCATGGAGACAAGCGGTGCACAGAGCCAACGACGGGATTCGAACCCGTGACCTGCTGATTACGAATCAGCTGCTCTACCAGCTGAGCTACATTGGCTTTACAGTTCCGAAGCTAGTGCACGAATCTGAGAGGGCGGGACTTTTGCACGCATTGAAATCCCCAGCAAGCCGAATCTCGACGGCCGAATGTGGAGGCGGTTTCAAGAGATGAACGGGGCTTCTGTGCCACGCAGCGGCATTGCCGGCTCACAGCCGGAGTCGCGCAAAAACCTTGGGCGATGCAGGCGCAGGGATGGTGACCGTGACGTGGTCGCGGTTTGGGTCCAGGTGATTACTCGTGACCGTCACTCCATTTTGTCCATTCACCGCGGTCGTCCATGTTTTCAAATCCGTGGAATACTCCACCGTGTAAGACGCCTGAATGTTGGCGTTAAATTCAAAGACCAACGCAGGGGTTGCGCCAGTGAGGTAATGCGAAACCGGCAGGATGGAGTCATCATCGGCATGAGTAGGATTACCCCCGAGCAGAAACTCCAACTTATTGTTCATGCCATCCAGGTCGGGATCGGCTGCAGGAGCGCCATTAGTAGCAGGGTCAAGACCGTAGCTCGCCGCAAAGTTCGCTTCGGGATCATTGAAGGAAAGAGTCGCGACATTGCTGGTAGCCGTGCCGGAGGTGTTGATCGCATTGACAGTATAGTTTCCCCAGTTAGTGCCCGAGGCGCTGGCGATGGAATAGCTGGCATTGGTCGCGCTGTTGATGAGCGCATTGTTCTTATACCATTGATAGGTCGGATCAGGCGCGCCGGTTGCCGCAACGGTAAAGGTCACCGCTTGACCGGGATTGACGGTCTGACTTGCGGGTTGGGTGTCAATCGTGGGCGCGACGGTCGGCGCCCAAGCGCCATAGAAAAACGCGCTCGGCGTGCTGAAAAGCGCTGCCATGCCTGCGGAGACCTGCTGATGATCCAGCACGTCGGTCGAGGTTGAACCGGCTGTATAGATGATACTGGTTCCGCTGACTGCAAATGCGCGGTTATAGGTGGGACGTCCGCTGACATTGAGCGGGTTTCCGTTGAGGTCCATGCTATTGAATTCCCAAAGCGCGAGGGTGGCTGTGTTGCCGCTGTTGATATTCCATCCGGTCGACGTGATGTGCGGTCCCATCTTGCAGTTGATGTAAATGGTCTGGCTGTAGTCGTTGAACGTGCGGGAAAGCGTCGCACTGGTGTTGGACGGATAGGCATCCAGCGTGCAGTTCACATACGAAAAGCCCTTGCTGGCTACGTTCCCCGTCGGCGCGGCATTTCGCGCCTGGGTGTAGTAGGTGCCATCGCCCGCGCTC
This sequence comes from Chthoniobacter sp., assembly GCA_034667645.1. Taxonomy (GTDB): domain Bacteria; phylum Verrucomicrobiota; class Verrucomicrobiia; order Chthoniobacterales; family Chthoniobacteraceae; genus JAJPJG01. The sequence continues at coordinate 4,326 of JAXDQV010000014.1, forward strand.
GTGTTGCCGTTGGCCTTCAATTCGCAGCGCTGGAAAAACGTAGCGGCGCCGCCCCACATGTAATCCACCGCGCCTTCGATATAGCAATCGGTGAAAAACCCGGAGCCACTATTCATCAGCAGTGTGTCCTGATAGCTGTAAAGGCTGACGTGGTTGACGATGGCTCGCGGCCCATTGATGACGAGCGCTTCCGCCTGAGAGCCGAACTCCGGCGTGAGGTTCTTGATGCTGAGGTTATACAACGTGAAGTCGTTGGCATTGCTGGAAAACGATCCGCGCACCGCCAGCGTGTTTTGAGTCACCATATCGTTGAGGACAGTGTTGTTATTCAAGTATCCAATCACCGTTCCGTCCCGGCTTTGACCCTGCAGAGTGATGAGATTCTGTCCGCCGCGCAGGTGGACCAGCTCCGTGTAAGTTCCATTCTTCACCGTGATGGTGCGTGGGATGGTGTTAGCCGGGCTGAATGGAACGAAGTCAATCGCGCCCTGCACGGTATTAAAGTCTCCGGTGCCGTCCGCCGCCACGGTGATCGCGGTGGCACCAGCGGCCGGACCGGAAGACTTGGTCGAAAACACCCCTGTCGTGTTATCGCTGATACCAGCAAAAGAGGCGCCAGTCGAGTCCACGAGGACGCCGGGTTCAATATTCACGTAGTAGGTCTTGCCGTAGGTGAGTTTGGTGCTGCTATGAAGCGCGATCGTGGCCGAGTTGCCGCTGACAATCACAGGCATGTAATTGTAAATGAGATCGCCGATTGTTTTCTGCATGAAAAAGCCGCTCGCGATCACCGCGCTGTTTTTGGTCATGGCGAGATAGTGCGCGGTGCTCATGTCAATGGTGTCCACCGGCGTCGCGGGATTTGACGCATCATAGACACGGATCCTGCCGGAGACGCCGACAGACACCGCCTGGTTGAAAGTAATCTTCAACAACGCATCCGGGTTGATTCCCGTTGCGCCGTTCACCGGCCCAAAGGAGACTGGCGTCATGGACGGAGCGAGCACGACGACGGAAGCAATGGAACTGGTTCCGGTGTTCGTCACATTGCCGCTGCCACTGCCGCTGACCGTCACGTTGGATGCCACCACGTAGTAGTTTCCGGTGTTGCTGCCGGAAACGTTCGGGAGTGAAAGGGTGGAATTGGTCGCGCCGGGCACGACGACACTATTGCGATACCATTGGAATGACGGTGCAGGAGCACCCGTTCCAGAAGCAACCAGTGAGTAACTATTCCCCGGATTCAGGACCGCGCTGGTCGCGCTGGTGACGATCGCAGCTGGCATTTGCACCGTCAGGGTCGCGGTGCCGCTGGTGACCGAGCCTTGCGCATTGGTGGCACTCAGCAGGTAAAGTCCGGCATCAGAGAATTGCGCGTTGGTGACCGTATAACTGGTTGGCGAGGAGGAGGTGGAGGAACCAACACCGTTATAGCTCCCACCGTTATTGGTGCTCTTCTGCCATTGTGCAGTGACCGGCGCAGTGCCGGCGAATTGCGCAGTGAAAGTGGCCGAACCGCCGACCAGAATCGTCGCGCTTGAAGGATCCTGTAAAATGGAAGGAGCTATGGCGCCTATGCTTACGGTAAGTGTCGCCGTGGTGCTCTGTGTGGAGCCGGCGGCATCGGTAACCACCACATAATAGCTGTCGGCATCCGACTGGCTCACGTTGTTAAGTGCCAGCGAGGAGGTTATGGCGGTCGCATTGGATCCCGAGGAAATGGGGTTGAGACCTTTAAACCACTGGTAGCTCAAGGCGGCGCCTCCGCCGCTGGCGGTCACGTTGAAAATCACATTGTCACCGACCTGCCTGGTTTGACTGACGGGCTGCTGCGTTATCACCGGAACGACTGTCGTGGAGGCAGTTGTGGTCACTTTAACGTTGTTTACGTCCATGATCTGGATGTGTGTCCCTCCAGTGGTGCCCGTCGCGCGAAACCCTAGGGCCAGTGCATCAAAGGTTCCTGACACAATCCCCGTAGCAGTGCCTGTCTCGGTAAAAATCTGAGCTCCGCTGGCATCCCCGCCTTGATAGAGATTCGAGGTAATCGTGAGCGCAGTATCGCTGGTTTTCGTAACCGTAAAAACACCCGTGTATTGAGTCGAAGCACTTAGTGATATTACGGGGTTTGCTATCGAGTTTAGCGTAACACCGGAGGCATACGAGTAACAGACATCCTGATTGTTGGCTGCGGCGGCGGTTTGTGCGGGACGGGTGAAGATGCCGGTGGTGACGCCGCTACCGATCATGATGCGATTCGCGTAGCCCTGCCAGTTTTGTGCGGAGCCCGCCGTGCCAGTTCCCACTGTTCCATTCAGGCCGCCAGGGACTGGTTGGACCTGTGCCGCGTTATACACGCCAAAAAATAATCCACCTCCCGTGGAGTCCAGCATGGCGGCCTGAGGTGTGAAAGTAAACGTCGTCTGAATGGAGTCATTGCTGCCGGTCAGCACCACGGGATACTGCGTGAACAGTGCTTCAATCATGTTTACCGCCGAGGTGGTTGCGGGCAGGCCATACTTCATATGCCCCGCGGCGACCGAAGTGGGTGAGGCGAAAGCCTTGGCCGAGATCTGTTGATATGCTGTTTTGTTTATCGCCGGAGTCGGCGAAGGCGTTGCGTTATTGATGGTGCTGCCGCCGCCAAAGGTGTCGTTAAACACGACCGTATCGGCGTGGCTAAGTGCCGCGACACCGCAAGCACACGCAAGGAGCAAAAAAAGGGCGATGTCCCCGTGCCAGCCTCCGCGGGATCGGATGAAAAGCGTGGAGGGGTTGGGCGGCTCGGTCATACAGAGGGAACGCATGGGGGTTGATGGTCACGCGTGCCGGTGGCAGAACGCGAGGCGGGGGGCGTTCCCAAACTATCCCAAAATGCGTTTGAGGCAACGAGGTTTCGGCTTCTTGTCAGCGTGCTCGGTGCGGCAACCGCAACGAGGCGGCCGGAGCGCGTCCCGTCCCAAGTCAGCGCGAGGCGACGGCGGGGGGCGCCGGCTCGCGGAGCATGTTCAGCACCGGCTGCGGGTAAACACCGAAGACGAAAATAAATGTGGTCAGAACGCCGACGGTGATTTTCGTCAACAACCCGAGCGGAAGGAGGGTCTCTCCGGCGGGCTCCAGCCAATACATGGCGCGCACGACTTTCAGATAATAATAGAATCCCGCGCCGACGGTAATAATGCCGATCGCGACGAGCACGTAATGCCCCTGATGCAGCGCACTGGCGAAGACAAAGAATTTACCGAAAAAGCCCACGGTGAGCGGAACGCCGGCCAGGGAAAGCATCGCGACGAGCAGCGCAAAAGCGAGCGCTGGTGAGCGTCGCGCGAGGCCGTTGAAATGCGCGATGTCGTCGCCTCCGCTCGCGTTGCTGACGATGACGATGACGAGAAAGGCGAGGAGCGTCATCAGCAGATAACCGGCGAGATAAAACACGATTGCCTCGCCGGAACGCGGCGCAGCGATGCTGGCGACCGCGAGGAGAAGGTAACCCGCGTGGGCAATGCTCGAGTAGCCGAGGAGGCGCTTCAAGTTCGTCTGCGGAATCGCGGCGAGATTCCCGTAAATCAGCGTAGCACCCGCGAGCACCGCCGTCACCGCGATCAATTTTTCGCGGAGCACCGGCGCGGCGAGGAAGGCTTCCATCACGCGCAAGAGCACGACGAATCCGGCCGCTTTCGAGCCGACGGAAAGAAACGCGGTGATCGGCGTCGGCGCGCCTTGGTAAACGTCCGGAACCCAAATCTGAAAGGGCACGGCGGCGATTTTGAACCCGAGTCCGATCAGGACGAGCATCATGCCGAAGAGCAGAGGCGCATCGTAGCCGACCAATTGCGGGAGCCGCGCGCTGATCGCATCGAGATTCGTCTCGCCGGTGACGCCAAATATCCATGTGATGCCGTAGACTAGGAAGCCGGTGGAGAGCGCGCCGAGGATGAGATATTTCACCCCGGCCTCCAGCGAGCCGGGACTCCGGCGCATGTAGCTGACGAGGATGTAAAACGAAACCGTGACGAGCTCGAGCGAGACGAAGATTTGCACGAAATCGACCGCCGAGGCCATCCACATCAGGCCGGCGCAGGTGAAGACCGGAAGCGCGTAAAACTCGCCGAGGCCGGCATCGTCGGCGACGCCGTAGATGAAGCGGCGCACGACGTTCCGATATTCGAGCGACATGATCAGCACGACGATCGTGGTGAGCAGTGAGAAGCGTTTGAAGAAAAGCGCGAGCGCGTCGGCTTTGTAAAAGCGGAGATAGGTTGCGCCGCCCGCATAGCTCGTCGTTTCAACCGTAAAAAAGCTCAGGATCAGCACGACCGAAAGGCCGGCAATTCCGAGCCAGGCCACGAAACGTTTGTCGCCGTCGTTGGCGAACGCTTCATACATCAGCAGGAACGTGCCGATGATCAGGACGGCTACTTCGAGTGCAACGGGCGTGATCATTTGGAAACGAGAGAAGTTCTCACCGCGAAGGCCACCATGTTCAGGAACGGTTGCGGGAAGAACCCGGCAAGGAGCAGGGCGGCCAGAAGCATCGCCACCGGCAGCCGCACCGCGGCGATGTCGCGCAGACCGCTCCAGCGCGCATCGAGCGGCCCCATGAAGACGGCGCGATAAGCGCGCAGCATGTAAACCGCGGAGATCACCACGCCCCAAAGCGCCAGCGTCGTGGCGATTTGGAAGTTCGAGAACGGCTGCGCAGTGCCGTTTTTGAAAGCGCCAAAAAACACGAGCACTTCCGAGGCGAAGTTGGCAAAGCCGGGCAAACCAATCGAAGCGAATGCTGCCAGCCCAAACATCAGACCCAGGACCGGCATCGGCTTCGCGAGGCCGCCGAGCTCGTTGAAATCGAGCGTGTCGGTCCGCTGCCGTAATTGTCCGGCAACTGCGAAAAGAGCGGCGATCGAAAGCCCGTGCGCGAACATGAGCAACGCCGCGCCGCTGAGTCCGATATGATTGAAAGCGGCGATGCCGAGGAAAACGTAGCCCATGTGCATCACGCTCGAATAGCCCAGCATCAGGTCGAGTTTCTTCTGCCCGATCGTCGCGAGCCCAACGTAGATGATGTTCCCGATGAGCAGGACGAGGAGCAGGTTCGTCCAGTGCCTCGCGGCCTCGGGCAGCATCGGCAGCGCGACCCGGAGCAGGCCGTAGAGCCCGAATTTTTTCAACACGCCTGCATGCAGCATCGCGGCGGGTGCGGGCGCGGAGGCATAGGCTTGCGGCGCCCAGGTGTGAAAGGGGAAAAGCGAAATCAGGATTCCGAAGCCGAGCAACAACAGAAGGTAAATCCAGTTCGCGGCCGCCGGATTCATGGCGCCGGCTGCGGCGAGCGCTTGCAGTTTGGGAATGTCAAAGGTCCGCTGCGCAAAAGGGATGCTTTGATACAAGCCGATCAAGCCCAGAAGCAAAATGAAGCTGCCAACCGCGAGGTAGATCGTGATTTTCCATGCAGCCGCCTGCCGGTCGCCGGAACCCCAGATGCCGATGAGCAAAAACGTCGGGATGAGTGCGAGTTCGTGAAAGGCGTAAAAGAAGAAAAGGTCGAGCGATGCGAACGCGCCGAGCGCTCCTGCTGAGATGAAAAGGAGACAGGCGTAAAACTGCTTCTCCATCCGATCCACTGCCGGCGTCACCCAAATCGCGGCGAGCGTCACGATCGAGGTGAGCAGGAGCATCAGCAGGCTCAACCCGTCAGCGCCGACGAGGAATTTCAGATCCCAATCCGGCAGGATCGGGACAGAGCTGACGAACTGGAATCCGAGGCCGGTCTGGAACTTGGCCAGGGCGAGCAAAGTGATGGCGAGGTTCGCCGTCGCAGCCGCGAGCGAGGTTTTTCGCGCGGGCGCGCCGAGCAGAATCGCTGCGGCAGCGGCCAGCGGAATGAAGATGAGGAGCGTGAGCATCGGTTCGGCGCGCGGCTATTTGAAAACCATGAAGTAGATCAGCGTCGCGACGCCGACGCCGAAAAGGAATGTGTAGGCCTGCAGATTGCCGATCTGGAAAAAACGCAGGGCAAAGCCGGTGCCCCATGTGCCGCCCCCGAAGAAGCCGCGGATCACCGCTCCATCGAGCACCCAGTGATCGAACCAAGCGCAGAAGGCCGCGAGCGCGTCGTGCGTGTAGCGGATGAGCCAGGCGTAGATTTCGTCGAAATAAAACTTATTGGCGAAGAGCGGGATGTGGATCGGATCCTCGTCTTTCCTCGCGTAAAGCACCCAGGCAAATCCCGCGCCGAATAGAAAGGCGAGCACCGGCAACATGGTGAGCGCAAACGGCACGGCCTCTTCAGGCGGCAGGTCGAGAAAGCGTCCTGCGAAAAAACCGTAGCCGGCGATCGCCGAGGGCACCGCAAGGATGAGCAGCGGGAGCGTCATGACCCCGGACCCTTCGTGGCCGTGCTTTGACGCATCGGATTTCGCCCGCCCGAAAAAGACGACGCTGAAAAGCCGGAACATGTAGAAGGCGGTCAAAAACGCAGTGATCAGTGCGAGGAAAAAAAGAGCGGGACTGCGGTCCCGGGCGGCAAAGAGGATCGCGTCCTTGCTGAAAAATCCGGCAAGGCCGGGACAGCCCGTGAGCGACAAGGTGCCGATCGCGAACGTCAGGAACGTGATCGGCATTTTGTTCTTGAGCGCGCCCATTTTCCAC
>JAXDQV010000015.1:0-6398 GCA_034667645.1 Chthoniobacter sp.
AGGTCCGGCTTGTCCTTTCCCAAAAGGCAGCCGTTATGCATAAATGCCACTTCGGTGCATCGCTCTGCTTCGTCCATGTAATGAGTTGTTACCAACAGGGTTTTCCCCCGATCGCTCAGCTCATAAAGGAGGCTCCATAATTCCTGCCGATGCACGGGATCCAGTCCGGAGGTTGGTTCATCGAGGAAAAGCAGCGGCGGGTCGTGAATTAAGGCACATGCGAGGCCAAGCCGCTGTTTCATCCCGCCGGAAAGGCTGCCCGCCATCGCATGCCGCTTCTCGATCAGATCGGTTGTTTCCAGTAAGTAATCCGTGCGCGATCCCAGGACCTTCCGGGCGACTCCACACGCACCGCCAAAAAAACGAAGATTCTCCGAAACCGTAAGGTCGGGATATAAACTGAATTTCTGCGCGAGATAACCAAACTGGGTTCTAATCTCAAACCGGTTCTTCCAAATGTCTTTCCCGCCGATGAGACCAAGACCGCCACTGGGTTTGGTCAGACCGCACAACATGCGGATGGTCGTCGTTTTTCCGGCTCCATTTGGGCCCAATAACCCGAAAATACTGCCCGTCTCAATGGAGAAGGAAAGACCATCAACAACGCGGGTTTTATCGTATTCCTTGCTGAGATGATCGAGAATGATCATTGAGTTTGCGCGGGACAATTGGCGGGGAATGTGACAAAGGACTTCGGAGTAATCCATATGAAAACGCGCTGCTTTCTCGTGCTCTACATGACGCTTTGCCTGGGCGCCACGTCGATTGCTGAATCGACCTCAGACACGACCGCATTTTCCTCCCTAAAATTGGATCCAAGCCGGCTCGCCAAGGGGGACGTGATCATCGCGCGGATCCCGGGGATGGGCTTTTCGCGAGGCCAGGCAATCGAAAGCGCGTTCGTGGTCAAGCTGCCACCAACAAAAGCGATTGAGGCGATCAAGGGATGGAATGCCTCCGTGCACCCCGAGTTGAAGGTTTATCTGCACGCCGATCTCGCAAGTCCGCCGACACAATCAGATTTCCAAATGCTTTCCTCGGCTCCAAACAATCCGGCTATTCGTGCCTTCGTCGCAGCCACTCAAAGTCAGAATGGGAAGTCTGGAGAATTGCAATTAAGCGCGGAGGAGCGTTCGCGGGTGCCGGCAGGCAAGGGCGGCAACGGAGTGATACCCGATGCGGTGAGATCCTTTTGGAGTGATGTTCTCAACAAACGCTCGTTGGCGTTTCTCGCCGGAGGAATACCTGCACAGCCGCCATATGAAATAAGCAGCCAAAAGATTCGCCCTTCTGAGGAATTCGCAAGTTTACTGAAGAGTTTACCGAAAATCCGCAATCAGTTTACCGGTCTTCTGGATCGAGCCGGTCTCACGGCGGCGCCGGCGTCGAAACCATCGCTTTACTGGGAACTATTCGACGCGGATGGAGAGGCTACACTTACCTTGGGGGCGGCGTTCGCCAGCAGTAGCGGGAACACTGCGCAAGCAGTGGACGTGCAATTCTACGCGACGGGAAGCTACTTTGCTTACCTCACGCTCTACCAGCTTATGCCGTTTGAGAGCGGTGGTATCTCCGGAACGCTTATCTGGCGAGCCGACTTGATCTCAGCCGCCTCACTGGGCACTTTGCACGGTATTGAGCGGAACGCGGCTGGAGCGGCGATGGTAGGGGAGATTCAAAAGCTCGACACAGTATTTCAGAAAGATAATTCACCACGATAGCCGATGAGATTCTCATACCTTTTGATCTTTTGCGTGCTTCCGTTAAGTATGAACGCAACGGCTTTCGCAGAAGCGATTGAGACTGAAGGCAGTGGCGAAAGTAGTTGGAAGTTCTCACAAGAAACGGAGCTAGCTTATTGGTATACCGCCGAAGCCCACTTGGGACGCGCGAATTTGGCGGAACAGAGTATTTCTGCGCAATACGTTCTTACATCTCAATACAAGGAAACCCCGCCATTGCGCACCGGGTTCGACTGGCAGCGGTTCTCATTTTCCTCAGCAGGCTTTACCGCCGTTCCCAATACACTGCAATCCGAGGCGATCATCGCGGGAGTGGACTTTGAAGTGTTCGGTTCGGTTTTCGTCCGCGTGGAAGCTCAACCCGGCTTCTATAGTGCATCGAGCGAGATTCTCGGCAGTTCCTTCAACGTTCCGCTGATCATCGGCGGATCCTATCTTTACAGCAAAGACTTACAACTCGTTCTCGGCGTTTCGATTGACGCGACGCGAAAATACCCTGTCCTACCCGGCGGCGGAGTTCGCTGGCAGATCAATCACAACTGGCTTTTGAATGCAGTCCTACCCAAGCCGCGGCTCGAATTGAAAATCAGCAAACGCCTTACCGCTTACCTTGGCGGAGACGTGGAAGAAGCAGCCTATCGAACGGACGAGAACTTTGGGCGGGCACAGGGTCGTTCGGAGCTAAGTTCCTCGTGGATTGATTTCACGGAAGTTCGCGCCGGAGGCGGAGCCGTGTGGGACATTGCCGCCGAAGTGAAACTCGAGTTGGAGGCTGGCGCTCTGTTTTACCGACAACTGGACTACCACAAGGCTGGCGTCGATCTGCACAGCTCCGACACCGCCCCCTACGGCCACATAGGATTTAGCGCGAAGTTTTAGCGTCCGAAAACTGGGACGGTTAGGTGTATTTTAGCACCTCTTCAATTGTGGTGTCGCCGTCGTAAATGCTGCGCAATCCGTCATCCCGTAGCGTCACCATTCCCAATTCGATCGCCTTTTGCCGTAGGACGACAGTCGGCGCACGCTGATTAATCAGCTCGCGAATGGGATCCGACATGTCGAGTAGCTCGTAGATCCCTTTCCGTCCTTTGTAACCAGTGTTGTTGCACTGATCGCAACCCTTGCCGTAGTAGAAGTTTTTGTCGCCAATTTCATGCGGCGAAAGCCCCATTTGAGCGAGCACGGTCTCCGTCGGCTCATAAGCCGTCTTGCAGCCTTTACAGATCTTGCGAATCAGTCGCTGCGCCAGCACTCCCTCCATGGATGAGGAAATCATAAACGGTTCGACCCCCATATCGACCAACCGGGTCACCGCGCCGGGCGCATCGTTGGTGTGAAGGGTGGAAAACACCAGGTGGCCGGTGAGCGACGCCTGAATGGAAATCTGCGCCGTATCCAAATCGCGCGTTTCCCCGACCATGATGCGATCGGGATCCTGGCGCAAAAAAGCACGCAAAACGCGGCCGAACGTGAGGCCAATGCCCTCGTTGACCGGCACCTGAATGATGCCTTCGATGTCATACTCGACCGGATCTTCGGCGGTTAAAAGCTTGGAATCGATCGTGTTGATTTTGTTGAGGCAGGCGTAAAGCGTGGTCGTCTTTCCCGAACCGGTCGGGCCGGTCACGATGAAAATGCCGTTCGGTTTTTCGATTGTTTCGAGGATGTAATTGTAAATGTAGTCCGGCATCCCGAGCGTCTCGAGATCGAGGCTTACGGCTGAGCGATCCAGCACGCGAAGCACGACGCTTTCACCGAATTGCGTGGGCAGCGTCGAAACGCGCATATCCACCTGGCGACCTGCGATGTGCTTCTGGATTCGGCCGTCCTGCGGCAGGCGACGCTCCGCGATGTTGAGATTCGCCATGACTTTCACACGCGAGAGAACCGGCAGCGCGAGGTGCCGCGGCGGCGGCGCCATTTCATAAAGCGCGCCGTCCACGCGATAGCGGATTTTAAATTCCGTCTCGAATGGCTCGAAGTGGATATCGCTCGCCCGGTCCTGAATGGCCTGGTGCAGAATCAGATCGACGAACCGGATGATCGGCGCCGCGTTGGCCTCCGCCTCCACGTTCTGCATGTTGTGTCCTTCGTCCCCAAACTCGATCTGCTCGTCGCCGAGTTGCGCGAGGATTTCGTCCATGCTCCCCGCATCCGTGCCGTAATGTTTACGCAGCAAATCCTCGATCTGATTCATCGGCGCGACGACGACGTGAATGTCGCGCCCGAGCGCGAACCGCAAATCCTCGGGAATCTGGGGGTTGAGCGGATCGATCAGACAGACGGTGATCGCTTCGCCGTTCATGCCGATGGGCAAGGCCCCATGCAACCGTGCGAGCCCCGCCGGGATCATTCGCAGGATTTCCTGGGGCGGCTCGAATCCCGCGAGGTCGACCGCCTCGGTGCCGAGAGCACCCGCGAGCGTTTCGTAGAAACTTTCGCGGGTCACGAACCCGTAATCAACCAGCGTCTCGACGATATCTTTGCCCGACGTGGCGATTTCCTGGACGACATCGTCCGCTTGCACTGCATCCATGACACCCTGGTCCACGAACAGATCGGCTACTTGTTTCGCATTCATGTATTTTGCTTTCTAAACGGCGATAGCTTCGCCCATCAATTGCCGCGCGACAACGGGGTCCTGCGCCATCAGCAGCACCGTGTCGCGCGTGATTAATCCTCGCTGGTAGAGATCCACCAGCGAGTTCTCCAGCGCGAGCATGCCATGCTTCGAGCCGGTTAAAATTTCACTGTGGATCCGGAAAGATTTGTTGTCGCGAATCAGCGCCGCGATGGCCGGAGTGTTCAGCATTAAATCGAACGCCGCCACCCGCCCTTTACCGTCCGCTCGCGGCAACAACACCTGCGAAAGCGTCCCCTTCAGATTCGTGGACATCTGCACCCGGATTTGCTCCTGCCGGTCGGCCGGGAAGGCGTCAATGATGCGGTCGATGGTGCGCGCCGCGCCGGTGGTGTGGAGTGAGGAAAAAACGAGATGCCCGGTTTCAGCGGCGGTGATCGCCGTTTCGATAGTCTCCAAATCGCGCATTTCGCCGACGAGAATCACATCCGGATCCTGTCGCAAGGCGCGGCGAAGACCATCGGCGAATGACGGCACATCCACGCCGATCTCACGCTGGTTCACGATGCCGCGCTTGTGATCGAGGTAGTATTCGATCGGGTCCTCGATCGTGATGATGTGGCGCGAGGACGTCTCGTTGATCACGGTCAGCATGCTCGCGAGGGAGGTCGTTTTTCCCGAACCGGTCGGCCCGGTGACGAGCACGAGACCGCGAGGGAGATCGAGCAAATCGCGCATCGCGGGCGGCAGCCCGATCTGCTCCAGCGACATCAGCTTCGTCGGCAAAAGCCGGACGGCCGCCGCGCAGTGGCCTTTCTCGCGATAAATGTTAACCCGGAAGCGATTATTATCGCGGAAGGAAATCGCGAAGTCGGCGCTTCCCTCGGTGTTTAGTTTTTCAAATTGCTGCTCGGTCGCAATCGCCCGCACCAGCGTTTCTGCATCTTCCGGAGCCAGTGGCGCGGTGCTCAGTTTCGTGAGCGCACCTTTGATGCGCAGGGTCGGCGGCACCCCGACACTGATGTGCAAATCCGACGCGTCCTCGTCAATCACGAGGCGCAACAAATCGTCCATCGGGATCGTCGCCATTGCTAAAAATTCTCGGGCTCAGTCGTGATCTCGCGTCGCGAGAATCGAAGTTGCGCCCGTGTCATCGAAAATGTGCGCCGCTAGTCGGCGTCGCCCATGGTGGTCGCGATCACTTCCTCCGCCGTGGTCATCCCGGAAAGCACTTTCCGCACACCGTCTTCGCGCAAAGTGCGCATGCCCAGCTCGCGCGCGCGCTTGCGCAGGGCGAGAGTGGACGCCTTGTCGTTGATCATGAATCTGACTTCGTCATCGACCAGGAAGATTTCAAAAATACCTGCGCGGCCTTTGTAGCCCATGTTTCGGCAGGCGTCGCAACCAACGGGCTTCATCACCGACGCCTGTCCGAGCTGAGAGCGATCAATGCGCAGACCGCGCAATTCCGCGTCGGTCAACTCAGCAGGCTGCTTGCACTTGTCACACAGTTTTCGCACCAGCCGTTGCGCGACAATCGCGCGGACCGCGCTCGAAACCAGGAATGGTTGCACACCGATATCCACGAGACGCGCGACGGCGCCGGGCGCGTCATTCGTGTGCAGCGTGGAGAAAACGAGATGGCCGGTAAGCGAGGCGTTGATGGCGATGTTCGCCGTCTCAGCATCGCGGATTTCTCCGATCATGATGATGTTCGGCGCCTGGCGCAGCATCGACCGGAGCGCGGCGGGAAAGGTCATGCCGATGTCCGTGTTCACCTGCACCTGATTGATGCCGTTCATCTGGTATTCGCACGGATCTTCGACCGTGATGATCTTTCGGTCGGGCCTGTTGATGTAGTTTAAACAGGCGTATAACGTTGTTGTTTTCCCCGATCCGGTCGGTCCGGTGACCAGGAGAATACCGTCCGGCAGTGTGATCAGGCGCTCAAAGACCTCCTGGTCATCGCTCAAAAATCCAAGCTGCGGCAGTCCAAGTGTCAGGCTCGATTTGTCGAGAATACGCATGACGATGCTCTCGCCGTGGTTGGTCGGGATCGTCGAAACGCGGAGATC
>JAXDQV010000016.1:0-4366 GCA_034667645.1 Chthoniobacter sp.
CGGGCGTGCTCAATGTTCCAGCCAACGTTGGAGCGTTCCCGGTGCAATACTCGGTAGAGATGACCGCGCAGGATAAGAGATCGCAGCCGAGCACGGTGGACGGCGGCCTCATCACCGTGGCTCCGGCAGCTCCGACTAATGAATTAAAGGTTGCCCCGGGCAGTGTTTCGTTCGGAAGCGTGAAGGTCGGCAACCGCGCATCGAAGTCGTTCGTGCTCCGCAACGATGCCAAGAAGTCGACCGGATCCATCAGCGGCGTTCTTATCCCACCGGGAGCACCGTTCTTCCTGGTCGGGGGAGGCTTGGGCGGCATCCCCTTCACACTACGCGCGGGCGAAACCAAGACCTACACCGTGGAGTTTAGACCCACCACCGTCAGTCATCCAACGGCCACGATCGCCGTGCGTCGCACCGATAACGGGGTGCCCGGCCTCGCGGTGCTACTGTCCTTGCGGGGAGTTGCACAGAAGTAGGTGGTGCGCCGTTGCGACTAGTCATCGGCGGGCACGGTTTTGTCGCCGAAACCTTCGAGCGATTTTTTACTTTTCCAGCTTGAGGGAGTCGGCGATGCAGCGCGGTTGAGCCGAGGCAGCGGAGGCTAGGATCGTGCCGCCATTGAGATGGAGCGTTGCGGCCGCGGCCGAGCTGGCGGCTTTGAAGGTGAGGGTGACGGTGCCGGAGCCGGCCAGGTAATCGGCGGTCTTGCCGTCGGCGAGCCTGATCGTCGGCCTACCTTTGACGGTCATCGATTCGGAGAACTTAAGGCTCACGATATTGTCGGCACGAGTGATTGCCTCGACTGCCGGCGGAACGATACTTTCGGGGTCCCACTTACCCGAGAAAGTCCATGCGGCCGTGACCTCAGCCGCGTTCTTCGCAGGGGATTTCTCGATGTTATCCTTGAGCCATGGATAGGCCGGACCTTTGGAATTGGCGAAATAGACGCGGTCGGTTGCCCATTTGAACATCGCGCTGGCGGGTTGCGGTTTAGTTGCATTGGACTGGGCGACAAAGATCATTCCGTCTGGCTTCAACGTATCGGGAAACTGGCAATCGACGAAATACCACGCCGCGTCACGAAAATTGGAACCCAAGCCGAACGGAACCTTGGAAATAATCGAACAGCGATGCAGGACAAACTTCTGACGCTCGTCCTGCATGCCTTCGTTAAAGAGCGCATTGCTCACGGAGGCCAGGCACTCGAGAAGGGAATCGGCCATGTAGCAGGTGCCACGAGGACCGACAAAATGATAGGTGCCGGTCACATGGATGTTGCGATGGTAATACATTCCATTGGTCCACAGGGAGAGGGTGTCTCCGCCAGGTCCGAGGATGTCGGCATTCTGAATAACGATGCGGGTCCCATCGCCGGTGCTGAACACCACGATCGGCTTGGCGCCGAGCTTGGCGAGATTGTCGATGGTGAGGTTTTCAATAACCACGTCATTGGCGTTGTGGAGGTTGAAGCTGGCGATTCCTTTGCCATCGGCGTTGGCATTGGGGTCTTTGCGCAGGTCGTTGATTTCCCAAACGATTCTGGTTTTCGGCCGATCTTGGCCCAAGAGCGTCACAAAGGAATTCTCCAGCCGGATATGTTCGTTGTAAGTGCCATTCATGATGTAGATAACCTTGCGTTCCGTATTTCCCTTTGGGATTGAGTCGATGGCCGCCTGCACGTTCTGGAAATCCCCGGTGCTGTCTTGCGCGACGACGATGTCTGGCTTGAATGGTAACGGCGACAAGGCCGAAGCCCGAATGTTTCTGGAGGCTCCGATTGGAATCACCGAGACAGCGAGGAAGAGAGCGAGGATTTTCGAGGGATGACAAATTCGCATAAAAAAAACGGGACACTCCGATAGCGGTCGACCCGTGTGAGATCGTTTCATGGAGAAACCTCCAGCGTTGCCTGGAGAAGCGGTTGATCGGAGGCCGGGCCAATATTAAATTCGTAAGTGCCTGCGTTCACAGTATACGCCTTCTTCGTGTCGTCCCATCGACGCAGCCTTTCCACCGCCACGGGAATCTCGATAACACGGGTTTCACCGCCTTGCAACGGCACGCGCTGGAATCCCACTAACTGGCGAAGCGGCATCGGCACAGGCGGATTCAGCGCCTTGGCATAGACCTGCACCACCTCATCGCCCGCTCGGTCGTTGGTGTTTTTCACGGTGACTTTAACCGTGATCGTGTCTGCGCGCCGTGCGTTAGTCGCTGACAACACAACTTGTTGATAAGTGAAGACGGAGTAACTCAGGCCGTGACCGAAAGCATAGAGTGGCTTGCCTTTGAAATAGCGGTAGGTCCGGTTCGTCATCGAGTAGTCGCTGAAATCCGGCAAATCAGTTTCGGATTGGTAGAAGGTAATGGGCAAACGTCCGGCAGGATTGGTCTCGCCAAGCAAGGCCTCCGCAACTGCGTCGGCTCCACGCTGTCCGTAATACCAGCAGAGCAACACCGCATTCGCCTTCTCCGGGTCAAAGCTCAGCGCGCTGCCTGCGGTCAGGACGACGACGGTCGGCTTTTTCAAAGCCAACACTTCTTGCAGTAACGTTCGCTGAGTGGCCGGAAGTTCAATGGAAGTGCGATCACCTCCCTTGAAGCCCTCGGCGTTCACGCTCATCTCCTCACCTTCGAGATCGGGTGTTAATCCCAGTGTCAGCACGATGTGGTCTGCTTGCTTCGCCACCGCCATCGCTCGTTCCAAGGCATCGTCCTTGCCCGGAACTATCCATCCAAATTGGATGCGGCCTTTGGGGGTAAGCTGCACATATTCCAGCCGCACGTTGTAAGTCTGCCCCGCTTTGAGATCGATCGTTGTGCTCAGAGGGCGTTCAGGGTCTTTTCGCCAGGAGTCGATGACCGGCTTGTCATCCAGGAAAAGCCTTACGGCTCCTTCCGCAACGACGCCGAGAACATATTCGCCGGAAGTTTGTGGAACAAGCACTCCAGTCCATCGGACGGACGCCTTGGTGATGGGAATCCCGACAGCCGGCTGCGCCTCATCCCATTGCAGGTCAATCTGCGTGTCCGTGCGCGTTGCTGACAGCGTGCCTTCCAAAATCGGCTTTTTCGAATCCTGTTTTTCGTGTTGAAACACCTCGCCTTTTAAGCCGGCTTGTTTGCGATCGGCATCGGTGAAAAGAACTCCTTCCTCGAAAGGCCGGCCGTTGACACGAAACCCCTTCACCAGCGGCACTGCAGGTTCGGCCAACACTTTGACACCCATAGGCTCCAGTTTCGCCTTGATCCCTTTTACCAAGGTAATCTTCCGGCTCGGCTCCCCAGCATAATTCCCGAGCAAGACAGAAGATTCATCGCCCGTGGGACCGAGAACGGCGACCGTTTTCAGCTTCTTCGCATCCCAAGGCAGTGTTCCGTCGTTCTTTAATAGAACGAGACTTTGACGCGCCGCTTCCAAGGCCAGCTTATCGTGCGCAGGCGAGTCGTTTTCAGAAACAGGGATGCTCCGGTAACTGACCCGTTCCGGCGGATCGAATTGGCCCAGCTTGAAGCGGAGATAGAAAAGCCGCCGCAACGCGTTATCAATGTCAGCTTCGGTGACCAGGCCGCGTTTCAATGCTTCTGGAAGCGCCTCATACGTCTTGCCGCTGCATAAGTCGGTGCCCGTCTTGATGGCGAGCGCGCTGGCCTCCGCGGCGTCCTTGGAATATTCATGCGCTCCCTTGCGCCACATATCGGCAACATTGTCCACGTCGCCGACAACCGCTCCTTGGAAGCCCCACTCGCCGCGAAGAATTGCTTTAAGTAATAACTCGTTTGCCGGAGAGGGAATTCCATCAACCGCGTTGTAGGCGCTCATCAGCGATGCCGCTCCGCCTTCACGAACGCCGGCTTCAAAGGCGGGAAGGTAGGTCTCGCGCAAATCCCGGTCGGAAACAACCGCATCGAACTTATGCCTTGATGGTTCCGGTCCGCTGTGAACTGCGAAGTGCTTCACGGTCGCCACCGTCTTTAGATAATGCGGATCGCTTCCCTGCAACCCACGCACGAACGCCACTCCAAAGCGGCTGGTCAAATAAGGATCTTCCCCATAGGTCTCCTGCCCGCGTCCCCAGCGAGGATCGCGGAAGATGTTAATGTTAGGCGACCAGATGGTCAGGCCTTGATATCTCTGCGTGTCGCCTCCCGTCTTGCTGATCGTTTCGTTGTTCTTTGCGCGAGCTTCCGTGGAGATTGCGTCGGCGATTTGCCGATGCAGTTCGGGGTTCCAAGTAGCCGCCAACCCGATGGCCTGTGGGAACACGGTCGCAGTGCCGTTGCGCGCGACTCCGTGGAGTGCCTCGTTCCACCAGTCATATTTCGGAATACCGAGTCGCTTGATCTCCGGCGAAGCCATCATCGTCTG
>JAXDQV010000017.1:0-11031 GCA_034667645.1 Chthoniobacter sp.
GATGCTGGGCCGATGATCTGGCGGCGGCCACGTCCTGCGCGAGTTGCGCTTTGAGCTCGGCGAGCCCGTCAAATTTGTGCTCGGGCCGCAGGAACCTGCTGAACGAAATCTCCACGTCCTCTCCATAGATGTCTTCGGTAAAATCGAGCAGATGCAGCTCCAATGTCCGGTTTCCGGTCGCTCCGGCGATGGTTGGGCGAACGCCAATGTTCACCACACCCGGCAGTTCGCTCGTGCCGAGCTTCGCTTCGACTACGTAAACGCCATCGGGGGGGAATTGCTCGTTGTGCGCGCTCAGGTTCGCGGTGGGAAAACCGAGCTGGCGGCCCAGGCCATCGCCGCGCACGACGGTGCCGAGCACCGTGTAATCGCGGCCGAGAAAACGGCGTGCGGTTTCAAAATCCCCCGCTTCAATCGCCGCGCGGATCAGCGTGCTGCTTACTACTTTTCCATCAATGCGCACCGCGGGAACGCCGACCTCGTCAAACCCGAGCTCGTCGCCAAGCTGCGCGAGCATTTGCAAATTCCCCGCGCGGTCATGGCCGAAGGACCACTCGTGACCGACGCAAATCTCGCGCAGCCGATGACACGCGCCAAATAGCTCGGTGACAAACTTGCGGGGCGGCGTCGCGGCGAACTCGCGCGTGAATGGCAGGACGAGTAAATGATCAACGCCGAGTGCGCGGATGAGCTGGAGCTTGTGCCGGGTGGCGGTGAGCAGGCGCGGGGCCTTGTCGGGCCGCAGCACGCGCGAGGGATGCGGATCAAACGTGACAACGATCGCCCGTCCGTTTTCACGGGCCGCGTCCGCGAGCGCCCGCTCAATCACTGCACGATGCCCGAGATGCACGCCGTCGAAAACGCCAATCGCCAGAAAGATGGGGCCGGGGACGCCGGCGAGCTCCGCGATGGCGTGAAAAACCGGAGCCGGGTTCACGCTCCGCGCAGCCTCGAGACTTCCGGCAGCGTCAGGATTTTATCGAGGATTTCGTGCGGTTGTTTCATCCGCAAATCTTCCACCGTGACCGCTCGCGCGAGATCGAAGCGGCCGGATTTGGTCCGCCGAAGCTCCCGCAAATGCGCGCCGCAACTGAGTTCCGCGCCGATGTCGTGTGCGTAAGTGCGCACGTAAAAACCCTTCGAGCAGACCACACGAAAATCAATATCCGGCAGCCGCACCTCATTGATCTCATGCGCAAACACGTGCACAAACCGCGGCTCGCGTTCCACCGTCTTGCCCTGCCGGGCCAGCTTGTAGAGAGCGACACCGTCCTTTTTGATCGCGGAGACCATGGGCGGCATTTGGTAGAAATCGCCCTGGAATTTCGCAAACGCCGCTTCGATTTGTTCGCGCGAAAGCTCGGGCACCGGCTTCGTCTCAACCACCTCGCCATCCGCGTCCTGACTCGCGGTCGTGCTGCCGAGCCGCATCGTGCCGACGTATTCCTTGTCCTCACTCATCAGCAGGTCCTGGATCTTCGTGCCGCGTCCGATGACGAGTATGAGCAGTCCAGTTGCCAGCGGATCAAGCGTGCCGCAGTGGCCGATCTTTTTAAAACCGAGCTGCCGTCGCGCCAGAGCAACCACGTCGTGCGACGTCATTGCCTTCGCCTTGTCCACGAGCAGGACTCCGTCGAGTTCAGTGGCCGATCTCATGGCAGATACTTTGTAAAACTTTGGCTTCCACTTCGGCGAGAGTGCCGCGTGCCCGCGCGCCGGCCGCCAGCGTGTGACCGCCGCCGCCGAATTGCGCACAGACTTTTTGCACGTCGGCACACGGATCTTTGGAGCGGAGGCTGATCCGCACGCGCTCCTGGGGGAGTTCTTCAAAAAATGCGGCCACGAGGACGCCGTCAATCGCACGAATGTAGTCGATCAGTCCTTCATTATCCTCCGGGAGCGCCCCGATTCGGGCGGCAGTTTCCAGCGAAAGACCGAAGCTCGCCACGCGATCGTCACAGGTGAACTTGAGGACGTTCAGCAGCTCGCGCAAAAGCTGCACGCGCCGGCGCGGATAGCTCTCATATAATTGCTGTGAAATTCGGCCGACATTCACGCCGGCCTCGATCAGTTCAGCGCCGATCTCGTAAGTGCGCGCCGTGGTGTTCGGATATTGAAATGAGCCTGTGTCGGTTGAGATCGCCGCGAAAAGGTTCTCGGCCATTTCCTTCGTCAGCGGGAGATTTTGCGAGCGAAAGAAATCGTGCAGGATCTGCCCCGTCGCCGGCGCACTAGTGTCGATGAAAGCGAGATCGCCGTAGTGATTATTTGAGACGTGATGGTCGATGTTGATCCACGTTTTCGCGTGTTTAACAGCCTGCCGACAGGTCCCGATCCGATCTTCCGCCGCTGTGTCGAGCGCGATGGCGACTTCGAATTCCGCTGCCTCGACTGGAGGCTGTGTCACTAAATCGGAGCACGGGAGAAAGGCATATTTTTCCAGCATCCCGTCCTGATTCCACACGGTGACATCCTTCCCCAGTTCCCGAAGGCACAAGGCCATCGCAATCGAGCAGCCGAGCGCATCGCCGTCGGGACGCACATGACTCATCACGACGAAGCGCTGGTGGTCGCGCAGCACCGCCGCGATTTCCTCGCGCGAACAATTATTCTTCATCCGGCGGAATCTCGATTTTGTTTAAAATGTCCATGACCCGGTCGCCGCGCGCGATGGAGTCATCGAGGCGGAAATGCAGGTGTGGCGTGTATTTCAAAACCACGCGCTTGGTCAGTTCGTGCTGCAGCAATTGGCGATTGTCGTTGAGCTTGCCGACGCTTTTTTTTTGCTCTTCCTCCGAGCCGATCACGCTGACGTAAACGTGCGCGTTTTTGAGGTCGGGCGTCACGTCCACGCCTTGCACCGTGACCAGTGTTGCGGGAAAGGAAACGTGGCGCGGAATGGTTTCGCTCAGCTCTCTTTTCAAGACTTCGCAGACGCGTTCGAGACGATGTTTCATGGGATGAAAACGAGAAGATGATGCGGCGGCTGGATGGGCCCCGCTCCCTCAGTCCCGCGTGCGATCAGAGCTTCTGTGCGACTTTTTCCAGCGTGTAACACTGGATGATGTCACCGGGCTCGTATTCGGTGAAATCGCCGAGCTTGATGCCGCATTCGAGGCCGCTGCGGACTTCCTTCACGTCATCCTGGAAACGGCGCAGCGTCGCAATGCCGCCGTCGTAAATCGGCTGCTTCCCGCGCAGCACCCGCGCCCGCGCGGAGCGGGAAATGCGCCCGTCGGTGACAATGCTGCCGGCCACGAGGCCGCGGGACAACTCGAATACTTTTTTGACTTCGGCGTGGCCGATCGTGGTCTCGCGCGTTTCCGGATCGAGCAGGCCCGCCATCGCTTCTTTGATCTGATCGATCAGTTCGTAGATAATCGAGTAGAGCTTGATCTGGACGCCTTCGCGCTTCGCTGCGTTCGCCGCGCTGTTTTCCACTTTCACATTGAATCCGATCACCACCGCGCCCGATGCGCTCGCGAGGAGGATGTCGGACTCGGTGACCGGCCCGACGGCCGCGTGGATGATATTCAAGTCGATCTTTTTACTTTGAATCTGCTTGAGCGAATGCACGACCGCTTCGAGCGAGCCCTGCACGTCGCCCTTCAAAATGATGTCCAGCGATTTGTGGGCATCCGCCGCGAGATTATCGAAAAGATTCTCCAGTGTCGGCCTCTCGGGCGGATTGAGTTTTTCCTGACGCAACGCCGCGAGACGCTCTTCGCTCAACGTTTTCGCCGCGCGTTCGTTTTCCATCACGAGGAATTCGTCGCCCGCGTTCGGCAGACCGGAAAACCCGAGCACCCGCACCGGCGTCGAAGGCGGAGCCTCTTTCAAGCTCGTTCCCTTGTCGTCCACGAGTGATTTCACCTTGCCCGAGTAGTTTCCACAAATAAACGACTGCCCGATCTTCAACGTTCCCATGCGGACGATGACCGTGGCCGTGGGGCCGCGACCGGGCTCGACCTGCGCTTCAATCACCGTGCCGCGTGGCAGTGCCGTCGGGCTCGCCTTGAGCTCCAGCACCTCGGCCTGGAGTAAAATCATCTTCAGCAGGTCATCCACGCCTGTTCCCTTCGTCGCGGAAACCGGGCAGCAAATGATTTCTCCGCCCCAGTCTTCCGGGACGAGTCCTTTTTCCTGCAACTGCGCTTTGACGCGATCCACGTTGGCGCCGGGAAGGTCGATTTTATTCAAAGCAACCACGATCGGCACCTTGGCGGCCTTGGCGTGGCTGATCGCTTCCAGAGTCTGCGGCATCAACCCGTCATCGGAGGCGACGACGAGCACGACGATATCCGTGACATTTGCGCCGCGCGCGCGCATCGCGGTAAAGGCTTCATGACCTGGCGTGTCGAGAAAAGTGATGCGATGTCCATCGGCCTCGACGCTATAGGCGCCGACGTGCTGCGTGATCCCGCCCGCTTCACCGGCCGCGACGCGTGCCTTGCGAATGTAATCCATCAGCGAGGTTTTGCCGTGATCGACGTGGCCCATGAAGGTGACGATCGGCGCGCGGAGGCTGAGTTCTTCCTTCTTCGGCTCCGGCGGCGGCTTTGGGGCCTCGACATGAACTTCCGTTTTGTGAACGCCGCCACCTTCCTTGCGTTTTTCCCGCTCGAAAACAAAGCCGTGTTTTTTGCAAACCAGCGCCGCGATATCCGGCTCAATCGACTGGCCCGGATTTGCGAAAATGTTCAGCTCCATCAAATCCTTTGTGATTTGGAAACCCTTCAATCCGAGCTGCGCCGCCAGATCCTTGATAATGATCGGTGGCTTGATGTGGATGACTTTTTCATCCGTCGGTTCCTCACCGGCCTCAGTGGAAGCAGGCTCAACTTCTTGCGGGGCCTCGGCTGGAGCGGGAACCGGAGTTGCGACAGCCTCAGGCGGTTTGATTTTCGAGATCGGCGGCAGGCCACCCGACTTTGTCTCATCGCCGACTGCGCGCGCTTTGCGCACCGTCTTCTGTTTCGGCTCGATGAGCGAAACGGTTTCTTTCGGGATTTTTGGCTCGGCCACGGCAGCTTTTTCAGCTGCGACCGGGGCAGACTTCGCGGATCGGCTGGATTTCGAGGCCGGGACTTCAGCCTTTTTGGTGATCGGTTTTAGGTGGGTCGCTCTCGTCGGCATGGGAAAATAGATGCGGTTTCATGGCTCAACCCTGGGGGATTGGAGCCGTCTTTTCGTTTTCTGCCTGCGCCGCCTGATGGATGGCAGATGCCTTTTCCAAATCCACGCCGAGAATATCGGCGATGTCCTGCGGCTCCGCGCCGATGATCACTTCAAAGTTCGTCATGCCTTCGCTGATCAGCTTGCGCGCGCTTTCTTCGTCAATTCCAAGAGCCGAGGAGAAGGTGTTTGCCGCTTCGTTGACGTTCTGCTGGAAGCGCTCCTTCGCCGTTTCGTCCTTCTCGATGTTGATGTCCCAGCCGGTGAGACGGGAGGTCAAACGCGCGTTTTGCCCGCGCTTGCCGATCGCCAGCGAAAGCTGATCTTCGTCCACCTTGATCTGCACCGCCTTTTTTTCAGGATCGAGTGTGACGCTTTTGATTTTAGCCGGTTTTAAAGCCTCGATCACAAATTCCTTCGGATCCGCGCTCCAGCGGATGATGTCCACTTTTTCGTTATTCAGCTCGCGCACGATATTCTTCACCCGTGCGCCGCGCATGCCGACGCACGCGCCGACTGGATCCACCTTGTCGTTGTCACTATGCACCGCGATCTTCGTCCGAAAACCGGCTTCGCGGGCGATGCCGCGAATCTCGACGGTGCGATCGTTAATTTCGCTGACCTCGACCTCGAACAGGCGCCGGACGAAGTTTGGATGCGAGCGTGAAAGGATGATTTCCGGCCCGCGCGGACCATTTTCCACCGCAAGCACGTAGGCGCGGAGCCGGTCCCCGATGTTGTAGTCTTCGGTCTGCACGCGCTCGCGCGAGGGCATGGTCGCCTCGAACTTCCCGAGATCGACGATCACGTCGGAGCGCTCGAAGCGCCGGACGGTCCCGGACACAATCTCGCCCGCCCGATCCTTGAACTCGTCGTAAATCATCTCCTTTTCTGCCTGGCGAATGCGCTGCATCATCGCCTGTTTTGCAGTCTGCGCCGCGATGCGGCCAAAATTTCCCGGCGTGACTTCGACGTCCACGAACTCGCCCACCTGCACGTCGGGTTTGATCTTTTGCGCCTTGGCGAGAGCGATCTCGTCGTATTCGTTTTTTACCCACTCGACCGCCTTCAGCTTCGCCACGGCCTTGATTTCGCCCGTCTTGGAGTCGATTTCGATCCGCAGATCGTTGGCCGCGCCGACCGATTTTTTTGATGCGGTCAGCAGCGCGGTTTGCACAGCCTCGACGAGGATCTCGCGCTTGATGCCTTTCTCGCGCTCGAGGTAATCCAACATGGCTATAAATTCGCTGTTCATAAGACTTGGCACCGGGGACAAAAAAAAGTGGGTTTTAGGCCCACTTGCGTTTTCGCCGGTGAAGGTCAGAGAATATATGGATGTGCCTTCCCTCCGTCAAGCTTCCCCTCTGAAACCTGTCCCACGAGTGAGACGCGCGATCTTCTTTGATGCGAGCGAGACGCTGATCCACATCCCGCTCGGTGTGGCGCATCACTATCGTCTCGTGGTCGCCCGGCACGGGATTGAGATCGAGGAGGAAAAGCTCGCCAATGCGTTTCGGAGCGTCTGGAGATCGCGACCGCTGCGACCAGCATCCGCAGGCCCAAGACCCGACGAAGACAAGAACTCCTGGCGGGAACTCGTGCGCCATGTCCTGGCAAGGTGCGACGTTGATCCCGCAGAAGGATTCGCCGATTTATTCGAGGAACTTTACGCGCATTTCGCCATGCCCGGCGTTTGGGAATTGTATCCCGACGTGATTCCGACGCTCGGGGCCCTGCGCGACAAATACCGGCTCGGGATCATCTCGAATTTTGACCGGCGACTTTATTCGATTCTCGATCAGCTGGGGATCGCTGCAGACTTCCAAGCGGTCATCATTTCCAGCGAAGTCGGTGCAGACAAACCCGACCCTCTCATTTTTCAATTCGCTCTCGATCGGCTCGGCGTGACGCCGGGCGAAGCGATGCATGTCGGCGACGATCCCGTCCACGACTGGCAGGGCGCCGAAGAAGCACGGATGCGCTGTTTCCGCCTCGATCGAGAGGCAAATTCGCTGCTTGATCTTCTCTCGGCGCTCGACTGAATCCCGTAAGCGTTATTTCCAACTCGCGACCAGCTCGATCAGCGTGCGCACGCCAAAACCGGTCGCGCCGCGCGCAAGGTCGGCGCGATCCTTAGTGATGTTCGCGACGTGCGCGATGTCCAGGTGCGCCCATGGCGTCTCCTCGGCGAAGGTTTTCAAAAAAGCGGCAGCCGTGCAGGCGCCGCCTAGGCGGCCCGCTGAGTTTTTCACGAGAGCGACATCGCTTTTGATTTGATCGAAAAATTCGTCGTAAAGCGGCATCGGCCACATCCGCTCCCCGGTCTTTTCCCCTGCGTCAAGCAGCGCGTTTTTCATCACATCGGATGACGTCCAAAGTCCGGCAGCATGGTCTCCCAGCGCCACACCGCACGCGCCGGTCAGGGTCGCGAGGTCAATGATCGCCGCAGCGCGCAGATCCTTCCGCGCATAGGCGATTGCATCCGCCAGCACGACGCGTCCTTCCGCATCCGTGTTCACGATTTCCACGTGCTTTCCGTCGTAAGTCGTAACGATGTCGCCGGGACGATAAGCGCCTGGCCCGGGCATGTTTTCGGCGGAGGCGATCACGCCCACGACGTTGCGCTTGATCCCAAGCCGGGCGATGCCGGCCATCGCCCCGAGCACCGCCATGCCGCCGCACTTGTCAAAAATCATCTCCTCCATGCTCGCGGCCGATTTGATGGAAACACCTCCGGTGTCGAACGTAATCGCTTTCCCGACCAGCGCGATCGGCGGCTGCGACGCCGGCCCGACGCGATGTTCGAGGACGATGAGGCACGGCGGCTTTTCGCTTCCCGCGCCCACTGCGAGGATGCCGCCGAACTTGCGTGCGCGGAGTTTTTTTTTGTCGAAAATCGTGACGCGCAGCTTCTCGCGGACGGCGAGCTTTCGGGCCTCCTCCGCGAGCGATTCGGGAAAAAGGACGTTGCCGGGCTGATTGCCGATGTCCCGCGCAAAGTTCGTCACGTCGGCGATCGCCTCGCCGCGCGCACCATCGCGCTTCGCCGCCGCGATATCTGGCACGATTAGCCGCAGCGTTTGCATTTCCGCCGTTTTCTCGGTCTTGAATTTCTCAAAGCGGTAATCCGCGAGCATCGCGCCCTCGACCGCCGGCTCGGCAAATTCCCTCCGCTCGAGGAGGTCGAACGCAAGCTGCGTCCGGCCGACTTTTTTCGCATACGAGACCGCCGTTCCCGCCGCCGAACGCATGGCGTGCGCGGTCGCTGTTTCCCCCAGTCCGACACAGAGCAGGTTCGCATCGTGCAAATGCAGCACCGCGTTTGCGCTTGCCGACCATTCCGTCGGCGAGACCGCTCGCGCCACCTGCGACCGCTCGGATTTCGTGAAAAACCGCACGAGCAAATCTTCGCCCGCTGCAGCGGCGCTTTTCTGGAAGGTGATTTTCATGCAGCGACCGGCCTCGACTACAACGAGATCACGCGCGCCGATTGAATGCCCTCGATTGCGAGCAGTTTCTCGATGAGCTCCGGCTCCGGCGCGGTGTCGAGATTCAGCACGGTGAGCGCGATGCCCCCGGTCTTGTCGCGGCTCAGCGACATGCCCGCAATGTTCACGCCGTGATCGCCCATCATGGTGCCGACGAGACCGACGATGCCGGGACGATCGCGATTTTCGAGCAGCAAAATCACCCCGCTCGGCGTGGCTTCCACGAGACGGCTGTTCACGCGCACGATTCGCGGCTCGTTGCGCGCACCAAAGAACGTTCCGCCAACGGATGTTTTACAAACGTCACTGAACGCGGCGACGTGCAGCCATTCGTTAAAATCAGTTTGCTCGCTCGATTTGATTTCCTCGACCTCAAGCCCGAGCGTGGCCGCCATCGAGCGCGCATTCACGGTATTCACTTCCTCGCCGCCAGCGGTTTTGAGGAAACCGGTCAGCACCGCGCGCGTAATTGCGTCGGTCGGCAGTTCATTCGCTTTGCCACCGTAGGTGATCACGAGACGGTCGTTGCGTTTTGGCGCGAGCTGCGCGACGAACCGCCCGAGCTTGTCGCCGAGCGCGAGATACGGTTTCACGATGGCGAACGTCTTCGCGTCAATGCTCGGCATGTTGACGGCATTGCGAATTTCACCATCGAGCAGAGCCGCGCGAATCGCCTGCGCGATTTCAATGCCGACGCTTTCCTGCGCCTCTGCAGTGGAAGCGCCGAGATGCGGAGTCAAAACGATGTTGGGCAAATCGCGCAGCTCGAACTCCGCGCCCGGCGGCTCGTTTTCGTAAACATCGAGCGCCGCCGCCGCGACTTGTTTGCTTTTCAAGGCATCGAGCAAAGCGCCTTCGTCAATCAGTCCGCCCCGGGCGCAATTCACGATGCGCACGCCCGGTTTCATTTTCGCCATCGCCGCGGCGTCGATCATGTGATGCGTTTCCGGCGTGGCGGGCATGTGGAGCGTGATGAAATCTGCGCGCGGCCAGATTTCATCGAGTTCCTCGGCCAGCTCCACCTGCAAACTGCGGGCGCGGGTCGCGGAAAGATAGGGATCGTAAGCAATGACGCGCATCCCGAAGGCCATGGCGCGCCGGCCGACCTCCGTGCCGATGCGGCCCATCCCGAGCACGGCCAGCGTTTTGCCATAAAGCTCCACGCCTTCGAAGCTTTTGCGGTCCCATTTGCCGGCCTTCATCGTCGCGTGAGCCTGCGGAATGTGGCGCGCCAGCGAGACGAGTAGCGAAAACGCATGCTCGGCGGTCGAGATCGTGTTCCCTCCCGGGGTGTTCATCACGATGATCCCGCGTTTTGTCGCCGCCTCCACATCCACGTTGTCAACCCCCACGCCTGCGCGTCCGATCACTTTCAAATTTGTCGCTGCGGCGATCACGCGCGCGTTGACTTTCGTCTGGCTGCGCACCACCAGCGCGGAGAACTGCGGGATGATTTCAAGGAGAGCGTCTTCCTTGAGACCGGTCTGCACCGTCACGTCGAGCTCGCCGGCACCGCGCAATTCGTTGACGCCGCTTTCCGAGACCGGATCGGCCACTAAAACTTTGGGAACTTCCATGGGAGCGGCGAAGGTAGGTTTCGCCTCCCGCAGCGTCAAAATGATATTTAAACGGGCGAATGAGTGCTCTCGTTTATTGCGGCGACGTCACTTCGCGCGCGTAAACATTCACCTGCCCATCCGCGCCGCGGCGGACATCCGTCACTTGAAAAGCGCGCGTCTCGTCGCGTGAAACCGTCGCGCCTTCCACGGGCGGCTGCGAACCGGAAGGATACTCGACGATGACACGTGTGGCTGTCTGGCCCGGCCGCGACGATGCCGGTGCGCCGCCCTGCGGACGCAGCACCACGCGGCTCTCGCCGGAGGCGGTCACGACGAATTGTCCCCGCAGATAAATCCGCTCACCGCCCACACCGCGCTCGGCGAGTTGCGGCGCCTCGTCGGGCTCAACCACACGACCGCGCGGCATCTGGCCTGCGGGATACACACGCCACGAGCCGCCGGTCTGCGCCATGTTTGGAGCGGGCGCGGCTTGCAAAAATGGTGTGAGGGGGACTCCTTGCGGCGACAGAGCGACGGGTGGTGTTGCGGCGGCGGCTGGAGCGATGGATCGTTGCGGCGAAGTGGCTGGCCGCGGGCTGGTCATCATCGCAGTCGTCAGCGGCGGGCTCGGCACCGCGCGGGCAGTCGGCGGAGTAGGATAAATGCGCGCGCTGTTTTGCGCCACGCCTCTGCCTGCCGGAGTGGTCATGGCCATCGCCCTCGGTGTCGGACTTGGCACCGCCTCCTCCGGAGTGGGACTGGCATCGAGTCGCACCAACTCCGGTCCGGCGGGCGTCGCGGCAGCGGAC
>JAXDQV010000018.1:0-6780 GCA_034667645.1 Chthoniobacter sp.
AGACCGCACCACATCAACAAAAGAATGAGCCACACCATCTTTTGGATATTCATTAACAGGCGCCCACGACAAAAAACTCTCATGATCGAAGAAACTTCCCATCGCGAGAGCGCGTTATCTCAGCGGACGCCGTGACCCCGGAACCTGTTCGCTGCAGCGGTTGGTTGGCATTTCGGCTATCATCATTTCTCACTCGGAGAAAGTCATTTCTCCGAAGCTAAAAAATGAGCTCAACCCCTGGATGAACGAGTGTTGTGCAATCATATGTCCGGGACTGATATCGTCTTGTTGCCGGTGGGTCCTGAAAAATTGGGTGTGTCTCCCGAGGGAGGGCGCGTGAGCCTTTTCCACTTTCGCCAAGGCCTCTGTTGAGGCGGGCAAAGGGTAAAGCTCCTTTGGCTGCGGCGCCTTCGCTTTTGCTGCCACTTCGAGCGCAGTCCACGCCGCGCGCAAATCAGTAATGTTTTCAGCATCGAAACTTGTGTGGCGACCAAGTGGGTCGAGTTTCAACATACTTAGCTGGATCAAGTCGCGGTCGGCACCGGGCAGCCTTACCTTTTTTCCCACTTCAGCGAGCTGCTTCCATGCGTTGAGATATTCGGGATCGAGTTTCACTGCCTGGCGAAATTCCGGGAGCGCCTCGCGATAGCGATCCTGCTCGTTGCGGAGATAGCCCAGCAAATAATGCACCTGCGGCTTTTCGGGCCGCTGGGCCGCAAGCTGGGTGAAGACCTTCTCCGCGATGCTTTGCGCGCGTTCTCCCTCAAAGGCACGTTCGCATCCAAAACAATGGCTTTCCACTCGCCCGAAACTATCGGGCATTAGCTCGTAGGCACGACGATAATGCTCCTCCGCGCCAGCCATGTCGCCCAGTTCTACCAGCCGCAGCGCGAGCCGGGACTGGATGCAATAGGCATCGGAAAAGTGGGTCAACGCTTCCTCATACATCTTTACTGCGCGAGAAATAAGACCTGCTTGATAGAAGCGATCCGCATCCTCCGAATGCCGGATGGCCGTGACCACCCCGCGTAAGAACGTGGCTTCCTTGCCGTCGCCGCGAGCTTCACGGATATCGGCGAGCACAGCGTAAATGCGCATTCGCCGTCCCGGCCCTTGTTCGCCATCCGAGGGATCGATGGCGATCGCCTGTTTTGCGACTGTCTCAGCTTCCTCGAATTTCCCTTCGTCGAAAAGCAGCTTCGCCTTCCAAATAAGCGGGCGCTCCTCGTATTTGTCCCGAGCGAAAAGTGCGTCGAGGCGGGCACTCGCCGCGTCCGGTTCAAGCTTGATCATCAGCTGATATGCGGGATCGTATCCGCCTTCTTGCTCGAGTAATGCATCGATGGTCTTGTGCGCCTCGGGTTCTCGACCCACGGCGGCAAGGGAGGCCGCAGCGATGTATCCGACGTATTCTTCGTTCCGGTTAATCGTGACGTTTTCCTTGTAAATCTCAGCCATGTCTTTCGCGCCCCATTGCGGCGCGTGATCGAGCAAGGCCATGACGTCGGCCGGTCGGTTCGCGCGATAATACAACGCCATGAGGTGAATCAAGGAAGCCTGACGGGAGGCAGGATTGGACGGACGGTTGGCTTGTTCCGGCACGATGATCGCCAGTGACTCGGTCAAAGCCGCTTCCGCCTCGGTTCCACGATCCAATTCAAGCAGGACCTCAGCTAAGTTATTGAGTGCGTTCCGGCGGCTATCCTGGTTTCGAGGACTGGTATTTAAGTTTATTGATGCGTGCGCAGCCCGGATTCCCTCGTCGATCAACTCCGGTCGTGCGAGCAACGCTCCGAGTCGCGCCAATTGAAGACCCGAATCATCCACTGGATTGTTTCCGTCTTCATCGTCTGGCTTGCCGGCAGCAGCCGAAGCAATTTCCTTCCGAAGGAGATCAATCCCTGCGTCCACTTTGTCGGCGGCGAGGTAAGCCTGTCGAAGGTATTTCTGAATTTCCCGTCGCTGCTTTTCGCTCAGTCCTTTCCTTGCGGCAGAAGCTTCCGCCAGCGCGACCATCTTATCGGTCCCGCCAGCCTTTGCGGCCAATTCGACATATTCGCTCCAGAACGGCAGATCGGGGTTGGCGGCCAGCAGGTCGTGAAAAAAGTCGGTGAGAACCAGCGTCAATCCGGCACGTTCCAGCGCGGCGAGTGCTTCACTCGGCAGCGAAATACCAGCTTTGGTGCCGAGCTTCGACGCGACCGAAACCGCGTCCTTTGTGCGATGCGAGGCCAACAGACCCAGCAAGTAATAGATCTGAGCCGTCTCTTGTTGATCTCCGGACCCAAATCGGTCATTGGATTCGTCATTTTGCGGGAAGCGTTTTACCATCGCTTCGTAAAGAACCGTGGCGTCCAGCGATTGCGCCAGTGACCATTGCGGAACCTTCAAGTCGGCGATCATGCCGAGGGCCAGCTTCCGCGCCAGCTTGCGAGTCTCGTCTCCCTCGGTAATGGAAATTTGCAAGCGATCCGTGCGCAATGCGGCACGAAGGAACACGGACGCTTTTTTTTCACCGACCAGGGAGACGAGGTCGGGCACTTCCAGCGGCCGACTCCCCATGCCGGAATATTGGTTTGGCGTCATCGCTTTGAATAGGTCGAGCGTGTGATTCAGGTTTTTTAAGATCGCTTCGCCGTCATCCGAGCCTTGAAGCAGCAGTGTTTTCACTGCCAAGGAGCATTGTTTTATATACTCCCGCATCGGGTCCTTGACCTTCTGCGAGAGTGCCTCAATCGCCGCGACATCTGTTTCCTGCCCGGCGCTATCGCGAGTGAGCCAATGCGCAGTAAGGCGCAACAAAAGCGTCCGAAATCCGGCCGCGTTCGCCTCCTGTGGCCTCTCTTCCAATGCCTTGGCCAGCGCCTCCCATACCTGTGGCGGAGGAAGCGCAGAAACAATGGTTTGAAAACTCAAGTCTTCTTCTTCGGATTCTCCCGAGTCCGAATTCTCCGCAAGCTGCTCCTGGGTTAATCTTCCAAAGCGATCAGCAAGCTCCAGCCATCGTTTCGCAGCTTCTTCCGGGGCGAGGTTGGCATTCGTCTCTCGGAACTCCTTTAGATCTCGCTTTAGTTTCGCCGTGGTATTCGCCTCGCTCAAAGCAGGCACAGCTGCGTCCGCCTTTTCCGCGACTTGTTTTAGCACAGAGTCTGCACCTAGGTAATCAGCCCCCAACGCGCCTTCTTGAGCTATCGATAGCAAGAAAATGCCGATTCCTAAGAGGATGACGTTTTTCATAATTTTATTTGTACATCTATTTCATTCTAATGTGAGGTTAAAGGAGTGCTCATCTGACATCATCATTCCCGGAGTGCGTTGATGATTTCCCTGAAGGCCTTCGACATTTCGTTCCGCACCTCCTGCTCCTCGGCAAGGCGGCGTTGGAAATAATCGTAAGTGAGCCCACGCTGGACGTTGGCGAGGTCCGACTGACAGGCAATCTTGAGAAAGGAGATGAAGTTGCATCCGCATTCTCCAGATCGGTCAGGCTGCGGTGGCGACCCTTCGACTCCAGCCACTGACTAATGCGCGTCTTGATGTGAGCCGCTTTTTAAACTGCTCCGCCACCGCGGCATCAAAATGGTAGCGCCGTTGGACCTCCTTCGAGAGATTCGAAAATGGAACCTTCACGATCCCGTCACTGGTGGTGATGACCAGGCCGTCAGGCTCGGTGCGTGAAACCGTCGAGTCATCGAAGGTCCGTCGGCCGTCAATCGTTGTGATCTCTTCGGCCAAGGCAAGGCAGCTTGTCGCCAGGAGCAAGAGAATCGTTTTCACCGGCCCGCTTTTACGGCACTGCCGGAAATAAAACGAGTCTGCGTTCGAGCCGGCAAAGTGTTTTCCTACAGGGCAAACCGGTCGGCATGAGGGGAACGATTCTTTGGACGTGATCACGCCGGACCAGAGGATGACGATTCCCGAGATCGTGGAGCAATTAAAGGCCTGCCATTACGAGTGCGAGGCTGGCCCGCTGGAAAATAATATCGCGTTCCGAGAGCTGGAAAAAATCGCGCAGGGGTCAGCCGCCTCCGGCGTAGCAACTGCATCTCGGCCAGCAGAAGCCCTTATCTCAGGAAAAGTTCACGATTCGGCAGGTCGGACGTTCTAATGTTTGTCATCAATTGCGAGTCCGCCCGCCAATCTCAGCCGAAATATTTTGGCTGATCCCGATCCCTCAGAAATCTCCGACGTCTCGCGCGAAGACGAGGATGCTGTTGGCCGGCAGGGTGATTCCGGCGGAGGTGGGGAGGCCATCGCGGGGCGGGCCGTTGGCGGCGATACCGCCGGGGTTTCCTTGCACGTTGGGATTCGTGAAGTTGTCGTAAACGTCGCTGTTGAAGACCTCGCGCCAATGCCCGCCGCCGGGGAAACCGAGCTCGTAACCGTAGTGGTAGAACGTGTGCTCGTTCAGGCTGGCAACGATGACGACATCGCGGCCGAGACCGGGCACCCAGCGGTGAAAGGCGATGACGCGGTTGCCATTATGGACGTGGAAGACATTGAGCCCATCGCTGCGCAGCGCGGGTTGGTTGCGGCGCAGCCACATGATGTCGCGCGTGAAGCGGTGCTGATCAGCCATCGCCTTGTCCAAACCTTCAAGGCCTTCCCACCAAATCAGCAACTCGGGTTTGCCCTGCCAATCGGTCCAATGTTTGTCCTCCAGAAATTCCTGGCCCATGAAAATCATCGGCACGCCGGGCGCGGTAAGCAGCAGGCCGGTCGCGACTTTGGCACGGCTGCGCGCATACCATGAGCGGGAATTGCTCGGATCCGCGAGTGAGGCGATGCGCGGCTGGCGGTCGTTGCCGGTGTGGTTATCGTCGATGAGATCGTGGTTTTCGATGCACTGGAAAACCGTCCAGCGCGCGCCGTCGCGATAAGTGAGGTAAAGAGCGTCGCGCACTTTGTCCAAATCCACGGGTGGCCCGGCAATGCTCGCCACCGCGCCGATGGCCGCGCGCCATTGGTCGCGCAAGGTATCGCTATAGCCGACGTCGAAGCCCATGCCTGCGCCGGGTCGTGCGACGCCTTTCCACCGCTCGGCGCCCCAGTATTCTGCGATCTGCACCGCGCTGGATTTTACGAAGCGCAGCGTGTTCGTGAGGTCTTGGCAGAAAGACCAGCCGCCGTGTTCATCGATCACCGTGACCTGATCGTAGCGCAGGCCATCGAGGTGATATTCCGTGAGCAGCATCTTTGCATTATCGATGAGAAACTGGCGCACCTCCTGTTTCCAGAACGCGAAGACGCGCCCGCCCGCGTGGTCGTCGCTCGTGAAGTAGAGGCTGTCATTGTCCGAGGTGTATTTCTGGCGGTCGAAAAACCACATGCTTTGCTCGTCCCAGCCGCCGCCGGCGTGGTTGTAAACGACGTCGGCGATGACGGCGATGCCGTGAAGGTGGCAGAGGTCGATAAAGGCCTTGAACTGGTTGATCTGCCCGGTGAGTTCCGCGGCCGTCATGGCCGGAAAACCTTTCGCCGCGAGCAGCCGGTTTACCCGCGCAAGATACGGCGCGAGATCCCCCGGCGCGACAGCGTAATCCATTTCCGGCGAGAACAGATCCGTGCCGTTGTAGCCGAGGCTATTCTCGCCTTGGTATTCCTGAAACGGCAGCGGCATCACTGCGTTCACCCCGAGGTCCGCCCAATATTCGATGCGATCCACCACATCGAGAATCTTGCACACGCGGTGCGGGCGGATGTCTTTTCCCGTCGCATCCTTGGCGTAAAAAACGCCGATATGAAATTGGTAGACGATGAGTTCGCTAAATGCCGGCGCGTGGAAGCCGGCATCGCGCCAGACGTAGGTGCCGGGGTCGCGCACGATGCAGTTGCAGTCCGGGTAGCCATTCATCTCCAGCTCGCGCGCATACGGGTCGCGCTTGAAGCCTTCGCTGCCGGCCCCCACGACGTAAAATCGGTAGAGATCACCGTCCTTCAGGCCCGGCACGAACCCGCCCCAATATCCGTCCCTGTCTTTTACCAGCAGATCGCCCGGGTTCTTTGCAAAGGCGGTGGAGGCAGTGCCGGCGGGCTGCTTCAGCGCAATGTAAACCTCCAGCGCTGCAGGCGCCCAAGTGCGAAAGGCGGCGCCATCCGGGAGAACCGTGGCGCCCAGCGGAGTGTCCGAACCGACGTGGAGTTGCGAAGCAGTCATGGTGTTTTTCGTGATGAAGATTGATGAAGCCAAAGAGAGAAATTTTTCCGCTTTATCGGAATCCGCTGTTAACCTCCGCCTTCAAACCACGGACTTCGATCGCTTTCGCGCCGATATGTGTTTAAACGACATCACTGACGAGCAGAAAAGGTTGCGAAGAACCAATCGTGCCGAACTCATATTGAGCAACATCTTCAAGCTCGCCGCAGCAAATGCGATCCTGAGCAGTTAGTGATAGTCTTCCAGGAATATCACAAAGACTCCGGCATCACGGGCCGTAAGATTAGCGCGCCGCGGCATCCCTCTGATCATGATTCTCCACTCCGTTCTCGATCTCGCCCCGATCATCGCGGGCAGCGATGCGGCGGAGGCGTTCCGCAATACGCTCGACCTCGCACAGCATGCCGAACAGTGGGGTTATCACCGTTACTGGATCGCTGAGCATCACAATATCGTCGGCATCGCCAGCGCCGCCACCTCCGTGGTCATTGCGCATGTTGCCGGCAGGACTTCCAGCATCCGTGTTGGCTCTGGCGGGATCATGCTGCCAAACCACGCCCCGCTGGTCATCGCGGAACAATTCGGCACGCTGGAATCCCTTTTTCCCGGACGAATTGACCTCG
>JAXDQV010000019.1:0-6183 GCA_034667645.1 Chthoniobacter sp.
GTCAAATTCCGGCGAAAGGGTTTCCGGGTGCTCCGCTGCCACGTCCAGCTTGCCGACACAGGCACTCCGACCCGTCGCAGGAGCGACTGCCTCGCCCCTTGGCTCGCCCCCGCCTTTGCCCGGCATACCACGACGCACCGAGGGATCGGTGCGGCCTCTGCGCGCTCCGCTTGCCACCCCCGCAGACCCGCCCGCATGCTCCCAATGCGCGTGCGTTTCCAGCCATTCAAGACGTTCGAGGTAGTTCACGAGTGGACGGCGCACGTTGCGCCAGTTTTCCTCGTTCTGAATGTCCGGCGGAATCAGGTCAAGAGCTTTGAGAATCGGCCGCAACGCTTTTTGCACCACGGACACGGCCACACTGACAGATCGACCGTGCCCGCTCTCGACGGTTGTTTTACACTGTTCAACACAGCGCCCGAGAGGCTCAGATGACACCTGAGCAAAGGAGGAAAACGAGGACGGCGACCTTGATGCACTACGCCGCCCCCGCTTCTTACCAGCGATCTCGGCACCTACTAACATAGCCGCTACATGCGACCCTTCAGTGCTTTCAAAATCGCTGGATAAAGACAAAGGAATCCTACAAGGCACCTCGCCCGCCCCTTCGGGGCGGTCGTGGAACCCTGTAGCCAATCCTTCGAGACGATTGCCGTTGCTTCTCGCTACGAACTGCGAAGGATTAGATTGGTTGCGAGCATCCCCGCGTCCGCAACCCCGCGCGACAAGAGCATCTGCTTCATCGCTCCCCGCGAGATATGAAGCAGATCGACTTGCCGTGCATTGAACTTTTTCAACTCGTAAGCATTCGCTCCTTGCGACCACTCCAAGCTGAACCGCCCCTTTTGCATATACGCCGCCGCATTTCGTTTCGGCTCGTATAGTCGAACCTGCGCAATCCCCCACTTCCATGAGTTCTTGCTTGCAAAGCAGGTCGATAGATTGACCGCCGAAGGAGGCGCTCCGGCGATCAAAGCGTGGCAATGAGGGCGCCCGCCAATCTCCCCGTGCTCCCAGCGAACCGCGTAAGGCAGCTCGTCGGGAACCATGACCTTGCAAACAACGCGGGCAAAGTTGCCTATCCAATCGCCGAAAACTCGTTCGCGAAATCGGGCACTTCCCTCTCGTTGTGAATCCCAAGTCAACGTAGCAAAAAACTGCCAATGCGAAAACATTTTCAGTTGATACTCCGTTGCCGATTCTAATGGTTGATACATGGTTGCACGAATAAAGAGTTACAATTACTCCGCTGCCGCGCTCAGCCCACGGCGGAGCAAATTGTAACTCTGCAATAAATATAGCAGACCTATAAGCCTTGTCAAGTAGAATATACCCTCGAACTAAGGCACACTTATCCTTTGAGAGTAAGTGTAAGTTAGCGATAACATGACTTAGACTACCCTCGAAGTGTATGTCATATAAAATCACAGGGTGTTGGTGCCGATTCGGTATGGGATTTCGAAGGCTGGCTGTTTTCGCCCTGTTCGCAGTTGGTGATTTGGGATGAGTCCGTTGACGACGCAGAATGGGTTACCGCGTCCAACGTGAGCGTTAACGATTTCAACAATCGGGTGCGGGATTATTCGAAAAGAGCTTCGATTTCATCCATTCCAAGTCCGGACATCATCGGCTCCTCGCTCTCCACCGTGGCGTCAATCAGCTCACGCTTCCTGCGCTGCAATGCGAGGATTTTTTCCTCTACGGTGCCCTTGGTGATCAATTTGTAGGAGGTGACGACGCTTTGCTGCCCTATGCGGTGAGCGCGATCGGTGGCCTGCGCCTCGACCGCCGGGTTCCACCACGGGTCGAAGTGGATCACGGTGTCCGCACGCGTAAGGTTCAGGCCCGTTCCGCCCGCTTTCAGGCTGATCAGGAAAACCGGAATTTCGTCACTCGCCTGGAAACGGTCCACTTCCTCGCCCCGCTTCTTTGTTGCTCCATCGAGATAACAAAATGGCACAGTGGATTCGATGAGCCGGTCGCGAATGAGCTGAAGCATCGTGACGAACTGGCTGAAAATGAGAACACGATGCCCGCCGTCGATGGCTTCACGAAGCAGTTCGTCGAGCAATTCCAGCTTCGCCGACGGCTGTTTGATCCCCGGCATTTTGAGGAGACGAAGATCGCAGCAAGCCTGCCGCAGTCGCAAAAGGGCCGTCAACATCAGCAGTTTTTTGCGGCCGGCATTTGTCTCGCCGGTTGCGTCGCTAATTTGCTTGCGAGACTCATTGAGTAGCTCTGCGTAAACGCCTCTCTGCTCTGCAGTCAGTTCGCAATAAGCCACTTGTTCCAGTTTGTCCGGCAATTCCGTGGCGACGGTTTTCTTTAGTCGCCGGAGCATAAAGGGCCGGATCCGGCGGGTCAGGCGTTCGCCGGCAGCCCGGTCTCCGCCTTGGATTGGTTGCTCGTATCGCTCGCGAAAGTCCGCTCGCTTCCCGAGGTAATTCGGCAGGAGGAACTCCATGATCGACCACAAGTCCCGGACGGAATTCTCCATGGGAGTCCCCGTGAGGACAAACCGCGTGCGCGCTCGCAATCCCATCGCCGCTTGAAAGTTTTGCGTGTCGGGGTTCTTGATGTGCTGCGCTTCATCCAGGACGACAGTTGAGAATTCCGAGCGGCGGTATTGCTCAAGGTCCCGCCGCAGCAGCGCGTAGCTGGTGATGATCAAGTCAGACTCCTGAATCCGCAAAAACAGCGCTGCCCGATCCGGTCCCACGATCGAAAGACAGCGCAACTCCGGGGCGAAACGCGCGGCTTCGCGCTCCCAATTGTAAACAAGCGAGGAGGGACAAACGATGAGCGCGGGCGTCCGGGCCATCCGGATGAAAGCCAGTGCCTGCACGGTTTTCCCCAAACCCATCTCGTCGGCAAGAATTCCGCCAAGTCCGTTCCGTGCCAGGAAATGCATCCAGTAAACGCCGTCCTTTTGATAATTTCGCAGCACGTTTTCCAAGTCTCCCAAAGGCACGGGTTCCGGCTTGTCCATCTGCCGCTGCGCACGCGTCCAGGTCTGCCACGTCGGCGGCGCGACGAGTTGCGCTCGATCTGCAACCACCGCGTCCAGGTAGCCGGCATGCATTTTGTCGATGCGATATGTGCCCGGCGAACGCTGATGCGGGTTGCAATCCACAAGCACATTCTGCAGTTCGTCGAGCATTCCGGAATCGAAGACGGCCAGCCGATTATCCCTCAGGCGCACATGATTTTGTCCCATCTGCAGGAGCCGCTGGATCTCGCTCGCTGAGAATGTCTGCCCACCCGGC
Source organism: Chthoniobacter sp. (assembly GCA_034667645.1). GTDB lineage: Bacteria > Verrucomicrobiota > Verrucomicrobiia > Chthoniobacterales > Chthoniobacteraceae > JAJPJG01. The sequence continues at coordinate 3,267 of JAXDQV010000019.1, forward strand.
GTTGCGAGCTGGAAACTCAGGTCAAACCAATCTTCACCGGAGCTCGTAATTTCTATCCGTGGAATGATGCGCTCGATGCTTTTGGTCACATTGTTAAAACGAGCGCCAATGGAAACCTTCCACTCGCGCTGCAGGCCCGGGAGGTCGCGGGCGAAAAAGGTCACGATGGCGTTTTCGCCCTTGAGTGTGAGCTGGCCATCTCCGCTTGGTGCGCTAAATCCCGCTCGCCTCAACCGCTCAAGCGCGTCGCCTTCTGCGGGGAGATTTCGTGCGGGTTTGCCGGCATGAGCGGAGGGATTCTCGGGGCTGCCGGCGCGAAAGGTTTGGCTGCCGTAAGCAGCCCGAAGACTCGCGCTCAAGTGATTCAGCGATCCCTCGATCGCGAGCAAGAACTCCGGCCTGGCCGCTTCAATTTCTACAGAATGTGGTGGCGGCACCTCGGCCGGCTTCAGCTTCGCGATGAGCGCTGCAACATCCACGGGAGCGGATCGCCCAAACGTTACGCGTGAGTGACCGCGCGCCGTTTCCGCCAACTCGAGAAACTCGTCCCGCGTCAAGATCAGCATTCCCGGCAACGCGCCGGAATTCAGTCCGCGCAAGTTCTCCGCGAGCCGCAGATCCTGATCTGAAACCTGATATTCCTGATCCGGCGGCAACGTGTGTGCGAGCACTCGACGGCCGCCGTGCTCCGCTTCCACGCCGACCGTGATCGCGTTCTTTTCCCACGACGAATCGAGCGTCGGCGGGAGCACAATGTGCAGCACCGCGCGGGTGCCGACTTCAGCAGTGGTGAAGCGCGGCGCGGTCGCTACCGGAACTACTTTGGTTGGGGAGAGAACGACCGGCGGCTTCGGCTTCAGCACTTCCAGGCCTACTGCCAGAGAATGCGCGCAGACCGTTCCCCATTGTCGCGAGACGCGGCAACTGCACGCATTTTCCAATTTGCTCCGGCTCTCGATTTTAAACCCGGCGCGAAATTCGGTTCCCGCGTCGCGCACCACGCCCTTGAGCAACGGCGGCACATATTCGGCGCTGGTCACGCGGCCTGCGGCGCAGAGCGCCCGCGCTTCTTTCATCGCCTGCCATCCGCCCGCTTCCATCAGGAGTTTCTCACTCAGCTCGACGGCGCTCATGCGTGGACAAAAATCGCGGAATGGCTACGTTGCGAGACTTTTCCGAAAATGAAGACCATCGCGGTGGCAAACCAGAAAGGCGGCGTCGGTAAAACGACAACCGCCGTGAATCTGGCCGCGTGTCTCGCGGCGCTTGGACAACCGGTTTTACTCATCGATCTCGACCCGCAGGCAAATGCCACCAGCGCTTTGGGCATCGAGGGACTCGGCGGTCACAGTATTTACGGTCCGTTGCTGGAGCATAAGTCCATTGTCGAGCAAGTCGTCCCGACGCGCTTCGAGAATCTGTTCATCATTCCCGCCGATCTCGACCTGGCCGGCGCAGAAATCGAGGTGGCTCGCGGCGAACGTCACCTCACCCGGTTGCGCTCGGCGCTGGCTCCCCTCGCCGCTGATTGTCCCTTCGCGTTTGTGCTGCTCGATTGCCCTCCTTCGCTCGGAATCCTGATGACCAACGCGCTCGCCGCCGCCGACGAACTGCTCGTGCCGATCCAGTGCGAATACTTCGCGCTCGAGGGGCTTTCGAAAATCGTGCAGGTGATCGAGCAAATCAAAGCGAGCGGCGCGAATCCGGGGCTCGCGCTGGGCGGCATCGTGATGACGATGTTTGCGCGCACCAACCTCTCGCAGCAGGTCGTAGAGGAAGTGCGCAAACATTTCGAGGCGACGGTTTTCGACACCGTGATCCCGCGCACGATTCGGCTCGGGGAGGCGCCGAGCTTTGGGAAACCGATTATCGAATACGATCCGAACGGGACCGGCGCAATGGCCTATCGCGCGCTCGCCGATGAGTTTTTAAAACGTCAACAAAACCAGAACATCAGCCAATGATCATGCGCCGCCTTTTCCTTCCCATCCTTTGTTCATGGGGCTTTGCGGTCTCAGCGCAAGTTACGGTCGTGGACGTCATCCCATCCGCTCAAAGCGGAGAATCGGAGCAAAACAGCGAACCGAATATCGCCGTGAACCCGCTCAATCCGAACCAGATCTTCATCACCGCGTTTGGTGAGACGTCGCGCTCGAACCCCATTTTCTTCACCGAGACCGGCGGCAGCTCTTGGAGCCGGTATCAGCGCATCGCCACCAGCGATTCCACGGTTTCGTGGAGCGACAGCGGCAAGCCGTATCTCGCGAAGCTGTCCATTTCCGGCAACACCTTGATCGTGCAGAAAGCCAGCAACATCGCAGCGCGCCGTCCGTTTCTGCCGATGTATCCCAGCTTTTATTCACCCGGTTTCGGCGGTCCCGATCAGCCGTGGGTCTTTGCCAATCTCGGCGCCGATGACGACCACATCTTCGTCGGCTTCAACGACCTCAGCCGTCCCTCCCGCACCGCCAGCATTCGCTTTTCTCTCAATCACGGCCGAACCTGGCGCAACGTCGTGATCGAGCGCGTGACCCCGGGCGATTTCTCCGATGGTGCCCCCGTGCGAGTCGCGGCGCGAGGGAGTGTCGTTTACGCCGTCTTCCAGCGCTTTGATGCAGCGGTCAATAACGGCGACGAACGCGGCGACGTCGTCGTCGTGAAAGACACGAACAGCGGGCGCAACAACTTCCGCGACCTGGGCGGCGATGGCGTCGGCGTCGTGGTGGCGACTGCGCAGGTTTTTCCGCAGGGCAGCATCGGCCAGGAGCGCCTTGGCTCCGATCTCTCCATCGCCATCGATCCCACCAACGCCAACCGCGTCTTCATCGCCTACGATGCCGTGGTCAGCGGACTTCCGGTGATCAAAGTAGCGCTCTCCACCAATGGCGGCGCGTCGTGGAGCACTGTCTATCAAAGC
>JAXDQV010000020.1:0-7877 GCA_034667645.1 Chthoniobacter sp.
CCAGACGTTTGCAGGACGGTTCCGATCCCGTTTGCCCCGATGTTTATGTTGAAGTTAGTGGAGGCGTTTCCGGTAATATTAACACCACTATCGAGCACGAGGGAATTGACAGTTCCATTTGCTGACAGAGTAGTTGAAGCGCTGGGGCGGGCGTTAATCGTAGCACCTGTCCAAGTCGATTGGTCTCCAGTTGTGTAGCTCGAATACTTCGTCAGCGCCGCCCCCGCCCCGGAATGCGTGGCAAAGTTCACCACCCCAGTCCCCGCGGCACTAGGATCAATAATAACGACGTAGGGCAGGATGCCATTACTCAAGGTTGCCGCCGTAGTGACTGAGATGCGATTTCGATCATTCACACCCAAACCGCTTCCGGTCAAGCTAACAATACCTCCCGCGCTGCGCGCCAGCGACGCCAAAGTAAGAATCGAAGTGCCATCGGCTGCAGCCTGGCTGGTGTTGATGTTCAGCGTGCCGGCTCCAGTTGTAACCGCTCCGACTGACTCGCTGTAATTGGTAGCGGCGGCGCCATCGTTATTAAAATTGAGTGTGCCCCCGCCTGCGGCGCTGGCAAACGTGCCTGCGATGCGGTCCCCGTTGTTTGCCGCAGACGTGTTATTAAGAGTAAGCGTGCCGCGACCATTAAGAGTGATGCCGCTGCTGCTGGCTATCGCGCCGTTCGCGCCGCTCAGGGTTATCGTGCCGCGCTGAATGGTGGTCGCGCCGTTGTAGGTGTTCGCACCAGATAGCGTCAGTGTTCCGGCACCCGTCTTGGTAAGAGTGAAAGCACCGCTGATTTGATTATTGGCCGTCAAGCCACCCGCACCGATGCTCCATGTCTGGTTGGCCCCCAAGGCGATGAGGACTCCCTGATTCGCCGTGACAGAACCGATGGTCACGGCACCTGCCCCAGTGGTCAGCCCGCTTTGAAGAGTCAATGTCTTATCGGACCCGCTGTTGGCATTGGTCAAAGTAACGGCAGCCGTGTCTGTGAAAGCGATGGTCTTGGCAAAAGCGTTGGCAGCGACATCGATGTTCAGAGCGCCGGCTGAGTTAAGAGGGCCGAGAATCGTCAAATCATCCGCAGTGGTGGGCACGTTGTTTCCAGTCCAGCCTGAATCCCAAGTGGCATCGGTCGCGCCAATCCAGTTATAAGCCGTCGCCTGTGCGGACTGCCCGGCAAACAGCGCGGCGATAGAGCCAGCGAGGATGAACGAAGTCCGGAGGTGGCGAGCAGTGCACACGCCAACCTTGGCAGACATATTGAGGATATTCATTTTATTGGGGGGATTGAAAGTTGGGGAACCTTCCTGAGCTGCCTTGTTACGCCTTGGGGGATAGTCTTCGAAAAAATCGAGAGTAACCTAATTGAAACTCCGCAGAAACCTCCGCTTCTGCACAACAGGTTGAAAAAGCTGCGCTCTTTTCTCCAACGAAGCGATGAAAAACGAGATAATTTTTGGAGGAGAATGCCCAGAACGGGGCGAAAATCGGACTCAGGTGAATCAAATTCATGATGCGGGTGTTTTCCTACAGTGGCAGGAAATCGGGGGCGGCGCAGGCTACACCGTGCTCTTATGAAGTCAACGAGGTTTTCTAGGTTTCGGAAGCGATGGCCGTGATTCCTAGAAAATCGAGGATTTCCAGAAGGATTTCCTAGCCCCGGTATAACCGCCGTCTTCAGCGTCGCCTGCCTGCTTTTTTCATGGCCCGCTGCAGCAATTCCTCGCCGGTCATGCGGGAGGCGGCCTCGTGCGGGCAGGAGGAAACGCAACGCGGTTGGGGCGCCGAGAGGTGGCCGTGAGCGTCGCAGAGGTCGCAGGTGGCGGCCTTCGGTTGCGCAATTTTCACGGTCCGGCCCTGGCGTTCCGGATCAGGCGCCTGGATGCGGCGCTGCTGATTGGGGATCATGAAAATATTTCCGTAAGGGCAATTGGAGGCGCAGAGGCCGCAGCCGATGCAGTGGTCCTCGATGACGATCTGCAGATGCTTGCCGCGATGAATGGAATCCACCGGGCAGCCCACCATGCAATGGGGATCGGCGCAGGAGCGGCAGGCGGTGCCGATGAGGAAGTTTTCAAAGCGCAGTCCATCCCGGAGCAACCGGGTAACCGGCACGCCATGCGACTCGGTGCCATGCTGCTGCACGCAGCCGCGGGTGCATTCGTCGCAGCGGGTGCAGAGATCGAGGTCGAGCACGAGCAGGCTGCGGCCCTCGTAGAGCCCCTGATCCACGTATTGGCGGAGCAACGGGTTGGTTGTTTCATCACTGCGCAGGCGGGCCAGCGATTGTTCGACCAGCCGTCGGCGAAGGATGGGAAACTGGCGCAACATCGGAAGGAAATCGGCCCGGCTCACGCGTGCCAGTTCCAGTTGCCCCAGCGCAGAGCAGGTGGCCGACCGGACGCCGGCCGGAATGGCGTCGCTGACGTTGGCCCCCGCGCGGTCAAGGGCGGCCTGGATCGCCGCATCCGCCTCGTCCACGCTCTTGAGAGCGTCGTCGTGCGAGAACGCCAAAAGTCCGATCTCGCCAAGAACGGTGCCGGGACCACGCGACAAAACTTTGGCCTCGCTCCCGTAGCGCTGGATCCCGATCCGCACATGACCGAGCCGCACCAGGTAAAGATCGTTCACGCGGTCCCCCTGCCGGAACAGCACCTGGCCGGGGCCAACGCGCACAAAGCTAATGCGTTGTCGCAGGTAGTTGACGATGCGCCGATACTCGCTCCTTTCGATGCCTTGAAAAAGTTCCGAGCATTCCAGGGCGAGATCTAGCGAACGTTCGCGGTAAGCCGTCTCGAACTTCCTGCGCTGGCTGGGCAGCCGCATCAGGCGGTCTAGAACATTGCGCCGCACTTCCCAGACCTCCCCCTTTTCCAAGGCGACGACATCGGCGGAACGCGGAGAACCGCTCAGGCAGGCCATCTCGCCCACGATGATGTCGGCGGGAGTCAGCTCGACCCGAAACAGCGGCTTGTTTGCAAAAGGTGAAAGCAGCCCGCCGAGGAACTCCTTCTTTGGCGGCAACATGGAGAAGACCGTCGCGGCGACCTTTCCACTTTTTATGATAAAAGCAGTGTTGCCGGCCTCTCCCTGGCTGCACAGCACCTGCCCCTTTTTGGTCCGGCGGCGGATGACCAGTCCCTGTTGCCAGAGGAGGAACTTGGGTGGAACGCCGGCAAACAAAGGATCGGCGATCAATTCTCTCGCTGACAAGACCTCGGCTGAACGTCCGTGAGCGATGGCCTTGAGCCGCGCGACGGGCTTGAAGGTGATGGCGCTGGTCGGGCAGGAAACCATGCACTCGCCGCACTGGACGCAGGTGGATTCTCCCATCGGCTGGTTCAGATCGAAGCTGATGCCCGCGGTCACGCCTTTGCCGGTGCGACCGATCACATGATTCTCCATCACGTCGTCGCACGCGCGCACGCATCGGTCGCACAAAATGCACGCGCTGTGGTCCACGATGAAAACCGGCGACGACAGATCGAGCGGCCGCCGGCCGACCTTCGGGGCTGGCGCGGGGGGCGCGTCGGAAAGAACGTCCAACTTCAGGCGGGAGGCGGACACAGCGCAGCGCTCGGTCATTCGCCCCAGCTCATTAAAGTGCGACAACTCCTCCGTCGGCGCTGGAGGGGGAGCAGGCTTGAGATGATCCGCCGCCAACAACTCCGTCACCACGCCCACGGCCTGCCGGACCCGCTCGCCGTCTGGTCCCGGCGCCTCCATCGTAAAAACTTCCATTCCTTCTTTCACCTGGTGCTGACACGCCGGGAGCAGCTTTCGCTCGGCCGCGCGTCTGCCCCGTTTTTGACCGTAGATCTGGACGACACAAAGGCGGCACACGGCGACGGGCGACATGTGCGGGAGATGGCACAAGGTCGGGATCGGTATCTTGATTTCATCCCCCGGTTGCTTCACGTAAAGCGAGCGTGCGGCGTCGTAGATCGTGGTGTAGCGCGGCTTGCTGCGTCCTTCCGCGTCCGTCACGATATTCCCGTTCGCGTCTTTCAAAGGTTCAGCCAGCGGGACGGTGATGGGCTGACCGTCGATCTGAAGAGTGACCCTTTTTTCGTAGTCAGACTCGGTCGGCGCATCGAGGCGAACGAGCTGTCCATTGATGTCGCGGCTGAACAACCCTTCGTCATCATCGCGGATGAAGGGCCGGGCTACGGGATCGGGTGTTACTGGCATCACTAGCCTTTCCCGCGATCGCTGCCGGCAAGGTGCCGGGAGACATCGTCGTCGAAGTAATTCACGACGGTTCTCAGCGGCACCGGCACCGAACGACCCAAACCGCAGATGGACGTCAGCTCGATCGCCTTGCCGATTTCTTTGACCAGCGGCAGAAGCTCATCCTTCCAACGAGTGGAACCTATGGCGCCGTCCAATAGGTGGGTGCCAAGAGAAACCAGCTTCTGCGAACCCAACCGGCAAGGCACGCATTTGCCACACGACTCATTCCGGAAAAACTCGAGGGAGTTCAGAGCCTGCTCCGCCATGTCACGACCTTCCGCGTAAATAACCAATCCGGCGCCCAAGGCCTGCGTCGGGCTCAGTGCGCGGAACAAATTCAACTCGAGCTCGAGATCGAGAATGTCCAGCTCAGTGGCCGCCGGATCAAATCCGCGGCGCGCCGCGAGCGCCTGCCAGGTCTTGTTGTTCACGTGATCCCGAGGGAGACCGGAGCCGGCAGTGAGTCGCGCGGGGAGAAAGCCGCCCGAGGGACCGGAAGGAGCAAAGGCCTTGAGCTTGCGGCCGCCAGAAATCCCTCGGCAATATTGCTCTCCATAAACAAGTTCCCGCAAGGTGAGTCCCATCGGGACTTCGTAAACTCCAGGCCGATTCACGTCGCCGGAGACGGAGAACAGGCGCCTTCCCTTCCAACCATTCACTCCCAAATCCGCGTAGCTCTTTCCGCCATAAGTGCAGATATACGGGACCCACGCAAACGTCTCGACGTTACTAACCAGCGTCGGCAAGTCTTCGAGGCCATTGGTTTCCAGCTTCGGCGGCATGTTTCGCGGTTCGCCACGCCGGTCAGACATGGCTTCGATCAACGCGCTCTGTTCGCCACAAATGTAGCCGCCCGGACTGACAAAGACCGAGATCGAAAAAGAGCGTCCAAGTTCCGGCGCGTTTTCACCGCAAAATCCCATTTGCTCGGCACGTCGGATTTCCTCGCGGCACGCTTCGATCTGTTGCACATATTCGTGGCGGATGTAGATAAAACCCTGGGTCGCTTCGGTAAGCAGCCCGGCCAGGATTACTCCCTCGACCACGAGGTGCGGATAGCGGAGGAGAAGCTCGCGATCCTTGAACGTGCCGGGCTCACTTTCGTCGCCGTTGACGACGATGAATGCGCGATCGTCGGAGTGGCGTTTGCGGGCGGTTCGGACGGCGTCCCTCACATCCCGCCATTTCTGAGTCGCGGGAATCCCGGCTCCGCCCATTCCCCGGAGGTCCGAGTCCTCAAGCTCTTTCAGGACGTTGTCGGACCAGCCGCCAAGATCCGCGCCTTTGGCCCACTCCTCTTCCGTCCGCCAGCATTCCACCGCTTTGATCACCTCGGGATCATCGGAAAAGCCGGCGCGCACATCACCGATGGCGCCCGCGCGAAATTGCTCGATCCGGCCACGAGCCCATTCTTTTAACGCCAGGGCTTCGGCTGCCGAATCCAACGCCGCGTCTCTCGCTGCCGCCACTTTTCTGACCGCCGCGTAATCCGATAAGTTCGCGCCATAAGGATTGATGACAGAATCGTGGGGCGAGTAAGCCTGATCGCGGTCATGGTCGGGAGCGGGCGCTGCGTCATGGAGACAAGCCTCCACGATGGTTCGAAGTTCGTCACTGGAGCGACTAAAGTAGTAGCGCTCGTGTTCCGCGGCAGCGGTGGAGAGGCAAGCGGCTGGTGCGCGATCACATCGCCCGAGGCAGGACACACCTTGGATGCTGACGTTGTCACCCGCCCGTGAGTGCAAGTCTTGCAAAATTGTTGCCGAGCCGGCCATGTGGCAGGCCATGTCTCGACAAACCCGCAGCGTGACTTTCTCGGGAGGAGAAAGGAGGAAGTGGGGAAAGAAACTAGCGACCGCCTGCAGCCGATAGAGCGGAACGCCGCTCTCCGTCGAGAACTGCTCCAGAGCTTCTTTTTTCAAATAACCGAACTCGCGTTGAATCCGCTGCAAGGCCGGAACAAGCGTGGCGCCGTAAAGAGGAACGGACGCGGGGGTTTTCATCTTTGCGTAAAGCAAGCTGCCGATCAGGCGAAGGCGACCGAAGCGGCGATTCCGAAACAAATCCTTCGCATGGTCAAAGTCAATCGCTGCCGTGGATTGTGCCGAAATCGTCGGGTCCCGGCAGCAACGGTTCCGGCATCTCTGGCAACAAAAGATTAACTGGCTCTTCCAGGATTTTTCCTGACCGGGTGCTCAAGGCGCCATCGTTCATGACCACATCATCCACTTGGAAAAGATCGCCTCCCTCCCGATGACGCAGAAAGGCTTGCATCTCATTCAGATGGAATGGTCTGGCGCCGCGCCGACCAAAGACGACAGTTTGTCCTCCTGTTTCATCTACCACCCGATCCCGGTCCAATCCTCGCGACACGGCCAGCGCTTCGCCTCCTTTGATCGGATAAGTCGCGATAAGTTGTGGGTTCGGAGCCGGACTAAATCCAGCGGCTCCTGGAACGGTGTCGGGAGAGATGAGTTGCAGGACCCGCAAGCCGTTGCGTCCATCGGCAACCAGCGCGAACATCGAGGCATTGACGGAGCCGATTTGCACCGCTCGTGTATCCGTGAGCGCTCCCTCCGCATTATACATTTCAAATAGATGCGGCTTGGTTGGATTTTCAATGTCTACGATGGCTAGTCCTTCCGCGCCGTTGGCCACGTAAGCATATGTTCGCGCCACATACAGGCGTTGGGCATCGCGAAGGCGCACGGTCGCCTGCGGCAAGGGGTCGGGACGCGACGGATCAGTGATGTCCAACACCTTCAAGCCATCGTCGTCCGTAACAAAGGCATAGCGAAATTGGGTCGTGACGGCCCGCGGGTTTCGCAGCGAGCCGTCCATCAGTTGTCCCACCAGCCTTGGGTTGGTCGGCTCGGTGACATCCACGACGAAAAGTCCCTTCCTCGCGCAGATAAAAAGCCGATGTCCGGCCGCCGCCACATACCTCGCGCCATCCAGAACGCCTCCGGGATTAAAAACCGCGTCCTTGCGCAGGAAGTTGTTTTCCGGATTGCCGTCAACCAGGGTTGCCACGTTCACGATCACAAGTCCTTCGTGCAGATCGGTCACGTAGGCATAGGCATAGAATGGATCAATTGGTTGCTCCTCATTCGCCGGTAAGTGCTGGCGCGCCGGATCAATGGCAAGAGTGCTCGGCAGTGCGACGGAAGTGGCGAATTTAGTCCTGACGTAAGTGCGCTGCCCGAGTGGCGAGACCGGCGAACTTACCATCCGCTCCGAGAAGCCTTTCTGATCAATGTTCGCCACGTCGAAAACTTCAAACCCGTCGGCCCCGTTCGCCGTGTAAAGATACTCTCCGCGCAACGTCAAATCCTGCACATCCCCATGGTGTTCGTAGGCTTCTTTAAGCACCGAGCCGGTAAGCAGGTGTGCCAGGTAGTTGGCCGGGTAGGCAAGTTTCTGTAAATGACTTCCAATAACTGCCTGCGGCTCCTCGGATTCAGTCCAAATGACCGCGCGATAACCCTCCTTTCCAGCCGCCACATACGCATAGCGGCCGAAGAAGTTTACAGTGCCGGTGCCAAATCCGAGCAGTTGTGTGATCCATGCATTGTTGTCATTTCGGCTGGAAAGGTGACAGTCGGTGCAGTTCTTGGTCGTGCCGACGCCGCTGGTGGTGTGCG
>JAXDQV010000021.1:0-7287 GCA_034667645.1 Chthoniobacter sp.
GGTATCAACGATGGCAATGGTGGGAATGCCGAGCCGCTTCGCCTCGGAGACGGCGATCGCCTCGCGCGGCGTGTCGATAATGATGATCGCGTCCGGCAGCTTCTCCATGTCGCGAATGCCCTCGAGATTGCGCAACAGCTTCGCGCCCTCGCGTTTGACGGCGGCGATCTCCTGCTTGCCCATCTTGGAAAACTCCGGCGCGCTCTCGAGGGTCTCGATGTATTTCAAGCGGCCGATGCTCTTGCGGATCGTCTTGAGGTTCGTGAGCGTGCCGCCAAGCCAGCGCTGGTTCACGTAAAATTGTCCGCAGGCGAGGGCCGCTTCCTTGATCGCTTCCTGCGCCTGCTTTTTGCAGCCGACGAAAAGGACCTTGCCGCCGCGCCGGGTGACGTCGGTGAGAAACTGGGTGGCCTCCTCGAGCTGCCGCGCCGTCTCGCCGAGATTCACGATATAAATCCCATTGCGCTTCTCGAAGATGAAAGGTTTCATCTTTGGGTTCCAGCGCTTGGTCTGGTGGCCAAAGTGAACTCCGGCTTCGAGCAGTTCTGTCATCAATTCAGTGGAAGGCATGCGTGGTGGTCCTAGATCGTAAAATTCTCCAAAAGAGCCGGAAACTTTGCCGCATTGTGCCGCATTGGCAAGCTCCTTTTCTCCGGAGGTGGATCGTTGGATTTTTCCCGATGGCGGGCCGGCGGCGCCACCTGCGAGCCTCCGGCGAGGCGCGGCCTATTTAGAATTGTTCTTGATAAGCCTTTGCGGCGGCGGATAGTTGGTGTTCCACCGTATGCCGCAAAAACTGCAAAGCACCTACGACGAAACGATCTCGCAACGCGGGTTCCGTTTCACGGCGCAGCGGCGCGAAGTTTACGATGCGCTGATGACCCGGCGCGATCATCCGACCGCGGTGGACGTTTTCATGCGCGTGCAGAAAAAGATGCCGTCCATCTCGCTGGCGACGGTTTACAACTGCCTGGAGACGCTGACGGAATGCGGCCTAGTCAAGCACGTCAACCATGACCGGGCGCCCTCGCGCTATTGCCCGAATCTCGAGCAGCACGGCCACTTTTTCTGCAATGAATGCAACGCTGTTTTCGATGTGCCGTTGCGAAAACGGACGCGACTCGATCAGGCGTGGGAGCTGCCCGCCGATGCAGTCGTCTCGCAGCACGACGTCTCCTTCCGGGGACTTTGTCCGGCGTGCGCCAAACGAGAAATCAAACGTCAACCCGCCAGCAAATGAATTCACTGATCATCAAAGACCTGCACGCGAGCGTCGCCGGGCAGGAAATCGTCCGCGGCCTCAGTCTCGAAGTGGAGCGCGGCACCGTGCACGCGATCATGGGCCCGAACGGCTCGGGCAAAAGCACGCTGGCGAAGGTGCTGGGCGGGCATCCGGATTACACGGTCGAGTCCGGCGAGGTGCTGATGGACGGCGTCAATATTCTCGAAATGGAGCCGGATCAGCGGGCGCGCGCCGGGATGTTCATGGCGTTCCAATACCCGATGGAAATTCCGGGCGTGAGCAATGCGAATTTCCTGCGCGCGGCGGTGCAAGCACGGCTGGGCGAAGGCGAGGAGCTGGATGCGACCGAATACTACGCCAGGCTTTACCAGAAAATGGAACTGCTGGAGATGGACCGGAAATTCACGGCGCGCTCAGTCAACGAAGGCTTCTCTGGCGGCGAGAAAAAACGGAACGAGATTTTGCAGATGGCCATGCTGGAGCCGAGTTATGCCGTGCTCGATGAGACCGACAGCGGGCTCGACATCGACGCGCTGAAGATCGTCGCAAATGGCGTGAACACTTTGCGCGGGCCGAAGCTCGGCGTGCTGCTGATCACGCATTACCAGCGGCTGCTGAACTACATTGTGCCGGATTTTGTCCACGTGATGATCCGCGGCCGGATCGAGCGCAGCGGCGGGAAGGAACTCGCCTTTCAGCTCGAAGAACAAGGCTACGACTGGATTAAGGACGAGGTGCCGGAAACGGCGACTGCGTAGGAAACGATAAACGAATTACCCATATGAGCGAAACGGCAACTCTCAACATCGACCGCAGCGTCGGCGATTTTTCCTATCCGGAGCAGCACAAATTCGACGCCGGGACGGGCCTCACGCGCGACACGGTCAACTACATCTCGGATGTGAAGAGCGATCCCGACTGGGTGCGTGATTTCCGCCTGAAAGCACTCGACGTTTTTGAAAGCAAACCGCTCCCGACGCATTGGGCGAGCCGCGATCTGGAGGCCATCCACTTCGACAAAATCCGCTATTATCTGAGTTCCGGACAGCGCTCCTCGACCTCGTGGGATGACGTGCCAGACGACGTGAAGCGCACGTTTGAGCGGCTCGGAATTCCGGAGCAGGAACGGCGGTTTTTGGCCGGCGTCGAGGCGCAATTCGACAGCGAGGCCGTTTATTCCAACATCAAAAAAGCCGTCGGCGAACAGGGCGTGATTTTTGTCGGCTCAACGGAAGGCTTGAAGGAACACCCGGAGATTTTTCGGAAGTGGTTCGGGAAAGTCATCCCCACCGGGGACAACAAATTCAGCGCGCTCAACTCCGCCGTGTTCAGCGGCGGCTCATTCATCTACGTGCCGCCGGGCGTGAAAGTAAAACATCCGTTGCAGGCGTATTTTCGCATCAACGCGGAGAACTTCGGGCAGTTCGAGCGGACGCTGATCATCGCCGATGAAGGCAGTGAGCTCATGTATATGGAAGGCTGCACCGCGCCGAAATTCAACACGGCGACGCTGCATTCGGCGGTCGTGGAACTGGTCGCGATGCCGGGCGCGAAGATCCAATACGTGACGGTGCAAAACTGGAGCTCGAATGTTTTCAATCTCGTGACGAAGCGCGGTCTGGCGCACGAGGAAGCGGAGATCAAATGGATCGACTGCAACATCGGTTCGCGACTCACGATGAAGTATCCGGGCGTCGTGATGAAAGGCCGCAAAGCGCGCGGCGAAGTGCTCAGCATCGCGCTTGCGGGCGATGGCCAGCATCAGGATACCGGCGCGAAAATGATTCACGCGGCCGACGAGACCACGAGCAACATCATTTCCAAAAGCATCTCGGTCGGCAAAGGGCGCGCGACCTATCGCGGTCTCGTGCACGTGCCGAAGCATTTGAAGAATTGCAAAAACAACACGGAGTGCGATGCGCTGCTCATCAACTCTTCGAGCCGCACGGACACGTATCCGGCAATCACCGTCCGCGGCACCGGCAACGCGGTGCAGCACGAGGCGAGCGTGAGCCAGGTCAGCGCCGAGCAGATTTTTTACATGATGCAGCGCGGGCTGACCGAGGGTCAGGCGATGTCGCTGAGCGTCAACGGTTTCGTGAATGATCTCGTGCGGCAGTTTCCGATGGAATACAGCGTCGAGTTGAAGCGGCTGATTGATCTCGAGATGGAAGGTTCCGTCGGCTGATGCCGTGGATCGGGAAGGCGGAAACGCGGGAGCAAATTTCTCCGGCGGTCGGTCTTTCCTGATCCGAAAAGGTTTCCGATGAGCACCGGCATCGTTTCCATGGAAGAACGCAATCGCCTCAACAACGACGAAGCTGCGCTGATCGTGATGAGCGGGCCTGACGCGTTGGAAAATCACGCGTTTGCCGATTGGTTCCGGCAGTTGCAGTTCGACGGCTGGGAAAGTTTCCGGGACTTGCCGATGCCTGCGCGCACTGATGAAGCGTGGCGCTTTGCGAGCGTGAAGGCGCTCGATATTTCCGGCTACACGCATCCGCAGTCGGTGCCCGAGGCCGCGGCGGACGAACTGCGGGCACGGTCCGTCGGAATTGCCGAGGTCTCCGGACGCATGATTTTCGCGAACGACCATTTACTGCAACGCGAAGTGTTGTCCGACGACCTTCGGCAGGCCGGCGTGATTTTCGAGCCGATAGAGAAAGCGATCACGGAGCACGCGGAGATTTTCCGGGAACATTTCATGACCCAGGACGTCGTCCTCGGTTCTCAAAAATTTGCGGCACTGCACAAGGCGTGGGTGAAATCCGGCACCTTTCTTTACATCCCGCGCAATCTGGAAGTGCGGCTCCCGATCGAAGTTTTCCACTGGCTGCATGGTTCCGGGACTTCGACTTTCCCTCACACGCTCATCATCGCCGGCGAAAACTCGAAGGTGACGCTGATCGACCATTTCGAATCGGCCGACCCAGGCGCGCCGGGATTCTCGTGCGGCGTGAATGATCTGTTCCTCGAGCAGGGCGCGCAACTGACCTACGTGAATGTGCAGAACTGGAGTCGGGAAGTGCTCGCGCTGCAAATCAACTCAACGGTCGTCGGCCGCGACGCGAGCGCGATCAGCATGAACCTCAACCTCGGCGCGAGCTACGCCAGGACCGAGTCCGTCAGCCGTCTCGTGGGCGAAGGCGGGCGCAGCGACATGCTCGCGGTGTCAGTCGCCGAGCGCGATCAGGAATTCGATCAGCGGACGTTGCAGGACCATCAACGCCCAAACACGGCGAGCGATCTCCTTTACAAGAACTCCCTCGATGACAAGGCGCGGACAATCTTTGCCGGCCTCATCCGCGTGGAGCCGAATGCGCACAAAACCGATGCGTATCAAAAAGTGCGCAATCTTTTGCTCAGCGACGAGGCAGAGGCCAACTCGATGCCGGGTCTCGAAATCCTCGCCGATGAAGTGCGTTGCACCCACGGAGCGACGAGCGGGCAGATCGATGAAGAAGAGCTTTTCTACATGCTCTCGCGCGGCCTCACGAAACAGGTCGCGCAAAAGCTGATCGTCTTCGGCTTCCTGAATGAGGTTATCGGCCGGATCGGGAACGCCGCGGTCGAAGAGAGACTGGCAACGCTGCTGCGGGCGAAGTTTTCCGCTTCCGTCTAGTCTTCGGGCTTGTCGAGCTGCTCGCCTTCGAGCTGTTCGTATTCGGAAAAATGCTCGGCGCTCAGCGGCTCGCTGATTCGGTAATCCTCGGCCAGCCATTTCCCGAGATCAGCCATTTTGCAGCGGGCAGAGCAGAAAGGCCCAATCGGCTCGGCAAAAAACTCCGCCTCTCGTCCGCAGGTCGGACAGGGGACTTTGGTCGGTTTTCCCATGAAGAAAATCTGCCGAAAAATTCTCGCGGCTCAACCAAGGAGCTGCTCGAGCTCGGCCACGCGCTCGCCAAACAACTTCAGCGTTCGCTCGATCGGTTCCGGGCCTGACATGTCCACGCCGGCATCGCGCAAGGTGGGCAGCGGGAATTTGGTTCCGCCCGATTTCAAAAAGCCGAGATACGCCTCCGTGTCGGTCTTGGTGCCCGTGAGGACCTTGTGCGAAAGGCTGACCGCGGCGGACATGCCGGTCGCATATTTATAAACGTAAAAGGCGCTGTAAAAGTGCGGGATGCGCAGGCACTCGAGATCGAGCTGCGGATCGAGGGCGAAGTTCGGGCCGAAATAAACTGCGAGCAGTTTGTGATACTCGGCGCAGAAAACCTCGAGCGTCAGCGCGTCGCCGCGCTCCTCGATTTCGTGAATGATCTTCTCGAACTCCGCGAACATCGTCTGCCGGTAAACGGTGCCGCGGATATCGTCGATCTCCCGATTGATCAAATAGGCGCGCATTTTCGGATCTTCGGTCTGCGCGAGCAGGTGATGCGTCAGCAGCTCCTCGTTAAACGTGCTCGCGACCTCGGCCAGAAAAATCGGGTAGTCGTAATTCTGAAAACTCTGCTCCCGCTGCGCAAACCACGTGTGCATCGAGTGCCCGGCCTCGTGCGCCAGGGTGTAAACATCGGAAAACACGTCAGGCTTGTAATTCATCATGATGAACGGCGGATTCCCGTAGGAGCTGGAGGAAAACGCGCCGCTGCGTTTGCCTTTGCTTTCGTAGCGGTCGCACCAGCGGGCGTTACGCAGCCCTTCGCCGAGCGCGCACACGTATTCGTCGCCGAGGGGTGCGAGCGCCGCGAGGACTTTTTCGGTCGCTTCATTAAACGAAACCTTCGTTTCAATCTCACCGACCATCGGAACGTAGGTGTCGTAGTGATGGATTTCATCGAGCTGGAGCACACGACGCCGCAGGTCGTAGTAGCGATGCAGCGGCTCGAGATTCGCACGCACCGTCCCGATGAGATTGTCGTAGACCGCGACCGGGACATCGTCCCGGAACAGCGCCGCCTCGCGCGCCGATGGATAATTTCGCGCCCGCGCATAGAAAACATCCGCCCGGACGGAATGCGCCAGGCCGGAGGCGAGTGTGAATTCGTGGTCCTTGAATTCGGAGTAAAACTGGAGAAACGCGCGCTTCCGCACCGCAGAATCGCGTTTCACCAGAAACGAAGAAAACGAGCTTTGCGAAAGCGGGCGCTCCTCGCCGCGGTCGTCGCGCACGGCGCCGAACTTCATGTCCACATTCGTGAGCTGCGAAAACGTCTCGTGATGGCCGCCGATCGCACTCGCGCCGAGAGCAATCAGCCGCTCCTCCCGCTCGCTCAAGGTGTGCGGACGCAGGCGGCGGATTTTTTTCAATGAGATCGTCCAGGACGCGAGCGCCGGGTCGGCCAGCATCATGCCAAAGGCCGCGTCGTCGATCGCCTGGATTTCCGGCGTGATGAACGAGCTCGCCTCCGCGATTTTCGTGAGCAGGTTTTGCAACTGGCCTTCGCGCCGGAGGTGGTCCGCATCCGAACTGTCCTCGGAGGTTTTGAGACTGGCGTAGTGGCTCAACCGCTCAATGGTCAGGCTTAGCTCCTTGTCGAATTCCAGGCATTCGAGCAGGGATTTCGCCGAGGAACCGACGCGGTTCTTGAATTCTTCGATGCGCGGATAGGCGAGCTGAAGCCGGGTGAAATCCTCGTCCCAGCTCCCGGGTGTTGGGTAGAGCACCGTGAGGTCCCACGTGTCAGCGATGGGAATCTGCTCGCGCGTCGGGATTTGCGAGACAGGGGGCGGCTCGGCTTCAAGAACAGAGGATTGCATGGAGTGACGTATTTAGGCGGCTTCGAAAGCGGGAGCAATTGGAAGATGCGGGCAATTCCGCCACGGTAAATTCCGCTTTGCAAAATCCCGCGTGGCCTCTAGCCTCCCGCGCTTATGAAAACGTCCGGATCCATCCGCAGGACTGCCCTCGCCTTGATCGCCACCTTGCCCTGCCTCGCGGCAGCCGGCCCGGTGGTCGATTTCAAGCAGCCGAAGCCGGATATCCGCGACGTGCCGATCGACACCATCAAAGTGGAGGTGGACCAGACCTTCCAGAGTGATTTCAAGGGCGGTCACGGCTTTGATGCGAATGAGAAGAGCAACAACAACACGAACACCTGGCA
>JAXDQV010000022.1:0-11986 GCA_034667645.1 Chthoniobacter sp.
TCGCTGCAGTCCGCCCTGAAGTGGATCGAAGAAAAAGAAGTGCGCGTTCCCGGCGATTGGCGGCGGAAAAATCCGCATCATGAGGCGAGCGGCTGGGCCTTCGAGTTCAACAACGTTTTTTATCCCGATACCGACGACACTGCGATGATCCTGATGGCGGTGAGGCTGATCAAGCCGACGGATTCCGAGCGTTACGCCACAATGTTCAACCGTGCGCTCGACTGGCTGCTGAGCTTTCAGTGCCGCGACGGTGGATGGGCGGCTTTTGACAAAGATGTGACCCAGCGGTGGCTCGAGGATGTGCCGTTCGCCGATCACAACGCGATCCTCGATCCGACCTGCAGCGATCTCACCGGACGGACGCTCGAACTGCTCGGCTACATCGGCTTTGATCGCGCCGATCTGCGCGTCGATCAGGCGATCCAGTATTTAAAAGAGACGCAGGAGGACGACGGCTCGTGGTATGGCCGCTGGGGCGTCAATTACATCTACGGAACGTGGCAGGTGCTGCGTGGGCTGCGGGCGATCGGCGAGGACATGAAGCAGGACTGGGTCGTGCGCGCCGTCGAGTGGATCGAGAGCTGCCAGAACGAAGATGGCGGCTGGGGCGAAACCTGCGCGACTTATGACGATCCGCTCTTGAAAGGAAAAGGTCCAAGCACGGCATCGCAGACTTCATGGGCCGTCATGGGATTGTGCGCTGCGGGCAACGTGGAATCGCGCGCGATCCAGCGCGGCGTGAATTACCTGCAGGACACGCAAAACCGCGACGGATCGTGGACCGAACCCGAAACGACCGGCACCGGATTTCCGAGGGTGTTCTATCTGAAATACGACATGTATCGGAACAACTTCCCGCTGCTCGCGCTCGCCACGGTCGCAAATTACCGCAGCGGCATTTTCCACCAGCCGAGCTTTTTTCGCTGCGAATAAACGGGAGCCGCTCAGACCATCCCGAGCTGCATCTTGCCGACTTCGCTGATCATTCCCTGATTCCACGGCGGATCCCAGACGAGCTCCACTTCCGCTTCGTCCACGCCCGGCAGCGCTTCGATTTTGCTCTTCGCCTCGGCGGCAATCGCCGGACCCATTCCGCACCCGGGCGCCGTCAGCGTCATCTTCACATTCACAGCCGCCCCTGCGCTTTCGCGGGGCGTGACGGTGCAGTCATAAACCAGACCGAGATCAACGATGTTCACCGGAATCTCCGGGTCGTAGCAGGTTTTGAGCTGATTCCAGACCGCCGCTTCATCCACCGGTCCTGCATGCACCGGATCGCCGCCCTCGGTTCCTTCGATTCCCAGCGCGTCGGCGTTTTCCGCCGTGATGCGCACCAGCCCAAACTCGGTCGCGACGGTGTAGCTGCCACCGAGCGATTGCGTGATGAAAACCGTCATCCCTGCCGGCAGCTTCATCTTGTCGCCCGCCGGAATCTGGATGGCTTCGACTTCGCGGTTGAGCGTGCGTTCGGTGTTCTCGTGCATCGCGGAACTATGGATCAGGAAAGCAGAAAAGCAGGGAGAATTCGTTGCGCTTCACTCTGTGCCGACATTCGAACTATCCAAAACGACTTTTACTTTCTTCTCCGCTGCCGCACCAAATTGCTCGAAAAGGCTCGGGGCTTGCGGAGCGGACTGGAGTTCCTGCTCAAGCGGCAGTGCCGCTTCCGCCGGAGCGAGTGCCGAACGCAGCGCCCCCTCCACCAATTGCGCGCAATGAATCTTCATCGGCGGCAGCGCGCCGAGCGGCGCCGACAAATCCGCGCCCGACATCGCGAGCGCTTCGTCCGCCGTTTTCCCGGCGATCAACTCCGTCGCGACACTCGCTACCGCGATCGCCGTCTCGCATCCGAAAGTCTGGAAGGTGGCGCGATCAATGATCCGCCTGCCATCCTGCTCTTTGAATTTCACCCACATTCGCAGCATGTCGCCGCAATCCGCGCTGCCGACGGTCCCCACAGCGTCAGCCCCCTGCATTTCACCGACGTTCTTGGGATTTTGGATCGCGCTTTCGATGCGCTGTTGGAGAGTCTCGTCGCTCATGGGTTCAAAATGCTGGCGCAGCTATTCGAGGTGATACCGCGGCACGCTCGCATCGACTTCGGTGCTCCAGGCGTCAATGCCGCCCGTCAGGCTTTTCACATTGGTAAAACCGTGACCAGCGAAATACGCCGCCGCGTCCATGCTGCGAACGCCGTGATGACAGACAAAAATCGTCAGCGCGTCGCGATCCCAACTCGTCAGCGCCTCCTGCATCATCTCCTGGGTGAAAAGCACGGCCCCGTCGATGCGGGCCGCCTCGAATTCCTCGCGGGTCCGCACATCCACCAGCTTCACACCTCCCGCGGCGCGCAGCGTCTCCGCGAGTTGCGTCGGCGCGATCTGCATCTTTAGATCCTCCTCGCGGCTGGCCTGGAGGTGATCGATCACCGCGTCCACCGGCAGCCTTTCGTTGCGCTCGCACACCTGCGCGAGCGTTTCGTCGGGCTTGAACCCGCACGACGAGCACCCGCCGATGTGGTATTTTTTAAAAAGCGCCCGCTGCGCGCCCGGAAAGATCTCCAGCAGCTCGCGCATCGTGGTTTCAGCGGCAATCATCGGCAGACATATCGAGGCGCTGCCGTGTCAGGTCAACCGCGAATTGCGCGGCTGAGTCGGCCGCGCGCGGCGAACAAACTTGACGCTGCCGCGTCCTCCGTGAAGCAATGGTTTTCCCTATGCGCCTCCAGACTTTGCAGGAAGCCCGCTGGATTTTTGCGGTCGTGATCATCCTGACGATTGTCAGCGCGTTGCTCGTTCCGTGGCTCTGGCTGCTCGGTGTGATTTTCATTCTCTACGTCTTTTATTTTTTTCGCGACCCGGAGCGCGCGGTGCCGGCCGATCCGGCCGCGGTGGTCGCCGCAGCGGACGGGCGCGTGGCGGACAGTGTGGAAATCGCGGAGCCGCTGGTGACGAAGCAGACAATGAAGCGGGTCGGCATCTTCCTTTCCGTTTTCGACGTGCACACCAATCGCGCGCCGATCGAGGGAAAGGTCACTTATTCCGAGCGGACAGTCGGCAAGTTTCTCGACGCGCGCCACGTGGACGCGACGACGCTGAATGAATACTGGACGTGGGCTTTCCAAAACGAACGCACCACGCTCGTTGTCCGGCAGATCACTGGCGCGATCGCGCGGCGGATCGTGGGCTGGTCGAAAGTGGGCGATGTGGTGGCCAAGGGCGAGCGGTTCGGGATGATCCGCTTTGGTTCGCGCACCGAGATTTATCTGCCGCTCGATGCCACGGTGACGGTGCAAGTGGGCGATCGCGTGAAAGGCGGCGAGACCGTGATCGCGCACTTGAAATGAAGGAAGACGGCAGCCCGAAAATCTATCTCCTGCCGAACTTGATGACGGCGGGGAACCTGTTCTGCGGTTTCGCGGCGACCCTGCGCATCGTGGAAGGCGCGCTGCTGCAGGAAAAAGGCGGCGATCCGATCGAGCTCTATCACACGGCGATTTGGTTCATTCTTGGCGCGTGCATTTTTGACCTGCTCGATGGCCGGGTCGCGCGGATGGGCGGGAATGAAAGCCCGTTTGGACGCGAGTTTGATTCGCTGGCCGACATCGTGTCCTTCGGAGTCGCGCCGGCGTTACTGATTTACCGTATCGTTTTGCAGGAATCGTATCGCTTCGGCTGGCTCATCGCGTTCCTCTATCTCGTCTGCGGAGCGCTTCGGCTCGCGCGCTTTAATTGCATCGCCGCGGCGAACATTCCGGGCGGCGACAAGGAGTTCAAAGGCTTCCCGATTCCTGCCGCGGCCGGCCTGATTGCCTCGCTCACGCTCTGTATGCTGTGGTGGGAAGCGGGCGAACATCCACGGGTTGGCTACGCGCGTTTTGTCCTGCCGCCGCTCATGATCTTTCTCGCGTTCATGATGTTCAGCCGGTTTCGCTATCCCAGTTTTAAAGCGGTGAACTGGCGGACGAAAAACTCCATCCCGCGCTTCATCGTCATCATCGGGTTGATCGTGTTCACCGCGATGAACTACGAGTGGATGCCCGCGGTGATTTTCATCGCGTATCTCATTTACGGATTCGTTCGTCCGTGGATTTCGCGGAAATGGCAACGCGAGATCGAAGAGGAAGACGAGGACGAAGCGGACGCGCCCGAGGCGCCGTGAGCGATTTCTCGCAGCAGGGGCCGATCACCACCCTGCAGCGCCTGAATGAAAACGGCGCGGCGGAGATCGAATCCCAGCTGGAAAGATGGGCGCGCAAAACGCCGATCGCCCTGGTGCTGCCGTGTCACGCGGCGGAGCTCGGGCAGCCCGCCCTCGAGCATCTGCTGGATGAACTCACAGGCGTCAAATTCCTGCGCGAAATCGTGATCAGCATGAATGGTCTGGACCACCAAAGCGTTCAGCACGCGAGGAAGACTTTTGCGCGTTTGCCGCAGGAGCACTGCATTCTATGGAATGACTCGGAGCGCGCAATTTCCGCACGCGCCGCCGTTGGGGGAAACTTCAGGCCGGGAAAGGGGCTGAACGTCTGGACCGCGCTGGGTCTGCTGTCGCAGGAGGCGCGGTGCCGCTTCGTCGCGATCCTCGACTGCGACGTCACGACCTTTCGGCGCGAAATGCTGGCGCGCCTCTGCTTCGCGTGCGTGGCCCCGGAGCTGAACTACGCTCTGGCCAAGATGTATTACTCGCGCATCACCGATCGCCTGCATGGACGCGCGAGCCGCCTTTTTCTCGCGCCGCTCCTGCAGGCGATCGTCCGTGTGTCCGGCCATCAGCCGCTGGTCGGTTTTCTCTCAAGCTTTCGCTATCCGCTGGCGGGCGAGTGCGCGCTCCGGTTCGATCTGGCCGCGGCGCTTCCATTCAGCGCGGGGTGGGGTTTGGAAATCGGGATCCTCTGTGAAGCGTTTCGCCAGGCTGATCCGCGGGAAATCTGCCAGGTGGACGGCGGCTCCCATTATGAGCATCGGCACCAAACAATCACTGCCGATCCGGGAACCGGCTTGTTTTACATGTGCAAGCAAATCGCCGACACTCTGCTGGGACAGCTCGTGGAGGAGGGCCTGCCGATCTGCGACACTTTCCTGGGTGCGGTGAGAGGCGCCTTCAGTTTGTGCGCTGAGGATGCGCTGAGGCGCTTTCAGCATCTCGCGCTGATCAACGGGCTCGCCTTTGACTCCGCGCAGGAAGGCACTGCCGTCGCTTCGTTCTCGGGGGCGCTGGGCGAAGCTTGCAGTGAATTTTTATCCGGTGCGGCGCCGGTGGCGCTTCCGGCCTGGCAGCGGGTGCATGCGCACTCGCCCCAGCAGGCGCACGCGTTTCTGCGCAGCGTCGTGGCATAAAGCGAAAAGACTTTATGTCGTCGCGGCGCGCTGTTTGAACTCGTGCGTATGTCGAAACCCGTGGTTCTTCTCATTCGCGACGGCTGGGGCATCAACCCGGATGGCCGCGCGCGCGCCGAGTCGAATGGCGATGCCACCTTGCTGGCCCGCACGCCTTTTCACGACGAGCTTTATGCGAAATATCCGCGCGCAACGCTGAGCGCGAGCGGCCTCGACGTGGGCCTGCCCGCAGGCCAAATGGGCAACTCCGAAGTCGGACATCTGAATCTCGGAGCGGGCCGCGTGGTTTACCAGGATTTGACCCGCATCAACAAGGCGGTGGAAGACAAGAAACTGCGCGAAAACGCAGTGCTGCAGGATGCGTTCGCCAGGGCGAAAAACGGGCGCCTGCACTTCCTGGGCCTCGTCTCGGATGGCGGTGTGCACAGCTCGCAGGAACATCTCATCGCGCTCGCCGACGCCGCGCGCGACGCCGGAGTGAAGGAGATTTTCGTCCACGCGATCACGGATGGACGCGACTCATCTCCCACTGGCGGCGCGGGTTTTCTCGAGGAGGTGGAGCGAAAACTGGAACCGAGCGGGGCGCAGATCATCACGGTGATCGGACGTTATTTTGCGATGGATCGCGACCAGCGCTGGGAGCGCAACAAGCTCGCGTGGGACGCGATCGTGCTCGGGCGAGGGGAGCAATGCTCATTGCCCGCAAGCTCCGCGATCCAGACGCGCTACGCGAAGGGCGAGACGGACGAATTTCTGCAGCCGATCATCTTTTCGCATGCGAACGAGCAGCGGATCCGCGACGACGACGTCATCTTGTTTTTCAATTTTCGCGCGGACCGGGCGCGCCAGCTTTCGCGCGCTTTTCTCGATCCTGCCTTTGATGGATTCGATCGCGAAGTCACGCCGCGCACTCACTATGTGACGCTGACGCAATACGACCAGACTTACGGTTGCCCTGCGGTTTTTCCCCCGCAGTCGCTGGATAAAATTCTCGGCGAAGTCGTTAGTGCCGCGGGCCTGAAGCAACTCCGGATTGCCGAGACTGAGAAATACCCGCACGTGACTTATTTTTTCAATGGCGGCGTGGAGCAGGCTTTTCCCGGCGAGGATCGTAAGATTGTGCCATCGCCGAAAGTCGCGACTTACGACCTGCAGCCGGAGATGAGCGCGCCTGCAGTGTGCGCGGAAGTTTTACAAGCGTTGCCAGACTACGATCTCGTGATTTTGAATTTCGCGAATCCCGACATGGTCGGCCACACCGGCGTGGTTGCGGCTGGAATCAGGGCGGTCGAGACGATTGACGATTGTGTAAAGCAGGTGATCGCACGCGTTTTGGAACTGGGGGGCAAGGCGCTCGTCACGGCGGATCACGGAAACTGCGAGCTGATGCGCAATCCCGACGGGTCCCCCAACACCGCGCACACCACCAATCTTGTGCATGTGGTTTACGTCGCCGATGACGCGCAGCAGTTTGGGGTGCGCGATGGGCGTCTCGCTGATGTCGCCCCGACGCTGCTGTTTTTACTCCAGCTCGAACAGCCCAGCGAGATGACGGGAAAGAATCTGCTCAGCCCGAACTAGAAAAGCGAAAGCTGATCGGTCGGCACGCGGAAGCTGGCGGTGGAAAGTTTGATCTCCGCGTTTTTGAAACCGGCTTTGCGATGCGCGACTTCGTAGAGCGCGCGCATTTGCTCGGCGTAAAATCCTTCGCCGCGCATGCGGGAGCCGAAGCGCGAGTCATTCAATTTTCCGCCGCGCATGTCGCGAACGCGCCCGAGAATCTTTTCTTTTCGATCGGGAAAATGTCGGTCGAGCCAGTTGGAAAAAATCGGCGCAACGGCCCATGGCAGGCGGATCGGCACGATGGCCGCGCTGCTGGCGCCCGCGCGCGCGACGGTGGCGAAAAGCTCGATCATTTCGTGGTCGTTGAGGCCGGGAATACACGGCGCCATCATCACGCGGACGGGAATTCCGGCGGCGGTCAATTCCTCGACCGCGGCGATGCGGCGTGACGGTGGCGAGGCGCGCGGTTCCAGTATTTTCGCCAGTTCGCGATCGAGCGAAGTGATGGAAACATTCACCGCGACTGCATGGTATTTTGCCAACTCGCCCAGCAAATCAATGTCGCGCGTGACGAGGTGGTTTTTCGTGATGATGGCGAGCGGATTGCGGAATTCCGCGAGCACGGCGATGCAGCGGCGCGTGATTTCCAGCTTCCGCTCGATCGGTTGATAGCAGTCGGTGACGCCGCTCATCACGAGCGTCTGCGGCTGCCACGATTTTTTGGAAAGCTCCGCACGCAGCAGCTCCGGCGCGTTTTCTTTCACGACGATTTTGCTCTCGAAATCGAGGCCGGCGCTGAAGCCGAGATATTCGTGCGTCGGGCGCGCGAAACAATATGCGCAGCCGTGTTCGCAGCCGCGGTAGGGATTCAGCGAAACCTCGAAGCCGACGTCGGGGCTGTTGTTGTGCGAGATGATCGTTTGCGAATTGTCGCGCAAGAACTGCGTGCGCCGCGGCGGCGCGTCGGGATCGTATTCATCCGGTTCGCTGACGTATTCGAGCTGCTCAAAACGATTCTTCGGATTGAATCCCGCCCCGCGTCCATCCGCGTTTTGAGTAGTGTTCATGCGAACACATAACTAGGGCCTTCAGCCGCGTGAATGTCAAATGCACTGTGAAAGATCAGCTTCAAACCGAAGCCATGGATTCCCTACTTTTTCGCGGGAGCTTAGTAAGACGATATCTGATGTAGCGGTGTTCGAGATAATGAAGGTGCCGCACAACATTTTCGATTTTGCTTAGTGCGTGTTCGTAAGCCTTATCCTGATCGTGCCACTTCTTTTCTTCGTAATAAGTCCACTTGAAATGCACAAACTGATTTCGGCGTTCTGAAAGCTGATTGATCGCGTTTAGATGGATAATATTTGGCGGCCGTTTGCATAGCTGCAGGATTAAAAAGATATATTTGGCTCTAATACCGGTATCGAAAATAAACCTCTTAATCAGCTCTTCTGGAAGGCGTTGTCTCCGAAGAATAGAAGCGATCATCATGTTCAACATGTGCTCAATCCAAGTCGCGAAATAAAGGACAGCTTCTTCTTCTCGACCACTTTTTTGGAATCTGCGCGCTTGCATGAGTAAGCTTTTTCTAAAATCGGTTGTGAAGTGAAGGGGAGCGCCGTCCGCTATGCTCTTGAGGTGTCGCAATACATCACGGTGAAATTGCTTGTCCGATTGCCGCGAGGATCAAGAACGCCGTCGGCTACCGCTGTCCGGATGACACTGTTTCCAATTTCACGTGCGAGCTTTTGGTCTATCGCATCAAGTGGCATAAAATGAGTCATAACAATACTCAGCCGAAATACGCGGGCGCATTTCCGGCGCGCCATTTGATGTTGCAGCCGAGGCTTGGTTTTTGATCGGAATTCACCGGCTGGCCGGCGAGCGTGGCGTCAAGGGCCGCGCGCAAATCCGCGCCGGTCGGCGGGTCCTGGCGCGGGCGGGTGCCGTCGAGCTGGCCGCGATAGACGAGCTTCCGGTTTTGATCGAACAGGAAAAAATCGGGCGTGCAGGCGGCGGTGTAAGCCTTCGCGACTTCCTGCGATTCATCGTGGCAATACGGAAACGGGAAGCGCAGCTGCTCCGCGAGCGTCTTCATTTTGTCCGCCGCATCCTCGGGATAATCGGCGCTGTCATTCGAGCTGATCGCAACGGTGCCAACTCCGCGGCCGGCGTAGTCGCGCGCGAGGCGCATCAGTTCGTCACGAACGTGGATGACGTAAGGGCAATGGTTACAGATGAACATGACGAGCAGCGCTTTTTTGTCCGCAAAATCGGCGAGCGAGACGGAGCGGCCGGTGACGACATCGGGCAGGGAAAAAGCGGGCGCGGCAGTGCCGAGCGGGAGCATGGTGGAAGAGGTTTTGGACATGCAAAAGTTTGTTCGTGTGCTGCGCGTCGAGTCGAGCAATTGCGTCCACGCTCCATCGCGGAGGCGATCAGTCAGTGTGCCGAAAAAGAAGAGCCTCGCCGCCGCCCTCGACATCACGCTTGATCCCGTCGAGGCGGCGCAGGAGGCGGGGCTGCGTTACGTCACCGACGAGCAGCCGGGCATCACGCGCAAGAAGCGCGGCAACAAGTGGGCCTATTTTTTACCGGACGGAAAACGGGTGACGGAGCACAACGAAATTGTGCGGATCAACCGGCTGGCGATCCCGCCGGCTTACACGGACGTGTGGATTTGTCCGAAGCCGAACGGGCATCTTCAAGCCACCGGGCGCGACGCTCGCGGACGGAAGCAATACCGCTATCACGCCCGTTGGCGCGAGGTGCGCGATACGAACAAATACGAAAAGATGATCGCCTTCGGGGCCGCGCTTCCAAAAATCCGCAAGCGTGTCCGGGCCGATCTCGCCCTGCCGGATTTGCCGCGTAATAAGGTGCTCGCCGCCATCGTGCGGCTGCTCGAGATGACGCTCATTCGCGTGGGGAACGAAGAATACGCCAAGGAGAACAAATCCTACGGATTGACCACGATGAAGAATCGGCACGTGGCCGTGCGCGGAGCGGCAATGAAATTCAAATTCCGTGGCAAGCACGGCAAGGAGCACGAGATCACGATGGACGACAAACGCCTCGCGAAGATCGTCAAGCGCTGCCGTGATCTGCCGGGCCAGGATCTGTTTGCCTATGTGGACGGCGAGGGGAATCCGCAGAGCATTGGCTCGAGTGACGTGAACGATTACCTGCAGGAAATCGCGGGCGAGGAATTCACCGCGAAGGATTTTCGGACCTGGGCCGGGACCAAGCTGGCCGCGCTGGCGCTGCAGGAGTTTGATCAATTTGAGAATCCGAAGGAGGCGAAAGCCAATGTCGTTAAAGCGGTCGAGGCCGTCTCACAATTACTGGGGAACACTCCGGCGATTTGCAGAAAATGTTACGTCCATCCCGCGGTCGTGGAGGCTTATCTCGATGGCAAGCTGGCGGAGACGCTGGCGCAAAAGGCAGAGAAAACGATTTCAAAATCGCTCGCGCTCCTGAAGCCGGATGAGGCGGCGGTGATGGTGCTGTTGCACGGACGACTACAGGAGGCGAGGAAGTAACGCACCGGGGAACCGTGTCAAACGCGGTCATGCGGAACGGTTGACACTCAAGCCCGAGCCGCTAGAGTTGCGCCTCTTTTTACCTGCCAGATTTTACGCTTTTATGAAACGGACCTATCAAGCATCCAAACGCACGCGCAAACGCCAGTTCGGCTTTCGCGCGCGCATGAAGACCAAAAGCGGGCGCGCCATCCTCGCGCGGCGGCGTCAGCGCGGCCGCAAGCGCCTGCTGCCGAAAGGCGTGGAAGTCCATTACGCGCGGCACACCGAGGCGTAGCACCGGCGCCGCATTCCGAACGGCGGATGAGGGGATTCCATCGTCTTGGCACTCCTCCGTTTTCCAAAGGCAGCGCGGCTCGCCCGTGCAGCCGAGTTCAATGAGGTCAAACAGAAGGGTGCAACCTTTCACGGAAAATTCTTCGTGCTCAGCGTCTTGAATATTTCAGCAACGGAACCGGCACGAACCGGCTTTATCACCTCCCGCCGGGTCGGCGGTGCGGTAAAGCGGAATCGCGTGCGGCGGCGTTTGCGCGAGTTGGTGCGCACTTCGCGTCCGCAGTTAAGAGCGGGATTTTGGATTGTGCTCATCGCTCGCGCAGCTGCCACGCGTGCAACTTGGAATGAGCTGCAGGAGGAATGGCTCTCGCTCGGCATGCGCAGTCGCGTTTTGAACCCATGATTCGCGTTCTCGTTCGCGGTTATCAAATCCTGATCTCGCCGGTGCTGTCGCTTTTTGCCGGCCCGCATGCCGGATGCAGGTTCGAGCCGACCTGCTCGCAGTATTTCATCGAGTCGGTGGAAGCCCACGGCACGTTGCGGGGCTGCTGGCTTGGTTTGAAACGTATCGCGCGCTGTCATCCCTGGGGCGGGCAGGGTTTTGATCCCGTGCCTGTGAAAAGGGGAGAGGCGACTTAAGATGGACCGCAAGGGAATGGTCGCGGTGGCGATCGCAATAGTCGTCATGGTGGTGTGGCAAATCAAATTTGCTCCGAAGTATGTCGCTCCGCCAGTCGCGGCACCGTCACCCACGCCGATGGCGAGCGTCTCGCCGACGCCGATCGTCACGCCGGTGACTGCTCCAACAGCGCAGACGGACACCATTCCCGAGACTCTGGAAAGCGTCAGTAGTCCCTCCGTGCAATACGACTTTACGAATCTCGGTGGCGGCATCTCCCGCGCGGAACTTTCCAAGTATCCGGCCGAAAGCGGCAACGTGAGGATGAATGAGTTTGGTTCGCTCCCCATCGGCGCGATCAGCGAAAATCCAGGCGAGGCAGCGACTGAAGCATATGCGATCACGAGCAATGCGGCAGGTGGGGAAGTGTTGTGTGAACGCACGGGCAGCAACGGACTGCAAATCGTGAAGAAATTCACACTCCCCAAGACGGATGATTACCGGATGCAGCTCGACGTGACCTTCACAAACCGGGGCGCGGAGCCGTGGAAGTCGAGCGGCTATTATCTCTATGTCGGTTCGGCGGCTGCGATTCACCAGCGGGATTTGCCGACTTACACCGGGTTTGATTTTTATCGCAACGGCAA
>JAXDQV010000023.1:0-4625 GCA_034667645.1 Chthoniobacter sp.
CATGAAGGACCAGGTGATGGAAGCGATCGAGTCCATCGAAAAACTTTACGAGCGGCGCGGCGCAATCACCGGCCTCTCCACGGGATTCGCGGAGCTCGACAAGATGACCGACGGCCTGCACGGGGCCGAGATGGTCGTCATTGCCGCCCGGCCGAGCATGGGTAAAACCGCCCTCGCGATGAACATCGCCGAGCACGTGGCAATGAACGACAAAAAGCCGGTCGCGATTTTTTCGCTCGAGATGAGCACGTCCCAGCTCGTGCAGCGTTTGCTCTGCTCCCGCGCGCGGGTCGACCTCGGAAAAGTGCGCGGCGGCCTTTTGAACGAACGCGATTTCCCAAACCTCACTCATGCCGCATCGAAGCTGGCGGACAGCCAGATTTTCATCGATGACACCGCGGGCCTTTCCATTCTCGAACTGCGCGCGAAAGCCCGCCGCTTCAAGTCTCAGCACGATATCGCGCTGATCGTCATCGATTATTTACAGCTCCTCCGCTCCACCTCTCGCCGCGCCCAGGACAACCGCCAGCTGGAGATCGCGGAAATCTCCGGCGGCATCAAGGCGCTGGCGAAGGAACTCGCGATTCCGATTCTCGTGCTCGCCCAGCTCAATCGAAATCCTGAAAACCGGACCGGCGACAGCAAAGGCCGTCCGCGGCTGAGCGATCTGCGCGAGTCTGGAAGCATCGAGCAGGATGCCGATGTGGTCGGGCTGCTCGTGCGCGAGGAATATTACGCGGATACGGACGAGGAAAAAGAAGAGGCCCGCGGGAAAGCCACGCTCATTCTGGCGAAGCAACGCAACGGACCAACAGGCGATGTGCCGCTGACTTTTTTGAAAGAATACACGCGCTTTGAAGACCGCGCGATCGGCGTCCAGGAGGAGTAAGCCGCATCGGATGCGCGCCTTCGATCCTGGCGTGCGCCTGCTCGTCTGCGTGATCATGATCACTTCTGGCCTCGCGGAAACTCCCGCCAGTTTGCCGCGCAAAAATCCAGTGATCCTGGTGCATGGCTTTAAGGATAGTTCCGCCAAAATGCAGCCGATGGCGCGACGGCTGCGGGCAGAAGGCTGGACGGTTTTTACGCCAACTCTTTCGCCCAGCTGGGGTCAGGTCGGAATCGAAGTTTTAGCGCGGCAACTCTCCGATTTCATCGACACAAATCTGCCTCCCGGATCGCGGTTCGATCTCGTCGGTTTCAGCATGGGCGGAATCGTCTGTCGCTACTATCTGCAGAGGCTCAGCGGCCTCGAACGCGTTGAGCGCTTCGTTGCCATTTCCGTTCCGCAGCGCGGCACGTGGATGGCGAGCCTTTGTCCCGCGGGACTGCTCAACCGGCCCGGCGTCGCTCAACTAAGTGCAAACGGTCCGTTCCTGCGCGATCTCAATCGCGACTCCAACATGCTGCGCCGCATCCAGTTCACCTCGATGTGGACGCCGCTGGACTTGATGATCCTGCCTGCGAGCAGTTCGCGCATGACGATCGGCCGGGAAAAGTTGATGTGGGTCGCATTCCACCCGCTGATGGTCTGGCAACCCAACTGCATCCGCGCCGTTGCCGCCGCGCTCAGTGCTTCACGTCAATGACGAGTCGAGCCGGATCCTGCAGTTCGACGACGCGATAACGATTCGGCGAGCCGACACCGAGCACCCATCGCACGTCGCCCTCGAAATCGCAGGTTTGAGCGAGTTGTTTGAGATTTCGGTAATTTAGATGCCGGTTGCGATTCGCAATCGTCACCTGACCGTCATCCGTATGCGCCTGCGCGATGTGAAACGCGACCTGAAGCCACCCGTCGCCGGAAATCGGAATCACCTCGCCGGAGGCACATTGCCTGATCGGCTTATCCACGTATTCCAGTTTGTAGCTCGGGTGGTGAAAACCCTCGAACGTGAAGACAACCCGGTCGAACTTTTCGCAGGAAGCGGTCTGCACCTTTTGCAGGAGAACGACATGCGTGGCGGCATGGCCGCGTTGCGTGACACCGATCGTCCCGGCGAAATTCGGCGGAATCACCTGGCCGTTTTCATCCTTGAGCCTGCACAGCGCTGAGTGTGGAGCAACCGGCCCTCCTACGCTCTTGTCGCCGGGCGACACGCTGGTGCAGCCGCTGAAAACCATCGAGAAGCCGAGCACTCCAACAGAGAAAAGAAGGGGGATTTTCATAGAAAGCAGTTGTTAAACAGATTGAAGGTATTTTGCTGGCTTGCGGCGAAGCATGGCGAGAAAAACTTCCATCCGCGTTGCCGCGAATCATCCGTCAGTTATTTGACGGCGGGATTGGTCGCACAACCACCTCCCGCCCTGCGTCAGGAAATCTGCGGGAGCAGGATCTGCAGCAGTTCGCTGATTTTCACGCGCTCCTGCTGCATCGAATCGCGATGACGCAGCGTCACCGTCTCGCGAAGTTCGTCCCCCTTCTCGCCGAGCGTGTCGAAATCGATGGTGATGCCGAAGGGCGTCCCGGCTTCATCCTGGCGACGATAACGGCGGCCGATCGCGCCGCTCTCGTCGTAAAACGTCATCATGTGCGGCTTCAGCAACGCCGCGACTTCATGCGCTTTTGAGACGAGCTGCGGATTGTTTTTCAGCAGCGGAAAAATGCCCGCCTTGATCGGTGCGATGCGAGGGTGAAAACGGAGCACGATGCGCGTTTCCGCCTTTCCCTTTTCGTCGGTGACCGTCTCCTCATCGTAAGCGGTGCAAATCAGCGCCAGCACCGTGCGATCGACGCCGGCGCTCGGCTCGATCACATGCGGCACGAAGCGCTCCTTGGTTTCCTCGTCGAAATATTCGAGCGGTTTGCCGCTGTGCTTCGTGTGCTGCGTGAGATCGTAGTCTGTGCGATACGCCACGCCTTCGAGCTCCTGGATGCCAAAGGGGAACTCAAACTCAATGTCGTAGGTGCCCTTGGAATAAAACGCGCGCTCTTCCTCCGGGATGTCGTGGACGTGCAGCTTCTCCCGCGGAATTCCAATGTTCTCGTAAAACCTTAACCGCTCCTCAAGCCAGTATTTAAGCAACTCCGGGCCCTGCACGGGTTTGCAAAAATACTCGAGTTCCATCTGCTCGAACTCGCGCGAGCGAAACGTAAAATTACGCGGATTGATCTCGTTCCGAAACGCCTTTCCGATCTGCGCGATGCCGAAAGGCAGCTTCTTGCGCGAGGTTTCGAGCACGTTTTTAAATTGCACGAAAATTGCCTGCGCGGTCTCGGGGCGGAGATATGCAATGGAGTTTTCGTCTTCGGTCGCGCCCACGTAAGTCTTGAACATCAAATTGAAGGCGCGCGGCTCGGTCAGCAGCGACCCGTTTTCCGGGTTGAAGCGCGTGGTGTTTGTAACTTCCTCAGTTCGTTCGCCCAGTAACTCTACCTTATGAAGGCCGCGCGATTGGTAATACTGACGTGCAAGTTTTCGAGCCGTTTCGGCTGGTTTCGCTTGGGGAATTAGAACCGCATAGGAGTCATGACATCTTCCGCGGTTTTCGATTTCAGAGAGTGCTTTGCGTCGCTCCTCTTGAAAGAGCGCGTTTGGATAATCCTCCAGTTGAGTCAGCAACTGTTTGCATTTCTCGTCGCGCTCTTCTGTTTCTTCGGGTTGGAACTCGCGAAGGATATGAAGGGCTTCACGAACTTTCGGGTCGTTGACGTCCTCAGAGATCAAATCAATTATAGCATCAACAACGATAGCTTCCTTGGCCCCCGAATAGTGATACACGATGCCGCTCTGCGGCTCGATCTGATCGGCGCGGAAACGCCTTTTCGTCAGTAAACAATCGACCATTGGGTCACTGAAAGTCTCCTCGTGTCCGCTCGCCTTCCAGACGTTGCGGTTCATCAAAATCGAGCCGTCCATGCCGACGATGTCATCCCGCTCACGCGTCATCACGCGCCACCAGTAGTCCTTTAAATTCCGCTTCAGCTCGACCCCGAGCGGACCGTAATCCCAGCAGCCGTTGAGCCCGCCGTAGATCTCGCTGGACTGGAAAACGAACCCGCGCCGCTTGCACAGGCTCACGATTTTTTCCATGCGCTCGGTGTTCGCTTTCGGCTGGCTCATAGGGCCGCTCAAGGGACCACGCGCTCCCAAGAGTGGCAAGTCAAACCACGCGACGACGGACCAGGACGAACACGCCGGCGCCAAGAGCGCAAAGCAGCCATTCCGACGGCTCAGGAACCATCTTCCAACCGACATCCTGCAAGCCGGCGTAGTCGAGTGATGTGAAATACTTTCGGGTCCCGACGGTCAGGCTTGGATCCATCGCGGTCTCCTGCGTGGTGTTGGTCCCGTAGATTTTGCTGCTTGTTCCGTTGGTCCAGTGTTTCAAATCGCCGCTCAGAGAAACGTGCAATCCTCCGTTTGCCGCCGTCGATTTCGGACCGGTGAAAGTGGAGCCCGAGACATACGTCTGCCAGGAGGGTGCGGTGCCGAAACCGAACACGTGCGCCAGTTCATGCACGGCGACCGAGAAGAAGTCGTCCTTGTTCGGGAACAACTCGGTCGTCGCGGGGTCGGGATCGAAATACCACGGCGAGGAGAGGCTGAACGTCAGGGCGCCGCCCCACGGCCCGAAGTCAGTTTTCGTTGCCGCCAGCGCGCCGCTTTGACCGCGTGCCGCCA
>JAXDQV010000024.1:0-26215 GCA_034667645.1 Chthoniobacter sp.
CACGACGAGACCGGTCAGCAGAACGATAAATGCGAGGGTGATGACCAAGGCGACGCCTCTCGTCCTCTCCCCGCGGCCACAGATTTTTTGACTTTGGGAAAACGGGAGGCCGGGCGAAGCAACTCCTGGATGGGATGGGCGATCGGTATGCATGGCTTTCGCTAGTTGGAGTTCAGGGGGAACAGACGCTGATAAATGCGGATCTGGGAAGCGACGGACTGAGGGATGGTGCAGGCCGTGGCGAACTTCGGATCGTTCACGGCCTCCAGCCACTTTTTCCCAATCAGTTTCGGCGGAATGGCCGTGAGGTCGGAGTCGCGACTGCTCGGGTCGGTATCGATGGTATTCGGAAGAGCCTTCTGCATCGCGAGCATTGTGGGTTTATCAATTTGGTTCAGACTCGTATTGGCGTCCTGTTTCACCCTGACGCGATTGTCTTTTTCCAGAATCGCGATGGCGACGACGATCGCAGAAACATCGGTCATTCCCAGCCCCGCCCATTGCGCTCCCTTTGAGGCGGCGTTGACGCAGATGTATCCTTTTTGCGCTTTCTTATCCCACCACCGCGAAGCACCGGCCACATAGCCGGCATTCCGGTCGTCAGTAAGTGCAGGCGGAGCTGTGGTGAAATTGTTTTTACCCGCTGTCCCCGAGGTCAACACGGGTTCATTGGAAAAGGAGCCATCCTTGAGCTGAAAGCAAAACTCAATCCGATAAACACCTTCACTGATCATATTCGTGTAATCATCGGCCGAACCGTCACTGCCATCGTAGGGTGCCGCCGTGCCGATCAGGGCTCTTTCGTGAGTAGGGAGGCTCATGTTTACATCCGGACACGGCTTGCCGGTCGGAATGGTAAGAAAAGATTCCCCGCTGGTGATGCTCGGCGCCGATCCATCCCAAGCGAGACCGCGCGAAACCCGCATCAGCGTGAAATTCGGGTTCTCGTTCGCGGACGTTTTCGGCCACGCGGTCCGGTTGCCGACCCGGAAACCAACCAGCGAAAGCTGGGAGGAGTTGAACTGGTCGCCCGTCTGCCCGCTGTAGTATCCCTGCCCCTCACTGTAGAAAAACATTGCGTCATTGCCCGTTCCGCTGTCGTTCTTCCAAAAGAAGGCGTCCACGTCCTTGCGCTTGGGCATGGCAGCGAAATCGAGCGTCATCTGGCTGAACACGGTCTGGGCCTGGACATCGGCGGTCATTTGCTTGTTGCTGACTGCGATCGTATTCGACGCGCTATTCGTAAGCTGTGCCACCGCCAGAATCAGCATGGTGAGCACGGCCATGGAGACCAGCAGTTCCACCAGAGTGAAGGCGCTTCTTCGAAGTTCCTGACCAGAAATTTGAAGGGACGGTTTCATTGGTTTAGTTGCGATCCAAGGCCACGACGGTTTCGAAGAAGCCAGTGTAATTTTTAGGCCAGGTCCCTGGCTTTTGATCCGCCGCTGCCGGCCATGTGACGAGAACCCGCACGCTGGTTGCGATCCTCTTCGGAGGAGTAGTCGCGGCAGGAGGTGTGCACGCCACAGAAACGAGATAGCGAGGGGTATCCATCAATGAGGTGCCTTTCGGAAACGCGCCTCCGACCGTCCCACTGGGGGGAACACTGCCATCTTCCAGCACATAAAGCGTTTGGGGATTGGTATCCTTTTTGGTGAGGTCGAAGCCGTAGCGCGGGGATTTTCCTTGAAGAGCCACACTAGGATTCTTTGCGCGCAAATCTGTCACCACCCCTGCGGCCACGCTCGCCACTTTTGTCTGTTCGACGGAGGTTTGATTACTGGTGAGGCCGACTGGCAGCAAGCCGAAGAGGGCGATCAGGCAAAACGCCATGATTCCGAGTGAAATGGTGATTTCGACGAGGGAAAATCCCTTTTCTAGAGATGCACGTTTCATGGTCGAAATACCCGGGTGCCGCCGGTGAGGCCGTTGATGAGGACGCCGGCTTGATTCCCGACGCTGGGACTCGCGGGTTGCGCCGGGGCGGCATTGCCGTGCGACGGCTGAAGTTCTGCCACGAGCCACGTGTTCAGCTTGCTGTTATTCTCGTAAACCAAAAGAGGCGTGCCCTGTGGATTATACTCGATGACTTTTTCAAAATAATACTGACCGCTGCCGAGCGTCGTTCCGAGCGGCCAGGAAAACGGAGTCAGCGACTTAAAAGGAGGGTAGCCTTGGAGAGGAACTGACACGGCAACGCGCCACGTCGGCTTCACCGTCGGCCGTGCCATCGGGCCGGTCGCCGGAGGAGGAGGCAGATCTGCGAGATGTAAATTTTCAAAGACCACCAACTTGCCAATGGCGATCAAATTCCCGCCAGTTCCTCCATAGCTGGATGTCCAGGTCTTCACCACATCAGCCAGACTATAGGGCCGGGTGCCATCACGCGAGGCGACAGCCGCCATCGCCACGCGGCCAGTTCCCGAAACCTGCGGCTTGGCAGACGCCGATTTCGAGGCGTCCGTCTCGGCAAAACCGACATAGACATAAGTGTGATTCGCGACGGCGTAGGTGCGCGCACCGTCAAGATATCCGCCCATGTCATACACCGCCTTCGTGAAGTTTTTGCCACTGCCGATCGACATGAAGGCCGGACCCACCAGCGCCATCATCACCACCATGATCCCGACTACGACAAGCAGTTCCACCAGGGTGAACGCTGCACGATTCCCGTGTGAAGCGAAGCGAGAGAGGCGAGGGTAGTGCATCGAGGGAGGCTAAAAAATATCCGATGTATGCACTTTGTAAAGCATCTTCTCTCAGTTTTTATTCCCGCGATCCGCGATATGCGGTCAGCTGAGATGCCCTTACCGTTTGCGAAAGCGGCGCCTCACCCACAGGAAACCCGTTGCTCCTGCGAGCAGTGCCCAGGTTTCCGGCTCCGGCACTACGCTGAACTGCAGCACATTGGAGGTCAAAATGAAGTTCCCAGCGAGGCCGGGACCGAGGTTGACGAAGCTAAAATTGCCTTGGCTGAAGGTGGTGGAAGCAAAACTGGCCAACGTATAAACAGTCGGGCTCACTCCATTCGAGAAGCCGCTATTCTGGAAATCGAAGACGAAAGACGTGCCTGTGCCTTTCGAGAATGTCCCACTCAAGCTCAGAGAATCCGAAGTGTTATCCACGTTGCTCAGCTCAAAAAGCGCGCTTGCGGTGCTGTTGCTATTCCACACGAGCGACGTGCCGGTTAGCGTGCCGATGGATGCACCCGGCGCAAATTTGCCTCCGGCGAGGATGTTGACGTCGGCGACGGTTCCCGTGCCGCCAATCGTCGCATCACTGCTCACCGTGGTGCTGCCGGAAATGGACCCGTTCACGTTGAGCTTGCCGGCAGCCACCAAGGTTCCGCCGGTATAGCCATTGCTGGCCGTCAGCACCAAGGTCCCGGAGCCGCTTTTCGTGAGCGATCCGACGCCAGCACCGTCGTTGACCGTTCCGCTGATGGTATAGACCGCGTTGTTATCGACTGATATCGTGCTGGTGGATCCGGAAAGTTGAAAGTTTCGCGTGGTGTCGATCGTGTTTAGCGCCTGCAACGTTCCGCTGGTGATGGCGGCGGATCCGCTGGCTCCGCCGAGACTCGCGGAACTATTGATTTGCAACACTCCGGCATTGATGGACGTGCCGCCGGAGTAGGTGTTGGAGCCGCTGATGGTCAACACGCCGTTGCCCGTTTTCGACAACGACCCTCCACCCGAAAGGACTCCGCTGAGGGCAATCGAGTGCGCGACATTCAAGGCATCAGCGGCCTGAAAAGTCATCGCGCCGCTCGACAAGGCCATGTTTGCAGATGAGGCCCAGTCTGCCGTCGCACCAAGGGTGCCGCTGGTTAAAGTAATCAAGGCGGTCGCTCCGCCGGCGATGTTTTGCACAATACCGTTGCCGCCGAGAAAGACGGTGCCTCCGCTGACGGTGAGGGAAGCGGTGCCAGTCGTGACGCTGGGCCCGTTCATGATGATCCCAGGTAAAGTGGTGACGCCACCACTGAAGGTCGCCTGACCCACATCGGTCGCTGTGCTCAGCGCATTCAGAATCATTCCGTCTGTGCCGTTGTAAAGGAGCGACCCGCCGGTGACTGTCAAATTACCGCCGCGACCGGCCGAACCTCCATTACCGACCAGAAACGCATTACTGGATGACGTCCCGCCGATGACCATCGAGCCGCCGTTCACGGTGAAGTTGGACCACGAGTTGCCCGTCGACAATACGACGCTGTTTGCGGTGACAGTGCCGCCGTTGATGATCAGTCCTTTCCCGGTGTCCGCGCTGGACGTCCCGTCACGATCACTGCTGTAAGCACCAAGCGAAACGTTCCCGCCGTTGACAATTAACGTGCTGCTAATGCTGTTCTGATTGTTTCCCGTGATCCTGCTGGTGGCGATGGTGACGGTGCTGCCAGCCTCGACGGTCATGCGGCCACCGAGACCTGCGGAATTACTCTGACCCTGCAGATTAAGGGTGTTTAACGTCACTGTGCCGCCATTTACTCGCAAAAGAGAATTATTGGTCATCGTCACGGTATTGCTGCTGCTGCCTAATGAACCTCCAGCCCCTATTTCAATGGTCCCGCCGGTGCCGCTCGTCAAACCTGTGTGGGTGCTTGTTCCCGTCAAAAACAAAGTGCCAGTGCCCGTTTTCAGCAATGACCCTCCACCGCTCAAGTTGCCGCTATAGGTGTTCGCGAGATTGTTTCCGCCGACCGTCAGCGCGACTGCGGCGCTCGCGGTGTTCGTCAGCGCAAGGCTCTGGGACCCACTTAAACCGCCGAGGGTGGCCGCCGTCAACGAGCCGAAACTGAAAGCGCCTGCTGGATTGTTCAAAACCACGGTGCTGTTCTGCAGCGCGAGGGTATTGGCAAGCTCCAGCGTTCCCGATGTGACAAACGTGCTGCCACTCATCGTTCCCGCCGCAGCGAGAATCGTCGTGCCCGAGCCCGCCTGCGTCAGATCACCAGTGCCGTTGATCGCGATGGATTCGGTTACGATGTCGGACCGATTGAAAACCAAAGAACCGTTATTGGTGACCGTTCCAGTGCCGAGTGAGCCGGTTACTCCTCCAATCCCGACTTGCAGAATGCCACTGTTGATGGTCGTCGCGCCGTAGGAATTATTTTGCGTCAACGTCAACCTGCCCGTGCCGCTTTTGAGAAACCGTCCGCTTCCGCTCAGAAGACCAATAAGGGTCAAATCATTCCCTTGAGTGTCAGCCGTGAGAGCGGCTCCGCTATTGATCACGAATTTGTTGGCGACGGTAAGATTGTTCGTGCCCGATTGAATCGCTGAGGTGCCCGTGGCCGTGACCGTGCCGGAGCTGAGTGCCGCATTGTCGCCGAGCTGGATGGTCCCGGAGTTTAGCGTTGTGCCTCCCGCGTAAGTATTGGAGGAAGTCAGCGCGAGCGTGCCGGCCCCGCTTTTGCTCACGGTGGCCGCAGTGCCGCTGACTACGCCAGTCACGGTCAGAAAATCCGTGGCTCCGGTCACTGTGATCTCGGCGTTGGAGCCACTCAGCGCCACCGGAACGAGAATGGAATGACTTCCACTGACATTGATCTGCCCTTTGAACGTTCCATTATCAATAAGGAGACTGCCTCCGGTGCCGGAAGCAATGGTGTAGGAATTAGTGCCGCCGAACTCGAGAACGCCTATCGTTTTGTTTCCGTCCAAGGTCACCGCTGTTGGCGTGGCTCCGAAGAAATCGGCCGTGGCTCCAGTGCTGTTTGGCACCACGTTGCCAGTCCAGTTCCCCGGCGTCGCCCAACTGCTGCCAGACGCTCCAGTCCACGTTCCCGTGACGGAAGGCACGCCCGTGATCGCGAGCGTTATGAATCCACCGCTTGTCCCGAAGGCATAGTTCAGACTGGCGTCAGGATTTAAGATGGAAGCAGACGTCCAGGCCGCCAGACCTGTGCCGCCCAGTGAACCGGCAAAGGAAAGGAAGTTGTAAGTGCCCGTCGTCAGGAATTTGTTCGTGGTGCCTGCCGAGTAAAGATTGAACCCGCCACCGTTGATCGTCACGCCGCCATTCGTGGTGACATTGAGCAAATCGTTAACTCCGCTGCCGAACTCGAGGTCGAGGGCGGAGTTGTTGGAAAACGTAATGGAGCCTACGGTCAAGGTGCCGACGCCATTGCCGGGAGCAATATGCCCGCCAGCCCCGCTGCCTGCGCCGCTGGCGAGGGTTACATTTCCGGAGATGATGCCCGTGCCAGTAAGCGTTGCCCCAGCGCTGACAGTTACCGCGCCAGTTCCAGTCGCTGATCCACCATCATTGTTCACTTTGAGGGTTCCAGCGCCGACCGTCGTATTCCCAGTGTAGGTATTTGACCCGGTCAGGGTAAGGGTGCCGGTTCCGGATTTTGCCAAAGGACCAGATCCAGTGATGATTCCACTGTAGGCCGTGCTATTCCCTTGCGTATCCAAAGTGCCACCGTTGGAATTGTGGGTGATTCCCCGGTTTGGACTAAGATCAAATGAACTGGCAAATTGCAAGGTGCCGCCGTGAAATGTCAGCTGATCCGCCACCACGGCGCCCGGGATCGCACCCAAGCTCGTGCCCGCGGCGATATTCGTGATGCCGCCATTTAAATACGTTTTGCCGGTGTAAGTGTTTCCGGTGTTCGTCAGGATCAAGGTGCCAATCCCGCTCTTCGTGAGAGCAGTTGCACTGGTGTTATCGGCGACGATCGAATCAATTTGCATGAAGGCACTGGCCCCGTTAGCAGGATCATCGTAGTCGATGATCATCAAGTCTGCACCGGAAGACCCGGTTAAAATGCCGCCCGTAATAGTCGAAGTGTGATTCCCACTCCTGTTTGTTACGAGAACACCGCCCGCAGAAACCGTCATGGTATCTAAGATGGTAATCGTGCGACTACTCGCGGTATCATTAAACCGTAGCGTGTTCACGACGGCAGCCGTTCCGGCAGTTCCGCTGGATAATACATCGAAGTTGTTAGCCGATGTGGATGAGCTCGGCGTTGTGACTGCGGTGCTCGTGAAGGCTGAGTATGCGCTTCCATTGTTACTAGTGCCGGCTGGAACAAACCAGCTCGTAATTGCATTCGTGCCATCGGTTCTCGTCGTATAAGTCATGTAAGGCACCACTCCACTGAGCAGGAGGCTGGTCGGCGCGCGATAACCCCCCGTGTTGGAGTTGCTGGTTCCGTCTGCATTCAATACATCGGTGAGGTTTACGGTGCCGCCCACGGAATGGGTCACGCCGTTAAATGTGTTGATTGCGCGCGATGAACTGCCGCGGTTCTGAGTAAAGCTTGAAGCGCCGGGAATCAGGGTCAGATTGGAGAACGTCCCGAGATAGGCTGTGCTACCAGTGCCGTTCCCGGCAACCGTAGTAATGGTGCCGCCTCCCATGGTAATCGTGTTTGCGCTTCTAATCACCTGAATTGTTCCCCCCGCAGTGCCGTTGCCGCTAGCCGTCCCAAGGTCCAGCCTCAATGTGCCGCTGCTCAATACTGTTGGACCAGTGTAAGTATTCGACCCGCTCAAGGTAAGCGTGTTAGAGCCGATTTTAGTAATTCCGCCCCCGGTTCCCGAAATCACACCACCGAAAGTAGTATTGGAACTTTGATTGATCGTGAGGATCGCTCCCGTCCCCGCGAGAATGAGGGTATTAGCGGCGTTCGTCGGGCTCGAGAGAGTAGTAATCGCCTGCCCGGAGTTTAGAATGACGCTCGAAGCGCCGGACGTGCCAGTAAATGCCAGATTCCCCGAACCAAGTCTCGCGCCACTTGTGACATTCATCGTGCCTGAGGTTACGGTAGTACCGCCGCTGTATGTGTTCGTTGCGCTCAGCGTCAATGTTGCCACGCCGCCTTTACTCAAGCCATTTGTGCCGGAAATGATTGCGCTAATCAGCGCATCCACATTCGTGGTGATGGTAGGGATACCGGAGCTGGTCTGCAAGGTAAGAACATTTGCGGGAAGTCCGTTGTTATCGATTACCCATGTGCCAGGTGTTGTGACAGGATCCGTGTCACCGAAGATCAGATTTCCAATCGTCCGCGGAATCGCGAGCGAGACAGTAATGGAACCGGCGGGAACGTCCACTGAGTTGAAATCCGCCGTGCCGTCGATCCCGTTCGCGACGTTGCCGCCCGCCCAATTGAAACTGTCAGCCCAAGTCCCGTTCGCGACCGAAGTCCATGTCCCGCTCGCGGAGTAGGAAGGAGTCGGATGAAAACAGGCAGCTAGAAGAAGGAGGAGCGACAAACCGGTGCGAAACGGATATTTCATAAGTGGGGCTCTCGAAGCGGGGAGCGAAGAGTCCAGAACCATAGCCCGCACTGCGGGGTTTGCAAACCTTTCCAAAAAAGCGGCATCGGTTGCCACGATCCGCCTAGCTACTGCCGAAAGAACGCCGATGCCCATTCAAAGCATAACGCGACGGTTGCTGTCCACGCCAGTGTCCGAGGTGCCCAAACGCCAGCCTTAGACCAACCGGGAAAGCCTGCGCTTCCGTCGCGCGGCGAACAGCAACCCAGCCGAGATGGCCAACAAGATCCAAGCGCTCGGTTCTGGAACCGGCACGAGTTCTCCGGATGCAAGAAGGTCCCCTGCCGGAAAGAGACCGGTTTGCTGCGTTCCATTCACGATGGGGTTAAGAAACGAGATCTGGGCAATCTGGCTGGAAAGCAACCCAGATGAAGAGTTCCCAAAGTAAACCTGATCCGCACCGCCGCCGGTGGACGACCCAGACCAGTTTTTGATGGTAAGCGATCCTGACCATGTGTTGGCGCTGCTGTCAGCAAATCGGAAGACGCTCGGCCCACCGAGATCCAAAACTGAATTGCCCGCGCCTGCCAATGTGAGGCTGCCCACCGTATCGCTGCGGCCGGCCGCTTCGATCACTCCAGTGGTCAAGGTGACGGGCGCAGTGTCGGGCAATACATTATTGTTTCCGAGTCGAAGCGTGCCATTTGTTGCGGCCAAAGATGACGTTCCGGCCAGTCCGGCACTTACGATCAGCGTCCCGCCTGCCGCCTTGGTGTCGCCGGTGTAGCTGCTAATGGTATTGAGCACGAGCGTGCCGGGGCCCACCTTGTTCAATGAGCCGGCATTGTCGCCGTCGGAGACAGTTCCATTAAAAGTATAAGTGGCGCCGGAATCCACCATGATGCCGCTCGTCGTGCTTCCCAGTTTGAAGTTTCTGGTGCTGATGATGCTGTTCAGCGCCTCTACTGTTCCGCTGGTGATCGTCGCCACGCCGCTGTTCGCACCCATGCTGGCCGTTGTATTGACTTGTAGAACGCCGTTCTTGATCGTCGTCCCGCCCGTGTAAGTATTGCTTCCAGTCAGCGCAAGGATGCCGACCCCGTCTTTGTTGAGTGTCCCTGCAGCATCTCCATCGCGCACCAGACCAGTGAGGGAGTAAGTCGCCCCACTATCTACAGTGATTCCGCTATTGTCCGCGCCGAGGGCAAAAGTTCGCGAGGTGCTAATGGAACTTGTGGCTTCGATGATTCCGCCATTGATCGTGGCGGTCCCGCTCAACGCGCCGAGACTGAAAGGGTTATTAACCTTGACGGCCCCGACGTTCACGGTTGTGCCACCGCTGTAATTGTTACTTGCCGTGAGGGCCAGGCCGCCGGTGCCGGATTTGATAAATGAGAGCAGGCCCGCCCCGTCGCGGATGGCGCCCGCAAAGGTTGACTCAACGGTTTCATTCACCGTCAACACGAGCGCTGCCGCCGCGGAAGTGGTAATCAACCCGCCAGTGCCACTGATCTGCAAGGCGTTTGTCGTAGTAAGGCCATTCAGATCGAATGTCCCGCCGTTGACCACCAGACCTGAAGTCGCCCCGAGCGCACCGGGATCGCCGAGCTTTAGCGTTCCGCTCGTGACGGTGGTGGTTCCGGTGTAAGTGCTCGCCGTGCTGGTTAGCAGCAAGGTTCCGGTGCCGGATTTTATAATCGAGGTCGTGCCCGGGCTCGCGCCATTGAGGATCCTGCCATCAAATCGCGTGCTCATACCGTTGGCCCCGATCACGTAAGTTACTGACACGGTGTTCCCGCTGC
This sequence comes from Chthoniobacter sp., assembly GCA_034667645.1. Taxonomy (GTDB): domain Bacteria; phylum Verrucomicrobiota; class Verrucomicrobiia; order Chthoniobacterales; family Chthoniobacteraceae; genus JAJPJG01. The sequence goes on from JAXDQV010000024.1 coordinate 10,034, forward strand.
CACCGGCGCCGCTCAAGGTAGTGTTACTCCCCCCAGTGAGTGCGCCAAGGTTGAGCGTGGTGGACCCGCTACGGTGCGACATAGAGCCACTCCCATCACCTAAGTCGAACGTTGCCAGACTGCTCCCGGGGCTTCCGTTGAACCGCGTGGTGGTGTCTGGCAGCCTGAAGGTTCCGAGGAATCCAGTGATATCTCCACCGAAGTCAGTCACAAATGGGTTGACCAAAGTCAACTTGCCTGAGCCGGTTACTTTGCCTATCGTCAGCGTGACGCTGTTAGTTTCGGTAATTGAATTTGTGCCGTTGATAATGAGCTGATTCCCCGGGAAATTGAAACTCTGGTTCACGGCTCCGATCGTGATCGAGGAAGTTCCATTCATCGTAACGTTGCCGCTGGGGAGCGATGAGACTCCCTGAGCGGATAGAATAAGGCCACCGTCGTTGAGAGTAGTGGAACCAGTCGCAGCATTTGAAAGCGCAGTTAGGGTCAAGGTTCCCACGCCGTTCTTAGTCAGGTTGCCGCTGCCGCTCAGAGCACCGACTGAATAGTTCGAGCCTGAGACCAGAATCGTGCTGGTGGCACTTCCCAACTGAATGTTTCGGGTGGAAACAATCGTGGTGGTGGCCTCCACAGTTCCGCTGTTGAGAACCAATCCTCCCGAGCTGACGCCCATGCTGTCAGGGCTGTTGATCTGTATCGTCCCCGCATTGATCGTCGTCCCGCCGCTATAGCTGTTCGAGCCGTTGAGAGCCAGCGTGCCGGAGCCGTTTTTTACCAATGCTCCCGTGGTTCCGCTCAAATTGGTGAGGACCCCGTTGAGAGCATAGGTTCGGGCCAAATCAACATGAATGGAGCTGTTTAGACTCCCCAATGAAATGTTGCGGCTCGACGTAATATCTTCCGTAGCTTCCAGGGTGCCGTCGTTAATTGTTACGGCATTACTTTCATCGCCCAGGCTGTTTGTATTGGTAATCCGCACAATGCCGCCGGTGATAATCGTGCCGCCGGTGTAAGTGTTGGTATTCGTCAGCGACAGGTTTCCGCTTCCGCTTTTCACCAGGCCTCCTGACCCGCTGATCGGGCCGGACATGATCAGCGAGTTTGCCGCGTCATTGACAGCCACCGCAAAGCCGTTCGACGTAAACGAAACCGGCGCCGCAATCGTATTCGTGCCGTTCGTCACGGTGATCGCCCCCTGACCGGCGCCGAAGTTGAAGGAGAAGGATCCCCCGCCATTCGCAATGGTGTATCCATTTGAGCTGGAAAAGATCAGCGCCCCGACAGTCGCGTTAATATCCAGAGTCACCGTGCGAGGTGCAGTGATACTCGTGCCGAAGGTCGCCACTGCATTCGCCACGTTTGGCGGAGCGATCCCGCCAGACGCGCTCCAGTTCGTTCCAGTGCTGTAAAGGCCATCGCTATTCCGCACCCAGGAAAACAGTGGGGAAACTTGGGATATCTGCAAGGTAACAAAGTTGGTGCCCCCGGTCACGGCGGTTCCGAAGGTATAACCCAACCCGCTTTGACTGCTGCTGAGCGTCAACGCTGAAGGCCCCGCCCCGCCGATGCTGCCGACGTAGCGGAAGAGATTGAATGTTCCAGTCGTAGTGAATGGCGTAGTGGTCCCCGCCTGATACAAATTCAAGATGCCGCCGTTGATAGTCAGGCCGCTGTTTCCGGTCACGTTGATCAAGTCGTTTCCAGCGCCGAACTCGTAATCAAACAAGGACCCCGTCTGAATGGTCAGTGCACCCAGAGTGAGTGTTCCAATCCCGCTGTTTCCAGGAACGATTCGCCCATTGCTGGCCACGGTGACCAACCCGGTAATCCTACCCGTGCCGGTCAATGTTGCACCGCTGTTGACTGCAACTCCACCCGATCCGGTCGCGGACCCAGTCGAGTTATTCGCTTTCAATGCTCCGCCGTTGATCGTCGTGCCGCCGGCGTAGCTGTTGGTGCTCGTGAACGTTAACGTGCCCGTTCCCGTCTTGGTCAAGGACCCTAATCCGCTCAGAAATCCGGAGAAGGTCGCATTACCGTTGTTGTTGCCGAGAGTTAGCGCTACTGCCGCTGCGTTACTGTTGGTCAAAACGAGACTGGTGGTGCCACTCAATCCGCCGATGAAGGCGCTCGTCTGACTTCCGAAACTGAATGTCCCGCCCTGTATGGTTAGTAGGCTGTTCTGTAACGCCAAAGGATCGCCAATAATTAAGGTGCCGGCTCCAACAAGGGTGGTCCCTGAAAAAGTGTTCGCGCCTGCGATGAGCCATGTGCCGGGGCCGGATTTGGTCAGGGACGTTGCCCCGGCAGTGCCATCCTCCAGGGTCGCTGAAAGCGTGTTTAAATCAGTATTGCTCCCGGTGAGAGTCAGAGTCCTCGCGCCGCTGCCAGAAACCACCACCGGGACGGTGTTGGAAAAAGCCAGTGCTCCAATTCCGGAGGCATCAATACCTCCGCTGTTCGGCGTCACTGTAAACGAGCGATCGGTGCTCTGCGCCGGACCAGTGTATTGAAGCGTTCCGCCGTCCAATACCAATGCGTTGGCCGTGCTGGGAGAACTACCAAGACTATTGGGGGTGTAAAAATCCAGTGTGGTCTGTCCAGTCAGAGTGGCATTCGCTGAAAGCACGACGCTGGTCGCACTGGCAAAAGAGGAGATCGTAGTCCCGGCCGGAATGTTATTGCCGATTACTGTCTGTCCCACGGCCAGGCCATTTGTGCCGGACACCGTTACATTCGGCGATGCAGCGGCCGTCGTGTTCGACGCGTTATTGGCGAGGAAAACTCCGCCGTTTGCCAACGTATTTACACTCAGGACGCCCCCTGAAATGATCGTGGCGCCCATATAAGTGTTTAACCCAGCAAGCGTCAGGGTTCCCGAGCCGGATTTAATCAGCGGGCCGATATTGCTCGTATTGACGTTGCTGACAGTTCCCGAGATGGTCAGGTTGTTTCCAGCTGTCACGTCAATGGTGCCGCCTCCGCCATAGAGAACCACATTTCGGTTGTTGGTTCCGGCGATCCCATTAAATAAACCAAAGGTAGCGGTCGCTTGAAGGGTGCCGGTGTTGAGGTTAACGGCGGCTCCGGTGGATTCGAGTCCCAGATTTCCGTTGGCGCTAATGCTCGTGATGCCATTATTCAGGAAGGTTGCCCCGGTGTATGTATTGGCTCCGGTCAAGGTGACCTTTCCGGTGCCTGCCTTGGTAAGAGTAGAGTTACCGGTGCCGTTTGCGATAAGAGCACCAATGGTGAGATTGCCCGTGCCGAATTGCTGCACGATGAGGTCGGAGTTGGTGGCGCCAAGCCCACTGTTGAGAGTCCCGTTATTGATTGAGTAATCCTGGGAGCCCGTAAAGAGCAATCCGCCATTCACCAGGGTCAACGCATTGGTGCCAAGATCAAGTGCCTGGCCGCTGGTCGTGGTGACAATCTTCAATGAAAGAAAACTCTCTGTCGCAGTCACCGCTGAACCATTGGTCAAAAGGCGGTTGGAGTCGCCGGTGCCGCCGGAATCCACAAAGGGCGAGTAACCCGAGTAGGCCGAAATTGTGAAGGGAGAACTCGCACTGGTCGAAGTGGCCCAATCCGTATTGCCATTCGGGTCGGTGAAGGTAATTCGTCCGCCATACGTTCCGCCTGAGCTTGTCCCGGTCAAGGTCGTAATAGCTACAGTTCCCGTGCCCGACGTCCTGATATTCAGGCTGCCGCCTGCCGCGCTCGCCGTAAGTGTGCCAGTAGTAAGCGTGAACCCAGAACCACCATTTGTATCAACCACGAGCCGTCCACCCCCCGCATTTACTGTTACATTAGCCATGGTCTGGGCCGTGGTAGAGGAATTCTTTGCAAGCAGAGTCAGAGTGCCGCCACCGAAAGTGAGAGGAGAGCCTGCATTGAAAATCCCGGTGGTTGTGTTGCTATAGTCGGCTTTTAAGGTCCCACCATTCGCAGAGATAAACCCGGGACTTCCAATAGTTGGTGCTCCATAAGCGCTGATGGGATTGACCGTCAGGGTTCCCGTGCCTATTTTCGTAAAGGTGGAAGCTGAGTTCGTAGAACTCGAACCAAACAGGCCCGCCCAACTAGTGCTGCTATTTGCAGAACCTATGACATAGTTGACAGTTCCTCCCGAGCCGGCGGTGAAGATGTTGATGCCCGTGCTGGTTCCGGCAAGCCCACCAAGAACGAATGTCGCGGTTCCGTTGCGGGCCGTAATACTGCTGGTTGTCGTGCCAAAGTTCAGCGTTGCGAATGGTGCCAGAAGAAATCCCCCGCTGGAGCCTTGAATCGGCCGGAACCCATTATTGTTTCCGGGGGTCGCCACTCCGCCAAAGTTGGAAAAGAAATTCTCGTTGAAGGTTGTCGTGTTGCCGATGGTAAAAGTGATATTTCCGTTTCCTGCAAGCTGCGGGGTCGAGGTGGTGGAGGTGTTGGTATAGTTCGAGGAACCCGACAAAACGAAGACCGAGATGGTGGGGGAAAGTGCTTGATTGCTGGTGAGCGTGGCCCCGCTGGCGAGGCTGAAGCTAACCCCGGAAGCTTGAGGCGTGTTGATGCCAAGAGTGCCGGCGTTTACCTTCGCATTTCCCGTCCAGGTATCGCCATTGGTGAATGCGCTCAAGGTAGCAGTTCCTGTCGAAGTCGCGGTTAACGAAATCGTGATGTCAGTCGCGTCCGGAATCCCTGTGATCGTCGAGCCTGCCGGTATAAGGGTGCCGCCGCTTATCCCCATCCCGACTGCGAGTCCGTTCGTGCTCGTGACCGTCACGGTCTGACTCGAGGCAGTCACGACCGAAGTGGGGAGAGACACCGTAAAGCCCGCCAGCGTCAGCGTTCCCGGGCCGTTCTTCACAAACCCTTGCGTTCCCGAGATCACCGGAGTGAACGTGGCCGTCTGATTGTTAACGGTTATCGTGGGCTGCCCCGTGGAGGTCGCCAGTGTTAAAACATTGCCACCGTTCATCGGAACGACACTCCAGTTGTTAGTGGGCGTCACATCTCCGAAGACGAGAAAACCCAGACTGCGCGAAGTATCCAGCGTCACCGTGTTGGTCGCAGCGATATCCAGCGTGGCGAAGTTCGCGGTGGCGTCGATCCCGTCGGCTACTGCTCCACTCGTCCAGTTTGTCGTGTCGCTCCACGTGCCGCCGCTGGTGGCGTTGCTCCAGGTGCCATCCGCCGCGTGAGCGCCGGTGGCGAGAGCGCCCGCGAGTAAAACGGCCAAGGCGCGTCGTGTGATCGGCCGCCAGTGCGGGGAAGCTTGCGGTTTGAGGATGGCGCGAGCGGGCCGGGAAGTAACGGTATCGATGTTCAACATAGGTTGGGCAAAGTTGAGTTCCAAGGGGGGAACGGAACGGGGTGAGAAAGCTATCGGCCTCACTGAATTCATCGTCAAACGAAAAGCGTCTCAAAATGAACGATCAGGCTTCAGCCTATTTAAGACAGAAATTGACCCAGCGTTCCGATCACAACGGTGGCGCAGCGGTGACCGAAACCGGGATTTGCGCTCGACGCGAAGCAGGTCATGCTCTTCGAATCAGAAACTCCGCCGAGCTGCCAGCATGCTCCAGATTCACCACCTCTACATCGCTCGCGCGCACAACTATTTCGGCCATCACGGCCAGCCTCCGGGCGAGGAGCCAATGATCGAAATGCGTGAGATCGAATGCGAGGCCGGCCGCGGAATCTGCGGCGATCGGTTCTTCGATTACAAAAGGAATTACAAAGGCCAGATCACGTTTTTTTCTCGTGAGGTTTACGAAGAGCTTCGCACCGAGTTCGGTTTCTCCGAGGCGGAAAAACCGCCCGGGGTTTTGCGCCGCAACGTCGTGGTCAGCGGTGGCAATCTAAACGACTTGGTTGGCGTCGATTTCGAGATCGGCGGCGTTCATTTCAGGGGAACGCAGGAATGCAGTCCCTGCCATTGGATGAACGAAGCGGTGCACCGCGGTGCGGAGCAATGGCTGCGCGGACGCGGCGGTCTGCGCGCGCAAATTCTGACCAGCGGAATGCTCCGCGCGGGATGACCTTCAGCGCGGTCCTGCTGGCGGGCGGGAAATCAACGCGGATGGGCGGCGACAAAGCAGAACTTCTGCTCAACGGATCGCCGTTTTGGCGCATCCAGCTCGACCTTTTGCGCGAAGCGGGGGCTGGAGAAATCTTCATCGCAGGAAGCGAACGCGAGCTTCCCCGCGATTCGGGGGTGACGATCATCGGCGACGCACAACCCCCGGGCGGGCCGTTGTCCGGCGTGATCGCCGGACTGCGACGCAGCACCAATCCACTGCTTCTCGTGCTCGCCGTGGATATGCCGGCCATGACTGCGAGTTTTCTGAAAAGCCTGGTCGCTCGCGCGCAGCCGGATTGCGGACTCGTTCCGAAAACAGACGCTTACGAACCGCTGGCCGCCGTTTATCCGACGGCCGCACTCGCTGCCGCGGAGGATTGCCTGCAGCGCGGCATCTTCTCGATGCAGGAAGTCGTCGCCCGGGTCGTGGCCTCCGGACTCATGCGGGAATACGTGGTCCCATCGCAGGAGCGTCCGCTTTTTTTCAACACAAACACGCCCGCAGAGTTTGCAGAATTCGTGGCGACCTGGTCCTTGCGCGCTTCGCGATTGCGCGCAGCGGAAGACGCGCCCTAGTTTGCAGCACATGCTTCGCGAGCAATCCAGCTCCGCCTTTGCGCGGGCAAAACGGCGCATCCCCGGCGGGGTAAATTCCCCCGTGCGCGCATTTCGCGGAGTCGGGGGCGAGCCATTTTTTGTCGATCGCGCGCAAGGCGCACGGATCTGGGATGTGGATGGCAACGAATACATCGATTACGTCGGCACATGGGGCCCGGCGATTCTCGGCCACGCGCCAGGCGTCGTGCTGGACGGTGTTAAACAGACTGCTGAACGCGGAGTGAGTTTCGGGATTCCGAATCCGCTCGAGATCGAAATGGCGGAGCTGATCTGTGAATGGATGCCTTCAATCGAAAAGGTCCGGATGGTCAACTCCGGCACCGAGGCGACGATGTCCTGCGTGCGCCTGGCGCGCGGATTCACGGGGCGCGACAAGATTGTGAAATTCGACGGCTGTTATCACGGACACGTCGATTCGCTTTTGGTCAAAGCCGGCAGCGGTGCGCTCACGCATGGCGAACCGGACAGCGCAGGCATCCCGCGCGCGCTTGCCGATTTGACGATCACCCTGCCCTTCAATGATCCGCAAGCGGTGCGGTCCGTTTTCATGGCCGAAGGCTCGAAAATCGCGGCGGTGATTCTGGAGCCGATTCCCGCGAATGCGGGCCTCTACTTTCCGCGTGAAGGCTTTCTCGATCTGCTGCGCCAGCAATGCAGCGAATACGGCGCGCTGCTGATTTTCGACGAAGTGATGACCGGGTTCAGGGTCGCGCGGGGCGGTGCTCAGGAGGTCTATGGCGTCGAACCGGATTTGACGGCGCTCGGCAAGGTAATCGGCGGCGGGTTGCCGGTCGGCGCGTTCGGGGGGCGCGCGGAAATCATGGATCAGCTCTCACCGGACGGGCCCGTTTATCAAGCAGGCACGCTTTCTGGCAACCCGCTCGCGATGGCGGCCGGGCTCGCGCAATTGCACGAACTCGAACGGCTGAACGGCTGGGAAAAACTGGAGCAGCTCGGCGCGATGCTCGAATCAGCCACGCGTGAAACCCTGAAAAAGACCGGCGCCAATTTCAACTTCCACCGCGTCGGCTCGATGTTCTGCTTGTTTTTCACCAAGGGCGAAATCCACAATCTCGCCGACGCACGACGAAGCGACTGTGCCGCCTTTGCGAAATATTTTCACGCGTGTTTAAACAACGGCGTTTACTTCGCGCCCTCGCAATTCGAGACCGGCTTCCTCTCGCTCGCGCACACGGAAGCGGATCTGGCGCGGACCGCGTCCGTCGTGAACGCGGCGCTCGCTACTCTCCCGTAAACGCCGCCTCTTTTTCGTTCGCGCTACGGTTGGCAAGCTTCGCCTCGTCATCCCGATGCTTGAGCCACGCGTCGAAATCCTCCGTTTTCAGATCTCGAAACTCATATTTTTTCGTCTGCAACGCGGTCAATTCAGCGAGCTCGTCTTTGGTCACTCCGCGGAGCGCGACGTAGGCGGCCACTTCCTCGTTGAACTTTACGAGTTGCTCGGGAGCCGCGGTCTTCACGAGAGCGCGGCGCGATTCCAGCGACGAATACCAGGCCGCCATGTAATCCGTCAGCTTTTTGAATTTCGCCTGTTTTGCCTCGATTACCGAGTCGTGATTCAGCTTCATGGAAGCGTAAAGGGAGGCCTTGCTGTCGTTGTCGAGCCGAGCGGCGCGGGAACCCTGCGCCTCCGCTTTCGTGGCGGAAAGCTGGAGCGCGCCCCACGGGATCAGGAGCACCAGGCCGGCGAGCGAAGTGAACGCTCCGTTTTTTGCCGTTTCCCAAAAGCGCGATAAAATCAGGACCTCCGACATCGGCATTCGCGCGGCGATTTTCCAGAACGTGCCCATGCCGGCGACTTCGCTAATCAGCATCCAGCGTCCGATGCCGATCATGAGGAGGCCGGCGACACCGATCACACCGCAGATAATATTCAGCAGATGCATCAAATGTAGCTCGGTTTGCACTCCCCTTCCGCGTCCTGCATGCCCTCGGTGAGCTGGAAGTAAAACATGACCACCACCATCGACATCACGATCGCGTTGACGATGAGAACGCCGAGCATGGTGCGAAAACCGAGCGTCATCGAGGCGGTGACGATAATCGTCGCGGCGAGCGCGGAAATCCCGATGACCAGGGTGCCGGCCATGGAAAAAGTGTCGGCGATTTTCGCGCGATTGGCGGCGAGCAGGCGGAAGAAAAACAACGCGAGCACGGAGAAGATGATCATGCTCGGCGAGATGCCTTTGATGACGATCGGCAGCAGTGCGTCGAACAGCCCGTGGGCGAGCGCCACGGCAACGAACGTCCCGAGAAACGGCAGCAGTTTTCGCACGGGCGCCATGAGCCATTCGCACAACGCGAAACCGATCAAACCGGTCATCGAAAGATGGAGAAAATTCGCGAGCAAGCATCGGCCGAACGCAGCGGCGGGGCCGAGTTGCGCGAAGTAGAGCAGGTTCTCCGAAACGGCGAAACCAAGGCCAACGCAACCGGCCACGATCAGCATTTCGAGACGGCTTTTGCGGATGAGTAAAGCGGGCACAAACGGCAGGAAAAACAGGAGCTTGATCAACTCCTCGCGCGGGCCGACGCCGAACAGATACATCGGCAAATCTTTCAAGAAGTCGCCGGTCGCCGCCATCCCCCACATTTCCTCCTGCCACGCCACCGCGAAGAGCGTCGGCGATGTGCTCACCATGCCCGCGAGCACCGCGAGAAGCGGCACGATGACGCGGAAACAAAACACGCCGGGAGGCTGAATCGCGTGCAACGAGACCGCGAGCCAGGTGAGCCCGGCGACAATCGCGAGCACGAGCGGGATTGGACGCAAAAGCGATTTTTCCATCTCGATAATCGGTTTGACCAGATCACCCCAGCGATGCGTCTTCGCGGCCACCGTCAGTTTTTCCTGCACCGACAGATTCATGGTGATCGCATCATCACCGGCGAGCTTGCGCGCCGCCTCGACGTCGTGTTTCGCCAGCAAAATCGGGATCAACTTCGCACGCGCGGTCTGCGCGTTGAAAAACTTCACCTCGCGCCCGTAATACTCCGCGGCCTTGTCGAGGTGGTTCGCCTTCGCGTGAAAATCGCCGACGAGTTCGTTCGCGAAGCGCACCGGATGGATGTAATGCGCGTAGTAAATCAACTCGGCGTTCGCCTCGCCAGATGAGGGATGGAGGCTGTCCCAGTAGGCCGCAGCGACCATTTTTCCGGCGTGGTCGAGCTGGGATTTTTCGAGTGCGGTCGTGACCGGTTGATCATCGATTTCCCATGTTTCCGGCAGCGCGAGCAGGACTTTTTCCAAGTCAGGCCGCGGTTTTTTTAATTCACCAGCCAGATCGCGATGAACCGGTTTCGGCCGCGAAGTTTCGTCTCCGCGCACAAACCACGCGGCCAGCATCGCAAGCGCCACCACCGCCCCCGCGAAACCAGCCAGCGCATACGGGTGATGGCTCCAGGCCATAAGCTCGGCCCATGCCGAGGTCCCCGCCTGGGGCGGTTCGATTTCTTCCAGATTCGCAAATGTCTGCATGGGCGCCTCTGCCATATCAGCAAATCGCTTGCCACAGCCGGAGGCGCACAGGGATGAACACTCCCGGCCCCCATTGATGAGAATTGCGCACCCAGCCAAAGCAGCTTAGAAGCAGCGCTTCGCCATGCCCGAAGTCTCCGCCCAGTCAGAACCTCGAATCATCGCCTCGACAAAGCTCGAGCCGGTGCGCGTCCGCGCGAAGTTTTTCTTCGCGGGCGACCAGAAGTTTTTCCTGAAAGGCGTGACCTACGGGCCGTTTACGCCGGACGCAAATGGCGACTTCTTTCCGTCGGTTCAGCGCGTGGGCGAAGACCTGCGGCTGATGAACGAGTTCGGCGTGAATCTCGTGCGCATTTACTACGCGCCGCCGGCGTGGTTCCTCGATGAATGCCGCGCCGCCGGCATCCGCGTCCTGATCTCGATTCCATGGGCCGAGCACGTGGAATTTTTGAACAACGGCCGCATCCGCCGCCAGATCGTCCAGACGATTCGCGACGCGGTCTCGAAAAACCGCGGGCACGACGCAATCTTCGGCTACCTCGTCGGCAACGAAATCCCGACCACGATGGTGCGCTGGCTCGGCGCGAAACGAGTGACGTATTTTGTTGAACATCTGATCAACATCGCGCGGGAGATCGATCCGCGCCCGCTCTACTCCTACGCGAGCTATCCGCCGACGGAATACCTGCTGCCGCAGAACGTCGATTTCTACTCATTCAACGTCTATCTCGAGCGCCGTGGCGACTTCGAGCGCTACGTCGCACGGCTGCAAAATCTCGCCGACGACAAGCCGCTGATCATGGGCGAATTCGGGATGGACACGATCCGCAAGGGCGAGGATCAGCAGGCGGAGGTGCTCGACTGGCACCTCGATGTGGTGGTGAAAGGCGGCGCGGCCGGCACGATCTTCTTCTCATGGACCGATGAATGGTTCACCGGCGGCGCGGAAATTACGGACTGGGCTTTCGGCCTCGTGACCCGCGAGCGCATCCCGAAAAAAGCGTTCGCCGTTTTGCAAAAAAAACTGCGCGGTGTGGATTCGATCACCCAGCGCGTCGCGCTCGAAAAATACCCGCGCGTCTCGATCATTGTCTGTTCCTACAACGGTGGAAAGACGCTCAAGGACTGCTTCGAGGCGCTCGATGAGTTGAATTATCCGGACTACGAAATCGTGTTCGTGGACGATGGATCGAAGGACAACACCCAGGAAATCGTCAGCGCGTTTTTGGCAAAACGCGCAACGCGCATCGGCAAGGCGCTCCCGGAATTTAAAAACATCCAGCAGCCGAACATGGGCCTGAGCTACGCGCGCAATGCCGGCGCGCACGCCGCCACCGGTGACGTTGTTGCCTACACCGATTCCGACTGCATGCCCGACGCGGACTGGCTCTATTACTTGATCGGCACGCTCACCAGCGGCGATTACGCCGGGGTCGGCGGACCGAATATCTCGCCGCCAGCCGTGAACTGGATTCAAGCCGCGGTCGCCGCCGCGCCGGGCGGGCCTGCGCACGTTCTGCTCTCAGACGTGGTCGCGGAACACATCCCCGGCTGCAACATGGCGTTCCATCGCTGGGCCTTCGATCAAGTTGGCGGCTTCGATACGGAATATCGCAAGGCGGGCGACGACGTGGATTTTTGCTGGCGTCTCCAGACCTCAGGCCAGGTGATCGCATTCAGTCCCGCGGCCATCGTCTGGCACTATCGCCGTTTCACACTGAAGGCATTTCGCAAACAGCAGGAGGGTTACGGCGAGGCCGAATCGATGCTGCGCTTCAAGCATCTCGTTTTTTTCGGACCGACCGGCACGATCAAGTGGAAGGGCAATATTTACGGCGCGCCCCGCTTCACGTGGCTGATCAACAAGCCGGTGATTTACCACGGTGTGTTCGGCCAGGGCCTGTTCCAGTCCATTTATCCGACGCCGCAATCCGATGTCGCCGCGTATCTGAGCTGCATCGAATGGCTCGGTTTGACGGCGTTCATCTTTTTGTTGTCGGTCGAGTTTCCCTCCCTGCGCATCGTGCCGTATCTGATGTTCGGCGGCACCTTCGCCGTCGCGCTTAGCTACATGATGAACGCTCGCATCGAACGGAAATTCGACACGATCGGCGCGCGGCTTTTGGTCACTTTCCTCGCGCTCATCCAGCCTTGGGGCCGGGGGTGGGCGCGCTACTTTACCTGGCTCAAGGCGAAGCGCACACCACGCGCCGTCATCGCGGCGCACGAGACAGGTGTGAGCGTCCGCGGGAGCATTTCGCGGCTGAATTTCTGGAACGAAAAAGGGACCGGTCGCGAGAAGATGCTCGAGGAAATTTTCGCGCTGCTCGAGACGGAGGGCTGGCGCTACTCGTCGGACACGGGCTGGAAAGATTGGGACGTGCAGATTTACGGCAACTTCTGGTGGATCATCAAACTGCAGACTGTGACCGAATACCATGGCGGCCCGAAATGCCTCACGCGTGTGCGACTCGCCTATAAACCCGTCGTCACCTTCGTGCTCATGAACATGATCGCGCTCTCGATTCTGCTCTACCGGACGATTGCGACCTCCAATGGCGATTACATTTTGCGCGGTTTGTATCTGTTGTTGATTCTCGTCATCGTCTCACGCGCCCGGCGTTTGAAAAAACGCGTCGCGGAGCTGGTCATGGTTGCGGCAAGTCGCGCGGGCGTCGCGCGGGTGTTCGGCGACAAGAGCAAGCCCGCGCCGAAGGCGTGAGCGCTCGTCCGCGGCCCGGCGGTTTTTTCGCGCCAGCCTGGAGCACCGGCTTTTTCTGGACGGCGCTCAGTCTCGAGTTGTTTCTCATCGCCCTGCTGTCGCGCTACGGCGAATTATCGGTGCACGGCCACGCGCTGAGGTTTGTCGCCATTTACAGCGGTGCCGGAGCCGCATATTTGCTGGCCATTCGAGGCTTTGGAGTGATCGGGAAAAAACATCGCCCGAGGATCTTCTGGCTGGGTGCCATCGCGCTGCGCCTCGCCGTTTTCCCAATGGCCGCCGGTGACGACATGGCCCGCTACATCTGGGAAGGCGAAGTGCAACTGCATGGTGTGAACCCGTATTTGAACAGCCCGGATGCGGAGTCGCTCTCGTCACTGCGCAACGAGAACTGGCGGAAGATCAACCACGCGGAATGGCCCGCGATTTATCCCCCGGCGGCGGAACTGCTCTTTGCGCAAATGACGCGGATTTCATCCAGTCCCTATTTTTTCAAAGCGGTATTTGTCGTCGCGGACCTGCTCGTTTGCGTCCTTCTGCTGCGCCTGAACACTGGCCCGGGACGTTACCGCTCCGTCGCCTGGTTTGCCTGGAATCCGCTGGTCGTTTGCGCGTTCGCGGGCGCGGGGCATTTCGACAGCCTGATGTTGCTCGCGATGACCGCTGCCATCTTCGCGCTGCATCGCGCGAAGCCTCTGCAGACAGGCGAGCCTGCATGGAGCTGGGCGATCGTGGCCGCCGTGTCGCTTGGCCTGGCAATCGCGATCAAAGCCGTTCCTGTTTTCCTGCTTCCGGCCGGCGTTCTCGCTTTGCGTGGTCGCAGCATTGTGCTCGTCGTGAGCCTCGCGATTCCGTGGCTTTTCACCCTGCCGTTCGGCGGCTGGTTCGTCGTCAATAAATCCCTCGCGGAGTTCGCGCGAGTCACCCGTTTCAACGATTCGATCTGGTGGTTCTTTGAGCTGGGCGCATGGCCGCCTTCCGTAAAACAAACGGTGAACTGGTGCTGGTTCCACGGCCTGCCGTTCGCCGGTCTGAATCCTTATTACGAAAATTCCCGTGCGAACTTTTTGCTCGCTCTCGTCGTCGCCGGGATCGTCGTTGTCTTTCGAAAAGACTGGCGGCGCGCGGCGCTGTGGACCTTGGGCGCGGCGTTGCTGATCAGTCCGGTTTTGCATCCGTGGTATGTCACCTGGATTCTGCCGCTCGCCTGCTGGCGCCGCCAGTTCGCCTGGTCGGTCTTCGCGCTCAGCGTCGCGTTTTGCCTGCTCGTCTGGGAAGCGGGACCGTTCTGGGGCGAATGGCGGATGACGCCACTGCTGCATCTGCTCGTCCTCGCGCCGCCACTGCTGGCGTGGCTGTTTTCGTTCCGGCTGCAGGAGAAAACGGCGAACGTTTAAGAGCCGGCCACCGGCTGCTTGATTCACACGGCCATGCAGCGCCGGATCGAGTCGAACCACGCGTTGCGCAGCCCCGGGATTGGCCAGGAAAGCGTTTCACCCAGGGCGCGAATCGCCAGGGCTTTCCCGCTCACCGTCCCAAGTCGCCGTGCCGGAATCCCCCGCCATTCACACAGCGCAATGGCGGCGGCCGCGTTGGTTTTCGAGGTCGAAATAACAATCCGTGACTGCGTTTCGTTAAACAAAAGCTGATCGAGCCTGAGAATGCCGGCGTTTCCAAAATCGATCTCCGCCCCCAGTTGGTCCTCGCCCGAAACGCAGCACTCCGCGAGCGCAACCGCGAGACCGCCTTCGCTGCAATCGTGCGCGCTTTTCACGAGGCCGCTGCGGATGAGCGCCCGCAAACCCTCTTGCAGAGCCACTTCCCGGCCAAAGTCGAGTCGGGGCGGCAAGCCCTCCTTCCGGCCATGAATGATTTTCAAATACTGCGTTGCGCCCATCTCGTGCCCGAGCTCACCGAGCAAAAGCACTGCATCCCCGGCATTTTTAAAAGCCTGCGTCGTGATGTGTTTTTCGTTCTCGATCTGGCCCACCATTCCGACCGTCGGCGTCGGGTCGATCGCGCCGTTCGGGTTTTCGTTGTAAAGGCTCACGTTGCCCCCTGTAACCGGTGTGTTAAATACCCGGCATGCCTCGGCCAGGCCTTCGACACACTCGCGCAGTTGCCAGAAATTCTCCGGCTTGTGCGGATTGCCAAAGTTCAGGTTATCCGTGACGGCGAGCGGAACCGCTCCGCTGCAAGCCAGGTTCCGCGCCGCTTCCGCGACCGCGATCCTCGCTCCTTCGCGCGGATCGAGAGCACAGTAGAGGGCGTTGCAGTCGGTCGTCGCCGCGAGGATTTTGTTGGCTTCCCGCACCAGGAAAACCGCCGCGTCGGATCCCGGCAGCACGCAGGTCCCCGCGCGCACCATGTGATCGTATTGCCGATAAACCCAGTTCTTCGAAGCGATCGTCGGATGCGCGATGAGCGTCAGCAGTGCCGCGTGCGCATCGGCCTCCGGCCAGTCGCGTAGCACCTCCGCAGCCGCCCTCTCCTTTGCTTCGCGCTGGTAAATGGGCGCCTCCTCTGCGAGCTGGCGCGCGGGGATTTCCGCGACCGTTTCCCCATCGTTGAGCACGCGCATCATGCCGTCGTCCTTGACCACGCCGACTTCGGCATACGGCAGATCCCATTTCTCGAAAACGTCGCGCACCGTCTGTTCCTCGCCCCGCTTCACAATGATCAGCATCCGCTCCTGCGACTCGCTGAGCATGATTTCATACGGCGTCATGCCGCTCTCGCGCTTCGGCACTTTCGCGAGATCGATCTCCACACCCGTCCCGCCGCGGCTTGCGGTCTCGCACGTCGAGCAGGTGAGACCCGCCGCGCCCATGTCCTGGATTCCGGCCACCGCTCCCGTGGCGAGCAACTCCAGACACGCTTCGAGCAGCAGCTTTTCTTTGAAAGGATCGCCGACCTGCACCGCGGGCCGGTCCTGTTTCGATTCCTCGGTCAGCTCCCGCGAGGCAAAGGCCGCGCCGGCCAGCCCGTCGCGCCCGGTCTCCGCGCCGACATAGAAAACCGGATTGCCGATCCCGCTCGCCGCGCCGCGTGCGATCTGCTCGTGCCGCAGCACGCCGAGGCAAAGGACATTGACCAGCGGATTGCCGTCGTAGCTTTCGTCGAAATAAACCTCTCCGCCGATCGTCGGGACGCCAATGCAGTTCCCGTAGTGCGCGATGCCGGCGACGACACCCGCGAACAAACGACGGTTGGTTTTTACGTTGGGCCCTTCGCCGCTGATCTCGCCGAAGCGCAGCGAGTTCAGCGAAAAGACCG
>JAXDQV010000025.1:0-13079 GCA_034667645.1 Chthoniobacter sp.
AATACAAAATCAGCGTCTCCGGCTGCTGCATCCGATGCGCCCAGCCCGACATTAACTGCTGCTCTGTCTTCGGCCTCAAGCGCGGCGACGAAGCCGGCTACGGAATCATGGTTGGTGGCGGTCTTTCCTCCGCTCCGCATCTGGCGCAGACGCTGCCGTTTTTCATCAAACCGGAGCAGGTCTGGCCTGTCGTCAAAGTCGTCAGCGAAATCTTCCGCGACGAGGGCTACCGCGCGAAACGGACGCGCGCGCGGTTCAAGTTTTTGGTCGCCGATTGGGGCGTGGAGAAAATGGCAGCGGAAGTGCAGGCGCGGCTCGATTTTCAAATCACCACGCACACCGATTTCGAAATTCCTCGCGATCAGGAAACCGACCACCTCGGCGTGCACGCGCAGAAACAAGCGGGCTTGTTTTGGATTGGCGTGAACTTCGCTGGCGGACGCATCCGTGACAGCAAGCTGGCCGTGATCGGCGACCTAGCCGCGAAACATTGCGCTCCAGGAAAAGACGCCATCCGATTAACAGCGAAGCAAAATTTGCTCATCCTGAATGTGCCGGAAGCGAACATTTCCGCACTCAAAGCTGACCTCGATGCGCACGGACTGGTTTACGAATCGTCGAACTTTCGCAAAGGCTGCGTGAGCTGCACCGGCATCGAGTTTTGCAATCTCGCGATCGCCGAGACGAAAAACCGGATGATCACGCTTGTCGAACAACTGGAAACGACGAGCGGCTGGTATAAGGATAAAATCCGCATCCACTTTAGCGGTTGCCCGTCCAGCTGCGGCCAGCATCAGATCGCCGACATCGGCTTCCGAGGCGCCCGCACAAAGGTGAACGGGGAAATGGTCGATGCCTTCGACGCCTTCATCGGCGGGCGTCTCGGCCACAACCGGCGTTTCAACGAATTGCTGAAAGGCAAAATCCTCGCGCCGGACGTGCATCTTTTCATCGACAAAATATTGCGGATTTTTGACGCGAAGAAAACAGATGGCGAAAACTTCGCCGACTTCTGCGACCGGGTGCCGAAAGAGGAAATTCTCGCGGCACTCAATACCTAGTTTGCACACCCCAACTCATTAGCTTTTCACATCTTTATGGCAGAAGTTCAAACCACCGACCAATCCGGCGAGATGACGCAAAAGTTCATCGAATTTGTGATGATGCAGGCTCAGCAGGCGGCATTCTACCTCGGGCAGCTTCCCAATCCGCAGACCGGCGAAACGGAAGTGCATCTCGATGTCGCAAAGATGTTCATCGATCAGCTCACGATGATCCGCGCAAAGACGCGCGGGAATCTCAGCAACGACGAGCTTTCGGTTATTAACAACGCAATCTCGAATCTTCAGATGACGTTTTTCGAAGCTTCCCAAGGCAAGGGTAAAGCCGCCGACGCCGAGCCCGCCGAAGCCGTGGAGCCGAAACTGGAAGAGCCCGCGAAGGAAACCGTTCCGCAGGCCGAGAAGACGATCACCAGCAGTCCCGGCGAAGGCGACTCCAAAAAGAAATTTACGAAAAGCTACGGCGCGTAGCTTCGCTCACGCCTCGTGTTCACAGACGATCCGAAAGCCGAGGTCGTCCGCTAGAAAATCCGGGGCGTTGAAACCCCGGGCGGTGGTGCGGAGATTGGCGGCTCGCGATTTCCAGCTCCCGCCGCGATGGATGCGCGGACCGGATTTCGCCTTGCTCTGCGGATTGGTTCGCTCGTTGCTTTTGTAGGGCTCAAAGAAATCGAGGCACCATTCCCAGACGTTGCCGGCGAGATCCTCGACGCCAAAGGGGCTCGCGCCGCGCGGATAAGCTCCGATCGGTGCCGAGTGCGCATAGCCGTCGTTGATGTTCGGATCGCGCCATGCAAAGGACGTGTTCGAGTCGGCGAAATTGGCGAGATCGCCGCAGGTCAGTTTTGAGCCCCACGGGAAAACGCGGGAGTCCGTTCCTCGCGCCGCGTATTCCCATTCCGCTTCGGTCGGCAGCCGATATTTTTTGCGCTCACGGGCACTGAGCCACTCGCAGAAGCGGATCGCGTCGAGACTGCTAACATAAACCACCGGATGGCTTTCATTCGCCCACGCCGGCCGGCGGAAGCGATGTTTTGGATCGAAAAACTCATACTGCCGGTTGGTGACCGGATGCCGCGCCATGTGAAAACCGGTCAGGTTCGTCAAGGACAGCGGCTGCTCGTTGGGTGAGGCGCCGGGTTCCGCGCTGCCCATGGTAAACGTGCCGGAAGTCACCAGCATCATCTCCATTCCCAGCGAATTTCGGAAAGGAGGGAACTTCTGCCGCTCCTGCTCGCGCGCCAGCGGTGTGAACACGGCCTGCACCTTGCCGGTAATGCGCTCCGCGACCTTCACGGATTCAGTTTTTGAAGTTGGGGTCGGGCGTGCCGGAGCAATCGTGCGCGAGCTGCTGACGACTGGGACCGGTGGCAACCCGCTCATTTCTTCCAGATATTCGTCGATCAAATCTTCCGCCTGTCCGCCGGTGAGACCGAGATTCTCTCCCATGTTGCAGAGCGCGTCGCGCTGATCGTCGGTAAGATCGTCCTCGCTCAGTCCCGTCAAACGGAGCATCCGTGCGAACTCCATTTTGGGGTCGGAAGAGGCCGCGCCCGGATCGAGTCGCGGCGGTGCCGTCGCATTCGCATTCGTCGGGATCACGACGGCGGGAACCTCCTTCACACGCCGTGTCGCGCCGCGTTTCGCGAGTTCCGCGTCCACCATCGATTTCATGTCCTCCTGGGTCAGGCTGGCGGCTGCTCCGAGGTGATAGAGATTCTTTTCGTCCTCTTCGGCGAGGGAATTGCTGGCCAGCGCGAAGGCGAGGAACTTGTAGAATTCCGTCGCGGCACTCTCCTTGAGCAGCTCCCGCATCCGTTCGTCCACTTTGGCGCGACTTACCGGATCGAGCAAAACGGTGCGTGCCTCCGCGAGAAACTTCGGCGCTTCGTCGAGACCGCCGCGCAGCATTTGCGAGAGCGGGTTGCTCGGCTGGTTTTTTAGCGGCAGCTTTTTCTGCCACCAGATCAGCAACTGCCGGCAGTTGTCCTCGATCTGCTCGTTACCCGGCCGCTCGTCAAACGACAGACAGAGGCGCTCGTAGGGATTTTCCGAATGGTAACCGCGCCAGCCGTCCCAGCGCGTGGGATTATCGGGAAGCGGTTGCGGCAGGGACATGACGGGCCGTTAAACAACGGTTTACATGACCGTGACTTGCGACAAATCCGCCGTCGCTTCCGCCAGCTCGAGGTCGGTGAGGCCGACATTGCGGGCGATCGAAACACGGTTCTGTTTGCCAAAGGCATCCACCGTCACCTCGAGCACCTGATTGGCATCGTAGCGATAGGTGAGCTCGACGGGTGAGCCTTTCGGTAAAAAGGGCGGCAGCTCGATATCACACAAACCGAGCGGCGTGCACTCGCCGGGCATCGTGCTCTCGCCTTCCACGACCCGCACGATCGCGTTCTTCATGTTTGCTTTTGCGGTGCCAAACGAGTTTTTCTGCTCAATCGGGATCGAAGTCATTTTTGAGATCATCGGGAATACGTATTCCTCGACCTTTGCATCGTCCCAGAGCACCACGCCAAGGGTGTGTGTGGTGATGTTGGTGACCCGCATCAGGCCGCCTTCCTTGTCCGAGAAACGCTCGCGCACTTCGATCGGGAGCACCCGCTCGCCGAGCTGATCTTCCTCATTCAACAGGGCGAGAATGGCCTGCGCGGCGGCGCCAATCGACACGGCTTCATCGGGGCTCAAATCCTCGGCGATCTCTGTGTTGGAAATCGCCTTGATCATTTCCCGCACCGACGGCATGCGGGTCATCCCGCCGGTGAGCAGCACGCGATCGATTCCCGCCCATTCGATCTTTGCTTCCTGCATCACGATCTCGCAGATCATTTTGCATTTCTCGAGTAAATGGCCGGAGCGCTTTTCAAATTCCTCGCGCGTCAGTTCGAGCTTGATGCTCTTTCCGTTGTAATTGTGCACCACCGTCGTCGCGGCCCGCGTGGAAAGCTGAACTTTTGCCGCGAGCGCGCGGTTGTAGAGATCCTGGTAGCTTTGCAAATCCAGCAACGGATTTTCGCCGTGCTGTTTGTCGAATTCATCGGCGACCCAGTTGACGATCACGTCATCCCAGTCCTTGCCGCCGAGCCGGTGATCGCCGTTGCTCGCGAGCATGCGGATGTGGTGATTCTCAATCCGCATGATCGTCACGTCGAACGTGCCGCCGCCGAGATCGAACACGAAAACGGTTTGATCGGAGTCGAGCTTGTCGAGTCCGTAAGCCAAAGCCGCCGCCGTCGGCTCGTTGATGATTTGCAAAACACTCAGTCCCGCGAGTTGTCCCGCGTGCAGGGTCGCCGTGCGCTCGGCGTCGTTAAAATACGCCGGCACGGTGATCACGGCATCGGTCACTCTTTCGCCCAGGTATTTCTCGGCGTCGTTCTTCAGCTTCTTGATCACGATCGCCGAGAGCTCCTCCGCCGTGTAAAGCTTCCCGTTAAACTCGCGGTGGAATTCCGCCTTGCTCTTGCCCATTTCGCGTTTCACGAAATCGACGATCTTCTCCGGTTCCGAAACTGAATTCTGTTTCGCGAGCGTGCCGACAATCGCCTGATTGCCGTCGAACAAGATCACGGACGGAGTGATGCGTTCACTTTCCGCATTCGGAATGATCTGGGGCTTTCCGTATTGGTCGATGTGGGCGATCGCCGAGAAGGTCGTGCCGAGATCGATCCCGACGGCTTTGCGGGAACTGGAGGAAGGGATGGAGTCGCTCATGGTGTTTAAAAATTTCGGGTCAATCCTAAGCAGCTTGCATGCTGGGAGGCAAATTTGCTCACTTTTGAGAACTCGTGGGCAGGGCGATCAGCGAACCTTCCTTCCACTTTTTCACAATCACTTCCTCGGGTCGGAGCAGGCGCTCCCGCCACATGAATCCCGGCTTCACACTCGCGGCGATGGAATGATCTTCCTCCTTGGTGTCCGCGAGTTCCACGGAGACGGCGCGTTGCATTTTCTTGTCGAGTTTGCCCGGCAGCGGATCCACCCGGTGCACTTCCATGCGCGCGAGGATTTCAAGCAGCGAATGAATGATATGATCCAGGTTCGTGTTAAAGGTTCGGAGTTGTGCGTTGGTAGGCGCTGACTCGGCTTCCGCATGCGCCAGCCCGGCATCGGTCTGCCGGTGCAAAGCCGAAAGGTCATCGAACAGCATCACGAGGTCGCGCACAATCGGCCGATGGAAAACCTCGAGTAAAAATCCGTCTTTGTAACTGCGCAGCTCGTCATGCAGCGCATCGAACAGTTTCTGGTTGAGCCCGTTCTTTTGGTTGAGCGTTTCCTGGACCGTCGCCATCACCGCCGGCATTTCCCGAATCCCGTCCGTCGCATTTTCCAGGCGTTCCAGCACGAGCGTCGTCTCGGTCATTGTGCGGCCCAAGGCCTCGATCCCGAGCACGAGTGGACGCAGCATTTCGAGGAAATTTATCTGCATCCGATGCTCCCCGCGGTCGTCCCGTCGGTGCTCGGCTTCGGCCGTCAGTGATCTCATTTGAATATCGAAATTCGGGTCGGCGGCCGGTGCCGTGGTAAGAGACATGAAAGCCTGCAAAAGCGGAAACCGGGCCAGCCGCTCGCAAATCTCGCTCCAACTTCAGCCGTAAAAGGCTCGAATCCCCGCGAGCAGGCCGGGAATGTCGTGCTGCCGCGCCTCGATGTCCACTGCGAGCCCCAGCTCGCGCATGGTCTTCGAGGTAATCGGCCCGATGCTCGCCGTCTTCATCCCGACTGGCATCGGCAGGTTCAACGCCATGAAATTTTCCACCGTGGACGAGCTGGTAAAAGTGATTAGATCCGCCCCCTCTTTCTCAAAGCGGGCGGCCGCTCCGCTGCGATCACCGGTTTCCGAAACCGTGCGATAGGCAATCGCCTCATCCACGATCGCTCCCATGCGCATCAGCGCGGGTGCGAGCACATCGCGCGTGATCTCCGCCCGCACGATGAGGATTCGCTCGTTTTCGATCGATCCGGCCTTTTGCAACTGCCGTAAAATCGCTTCCGCCACGAATTCCTCCGGCTGCACATCGACTTTGAGATGGAAATCCCGCACTCGTTGCGCCGTCGCCGGCCCGATCGCAGCGATTCGCACTCCGCCGATCTCGCGAGCGTCATCGTAGAGTTTGAAAAACATCTCGAAGAACGCGTGGACGCCGTTTGGACTTGTGAAAACGATCCAGTCGTAGGAATGCGAATCCTGCACCAGCGCGCCGAATTCCATCAGGTTCGTGGCGGGCTCGATTCGGATTGTCGGCACCTCCATCACGTCCGCGCCGAGCGCGCGCAAGCCGGCGGAAAAAACACCCGCTTGCTTTCGCGTGCGGGTGACCACGACGCGCTTGCCAAAAAGCGGTCGCGATTCAAACCAGTTCAACTTGTCGCGCAGGCCGACCACGTCGCCGAAAATTGCGACGGCGGGGGCGGTGAATTGGCTCTCCGCCACCATCTGCGCAATGTTTCGCAATTCCCCGCGAATCGTTTGCTGACGGGCCGTGGTGCCCCACCGGACCAGTGCGACTTTCGTCGCGGGGTCGGCTCCGTTTGCCATGAAAGCGTCCGCAATCTGGCCGATCCGCTCCACACCCATGAGCATCACTTTCGTGCCCGGCTGCTGCGCGAGTTTCGCGTAGTCGAGTGACGTTTCCGGTTTGGATGGGTCTTCGTGTCCGGTGAAAATCGTGAGCTGCGAATTATGTCCGCGATGCGTGACCGGAATGCCCGCGTAAGCCGGCGCCGCGATGGCCGAAGAGACGCCGGGAACAATTTCAAATGCAAGTCGGGCACCCGCCAGCGCCTCCGCTTCCTCTCCGCCCCGACCGAACAAAAACGGATCCCCGCCTTTCAACCGCACGAGGTATTTTCCAGCGGCCGTTTTTTCCACGAGCAGCGCATTGATCTCCTGCTGCGAAAGCGTGTGCGCCGCGGCCTGTTTGCCGGCGTAGATGATCTCCGCGTCTGCACGCGCCCATTGCAGTATTTCCGGATTGCACAGGTGGTCGTAGATGATGACGTCGGCCTTCTCGATGCACTCGCGGGTGCGCAGCGTGACGAGCCCGAGATCGCCCGGCCCCGCCCCGGCCAGGATGCAGACTCCAGCTGTCTTTTTCATTCGTTAAACATGGGTTGGATAAAGTTGGGTGAAAATGACGCGCGCGATCTCTTCAGGCGAGTTCGCGCAGGCTTCAGTCTCCGCACTTCGCGGCGATTCGCCATCTTCGCCGAAAACGACCGCACGCATGCGCATTCGCTCGCCGTCGAGTTCTACCCTGGCGGCGATGGGCAAATTGCAATCGCCCTCCAGCAGGCGCAGCAGTTCACGCTCGGCGCGGACGCAGAGAAACGTCGGCCCGTGGTTGATCGCGTCTAAAATTCGCCCGACTCTTTCGTCGCTCGCTCGGGCCTCGAGGGCGATGGCTCCCTGCCCGATCGCCGGCAGGATTGGCAGAATTTCCGCCCCGAATGATGTCGATTCAAAATCGAGCAAGCCATCGCGGATCGAGTAACCAAGCCGGTCGAGGCCGGCCTGCGCGAGCACGATCGCATCGAGTGAGTCGGCATCGCGGAGTTTGTGCAGCCGCGTCGGGACGTTGCCGCGCATCTCAGTGACGATCAAATCCGGACGCAAAGCGAGCAACTGGCGGCACCTGCGAACACTGGAGGTCGCGACACGTGCGCGGACTGGAAGCTCGGCGAATGATCGCGGTTTCCGTGAAATCAAAATGTCCTCGGTCGCCGCCCGCTCGAGCACCGCGCGCACGACGCAGCCCTCGGCAAGTTGACCAGGCAGGTCTTTGCAACTGTGCACGGCCAAGTCGATTTCACCGGCCAGCAGCGCGGTCTCGATCTCGCTCGTGAACATTCCTTTCAGTCCCCCGCCGCTCTGGATCCACGCGCTTTGCTCTTGGCTCCGGTCACCGGACGTCGTGATTTTTTTCACCTCAATTCGAATGGTGGCATCGGCGCCAGTCAGCGCTTTTTTCACCAGCTCCATCTGCGCAAGCGCGAGCGCGCTGCCGCGGGTGCCGAGCACGAGCGGCCGGCTCACGACTCCGACACCGGAGCTGCGAGCGGCATCGCATCCACTGAAACACCACGCGAACGTTTTCCGGCCAGCCAATCTGAGAACTCCTCGACGTGGCGCTCGATCATGCTTTCGCACAGCTCGATGTCCTGCCGGCGCAGGGCGAGCGAGCGTTCGGAAAGCGTGCGGAGTGAATCGATGTCGTAGAGATAAACGCCTTCCAGTTCGTTGATCGCCGACTCGACATCGCGCGGGACCGCGAGATCGATCACGAAGAGCGGACGATTGCGGCGCGCCTGCATCACGGGGGCGAGCTTTTCGCGCGTGACGATTGCGTGCGGGGCAGCGGTCGAGCTGACGAGGATATCAATGTCATCGAACTGTTTGTCCCAATGATCGAAGTGGATCGCGGCGCCGCCGAGTTCGGCTGCGAGAACGGCCGCCCGTTCGTAATTTCGGTTCGAGACAATGATGCTTTTCGCGCCGCGCGAGAGCAGGGCGCGCGCGGTTTGCTCGCTCGTCTCGCCCGCGCCGAGAATCATCACTTTGCATGAGCCGAGCTGTCCGAAAATCTTCTCCGCGAGATCAACGGCCACCGAGCCGACGGAGACTGAGCCGCGCGTGATATTCGTGTGAGTGCGCACCTCTTTCGCGACGCGGAAGGCGCGTTGAAAAAGTTTGTTCAAGTGCCGGGCAGTCGAGCCGTGCGAAGTCGCGGCTGAATACGCCTTTTTCACCTGGCCGAGGATTTCCGTTTCGCCGAGCACCATGGACTCGAGTCCGCAGACGACGCGGAACAAGTGGCGCGCGCAGCTCCCTGTGCTGCTTTGATAAAAAGCGGCGACCTCCGCCATGTCGCTCGCCGAGCGCTCGCTTACGAACTGCCGGAGCGCGGAAAATGCGAGCGAAGGCTCCTTCGACGCGGCGTAAAACTCGACCCGGTTGCACGTCGAGACGATGACCGCTTCCGCGACACCTTCCATCGTTCCGAGGCGGCGCGCGGCTTCGCCGAGCTCATGCTCCGCGATGGCGAAACGCTCACGGAGCGCGACCCCCGCGGTCTGATGGCTGAGCCCGAAGCAGAGGACGTCCATTTATTAAAAGCGAGCCGGCGACGACATGAAGTTCAGTCCCCACAAGGTGGAAAGCGTGACGGCAAAAGCTGCGACCGCGAGCTGTGCGACGCGGCGCGGGCTCACGCGCTTCCAATTTTCCGCCTGTAAAATCGCCCCATAAATCAACCAGACTCCGACACCCCAGGAGACTTTCACCCAATCGAGCCGCACGGCGAAACCGGCGAGGAGGCCGACCGTGAGCAGCGCAAAGCCGATGAGGAGCAAACGATTGATCGCGATGCCGAGGTCGTGGATCGGCGGCAGATCAAAAAAGAACGAGTGCAGCCGATGCGTCTTGAGCTGGCGTTCCTGCACGAGAAACATCGCCCCGGCGACACCGGCCAGCGCGAACGCGCCGTAAGCGACGATCGAAATCGCGGCGTGCAATTCCAGCCAGCGATTCGGCTCCGCGCGAAACGCTCCCGGCACATCACGAAGCGCAAGCAGTGCGAAGATTTGAAAAACGAAAACCAGCGGCGAAGTAAAGGCGCCGAGGAGGGAAAGGCGATAAGCGGGACCGACGAGGAAATAGAGCAGCACAACGGACCAGCTCAAAAAGATGAAGACCTCAAATAGATTGGTCAGCGGGCAACGGCCGAGGGCGTGACCGCGCGAAAAGAGAAAGCCGGTCTGGAGCGCGAAGCCGAGCGCCACAGCCCCGAAGTTGAAACGCGAGTGGCGGTAATTGCCCGCGCCGAGCGCAATCATTGTGTAGGCGAACCCGAGCAAAAAACAGAATGTGGAAGCGACGAGCAACGCGCGGTCCATGGCGGGCGGCTACGTTACTGGGCGCGCGGGCAGTTTGCAACATGCGGCGGCGTCAGGTAGTGGCTCATTTCGGCTTTGCTGTTATCCCGAGCGAAGCCGAGGGATCCCGAGGAAGTGCCGGCGATGTCACTCCGGCGTTTCCACGAAATTCCTCGACTGCGCGCTGCGCGCTCCGTTCGGAACGACCGGCAGTAAATGCAAACTAAGCCACTGCCAGAGAGAGCGAGCTCCCAGCCGTCCTGATGGCCAGTCCGCTCACCCGAATTGCCATTGAGTCCCGTCTTCGTAATCACTGAAGTGAAGCCGGCGAAGATATCGAGATGATGGCGTAGGCGACCCAGGGCTTCATGATTCTTCGCCAGCGCGCCTCGATTGCGACATGCGTCCATTCTTCGTGCTCATCGAGAAATATACGATGCGGTTCAATCCAACCGGCACATCCGCGACCTGCTTCCGCAGCCCCTGCAAGTTATCGGCTTAGTAGAGCTGGTTCATGCCGCGCAGTTTCCTTTAGCGGCTCGAACCACCGCGCACAATGGTGCTGTGGCAAGGCAGCGGCTTTTTAAGAGATGCCATCATCAGGACCGCATTGGATTGCGCCCCACCTTTGCTCGACGTTTTACCTCCGTCTCGGACCCGCATCGCCTGTGTGTGAAATTCCAGCGCCTACTCGTAGCGCACAGTCCATGGCGGGCGGAGCCGCGGTGTGGCATGCATTTGGCTATGGCCAGAGGGTATGGACCGCCGGAACAGCTTCACCTTTCTTCGTCTCGCTTTCGCGTTGGCGGTCGTTTTTTCGCACTCCTTTTCGCTCGGCGGTTTTGGTGCCGATCCGCTGGCCCGCGCGACCGGTGAACAAGCCCACATCGGAGTCGTCGCTGTGCTGGGGTTTTTTATCGTCAGCGGATTTCTCATCACCGCCTCGGCGGAGCGATCAGCCGCGCTCTGGCGATTTGCGTTCAACCGCATCGCACGCATCCTCCCGGGCTTTTTGGTGATGCAGTTAGTGACGGTTTTCGCGCTCGCACCAGCGTTTATGCTTTTGCGGCACGCCGGTCAGTTAGGATATTGGGACAGCCTCGTCATCGGGCCAAACTCCGCCATTTCCTACCTGATTCGGAACGCAGGGCTCCGAGTCGTTCAGTATTCGATCACCGATGTCTTTCGCGGCAATCCGGGCGGTTACGCGATGAACGGGTCGCTCTGGTCGCTGGCGCCGGAGATGATGTGCTACGTCTGGCTCGGTGTGCTCACCTTGCTAGGCGGCCTTCGGTGGAAATACATGGCCCCGGTGCTTTTTGTCGTAGTCTTCTCCCTGCATGTGCTCGGAGAAGCACATCCCCCGGCGCTTTACCCGTTGGCCGGCTGGCTACAAAAGGTGAATACCTACGGCTTCCACCTCTCGCTACATCGATCCGCGTATCTCGCCTTCATCGCTGGAATGACCTGTTACCAATGGCGGGCTGCGGTGCGCTGGAGCGGCAGATTCGCCCTCATCGCACTGGCAGCACTGGTCATCGCATTCTGTGCTAAATGCTACGCACTCGTGTGGCCGTTCACGCTTCCCTACCTCGTGCTTTTTCTCGCGCATCGGCTCCCCTTTCAACGCATCGAGAAATGGGGTGATTTTTCCTACGGCATTTACATCTACGCTTTTCCGCTCCAGCAATGTCTCGCCAGCGCCGGTCTGTCACGACTGGGTTTTGCGCCCTTTTTTCTCGCGTCCGCCGCGCTGGCGCTGGGCGCGGGCTTCGTGAGCTGGCGCTGGGTGGAGGCACCGGTGCTGTTCTGGGCGCGAGCAATCCGAGCCAAGCCAGAGCCTTCTGTGCTGCCGGTGCTGGAACCGGCTGTGTAGCTCGCATTGTCGTGTTTTTGGTTTGTTAGTTGGGACGATCTTTGTCGTTCCCGGGATCGATCCGTCGGAGATCGCAACATGAGGCCGGTCCGCAGGCGCGGCCTTGCATGTGGAAAAGCTTTCTGCCACAAAACCGCCGATGGAATCCGATCGCCTCGCGCTGCTCGCCAACGCCATTCGCGACGTTCCTGATTTCCCGAAAGCGGGAATCATTTTCAAGGACATCACGCCGATCCTCAGCGATGGCACTTTGTTCAAACATGCCATCGATGTCTTCGTCGAAGCCTGCGCCGGGAAGACGATCGACAAAATCGTCGGGATCGATGCGCGCGGTTTCGTCTTCGGTGCTGCGGTGGCGTATCAGCTCGGGCTCGGCTTCGTGCCGGTGCGGAAAAAGGGAAAGCTGCCGTATCAAACGGAGGCCGCTTCCTACACGCTCGAATACGGGGAAGCCTGCGTGGAAATGCACGTGGATGCAGTCACGCCCGGCGAGCGCGTGGTGTTGATTGACGATCTGCTCGCGACCGGCGGCACATCCGCGGCGGCGGTAAAGTTGATTAAAAAAATGGGCGGCGTGCTGCTCGAGGCCCAGTTTTTGATCGAGCTGGAATTTCTCAAAGGCCGATCGAATCTGGATTCGGTGCCGGTCCGTTCCTTTCTCAAATACTAAGGCAACTCCCTCAAATTCCGCCTGGGGAGCCGGCAAATCCTCCGGCCCGACGAAGATTCTGCAGGCGAGGCACGCGACTAGCTTTTGCACGGGGGAATGCGCCTCGCCAAAAAACTCGCACTTTTCAAAAACTTCCGTGCCCTCCTCGCTGCGGAAGACCGATTCTACGCGAAGCTGCTCGGTTCTTCGCTCGTGGGTGTCTGCGCCATCGCGATGCTCGCGGCCTTCTTTTTCGTCGTCGCGGTGCGCGATCATAATTACGGAAAGCAGCGGACGCGGACTCTCGAGATCCTCCGTGAAACCAACAAGATCGAGAATGATCTCGCCACCCTGGAGACCGGCCACCGCGGATTCCTCCTCACCGGCAACGCGGCTTACGTGGAGCCGTTTAACCGCCATAAAGCCGGCGTGCAGACACGCCTGGCAGAGTTGTCGGCTCTCTTTGCTGTCGAGCCGAAGCAACTCGGTCGCATCGAAGAAGTCCGCAAAGATGTGGATGCCTGGTTGAACGAAGTTGCGCTGCCGGCGCTGGCCAAACGAAGCACGCAGCCGAACTCGCCGGAAATGACAGCAAGCATCACTCCGGGCA
>JAXDQV010000026.1:0-6969 GCA_034667645.1 Chthoniobacter sp.
GGAATGCCAGTCACCGATATGCCGAACACGCGCGGATTCGGCCACGCCGCGCCGTTGCGCACGAAACTGACTCGATCGACAATCTGCTCGAGCACGTTTTTGACGAAAAGCTTCGCGTCGTTTTTTGGCAAAGGTCCGGTCAGTTTGCGGCCCGGCAATCCGACGAAAGTCGCGCCCTCAGCGAACGGGTCGGGCAGATACGGCAACGGCGATCCCGGCGCGCTAAAGTCCGCTTCCGCAAGCGTGCCGTCGCGTTTCCGCAGCGCCTGCGCGTCGGTCGCGGAGATCGTGTCGAACATCCCGTGCGTTTCCGCTGTGTCCGCACCGACTTTCGGCGGGCCGATCCAGCGCTCTGTCGTTGCGTGATAATCGGCCGCATCGAAGTCCGGTTGCTGCTGGCCCGGCGGCAACGGCAGGCCATTGAATGCGGGCAGCGTCGCCAGATATTCCTGCGGCGTCTGGCCGAAATTGCTGCGCACCACGAGCCGCTCCATTGATTCACCGGGCGATAAATGCAGGTCGCGCGTCGCGACGACCACCGGCGCTCCGACCGGCTCGAAGCGCGCGTAAAAACCTTCGTCCGCTTCCGTCAACGAAGCGTCGTCGGTTGCCGCCTCGGGAGCGGCGCTGTTGCCGGCGAGATCTACGGTCCGCACACGAAATTGATAGGTGCGGCCGAAGCGCAGCAACGGCTGCTCGCCGTGCACCGAAAATTCCGAGCGAATCGCAAACGGCGGCCGCTCCGCCGTCGGCGGCGGCGTCACATCGTCCGCCACGGTCCGGGCTTCCGGCGGCACGCTCAGGCTCCAGCCGGCCCAGCGAAACATCGACTCGTGCAAAAACAAATCGTCGGCAAAATCATGCGCCTTTTTTGTGACGCCCATCGCCGCGATCCCTTCGTGATTCTCGTAGGAAATCGTTTTCTCCGTGCCGGAAAATTGGTGCAGGCCGTCGCGCCGGCAGAGTGAAAACCATTCGCCGGGGGCGCCGTTCATGATCTCGCGAACATCCACCCGCCATCCCCGCAAAATATCCTCGGCGAACAACTGCATCGAGTTGGTCTGCGCAGCGGCATCAAGTGCTTTCGCATTTTGTAATTTATCGCCGAGCGCAGCGCCGCGGCCGGTTTGAACGATGGAAAGCCCGCCCGTGCGCAACGACGGCACCGAAGCGGCCTTCGGCATGTCCTCGGTCGGCAACTCGGTCATGAGCTGCAGGTTTCCGGCAAAATTCATCGCCTTCAGCGCGGCGCCGTCGAGATCCACCTGCACCACCCCGACCTCCGAGCTGCGCAATTTTAAAAAACGCCCGGTCAGCTTCGTCAGGACAGGATCACGTGGAGCGGCCAGGAAGCTTCCGCCCTGCAAAACCGTGTGCGGCGTTACCGAATCCGTCGGCGTGGCCGGTTCCCAAAACGGCTCGATCCAAAGCTCCGTGCCCGCCGCAGGAACGTGTGAAAGCTCGAGCGTAAAATCGAGCGTGAGTCCCAACGCGCGCAGGATCTCAGGGTGTTCGCCCAGCAGCGAAACCATTTGGTGAAAATCAATTTTTGGCACCGTGATCGGCGGCACTTCGTCCGGACGGCGCGGCGGATTCGTGGAGTGAAAAGCCTCGACCTGCGAGAAATCGAGCGGCGCGTTCCGCGGCCCCGCCGGGAGAGCTTGCGCGCGCGTGGCCGCGATTTGTCCGCGCAAATTTTTCCGCCGCCGGGCCCGGCCATCCTCCTTCGAGTCGAGCGCGATTTGCCCGAAGGAATCCTGCGCCGTGAGCGATTCGATCGTCGGCAGGTTCAGCGACGAAGCGATTCCGATGCGGGTGTATTGCTCGCGGATGAAAGCGAGGACATTGAGCGCGGGATACGAGTGAATGAGCTGCTGCGAAAAGTCATCGAAGGTGTGCGAGCGCACAAAAGTGTCCGGCAGAAAAACCGCACGCCAAAGTTCCGAATCTGCCTGGCCGCTGCGCTCAAGCCCGGCTCCCTCGGCGATGGAATCGCCGCCGACATGCGCGCGAAAACGAATCTGGGAAAGCGTCCGGGGCCAGTCCAGAAAATCATCAAACGCATCGAGCTGCGTCCCGTTTTTCAACCGCGGCGAAACGAGGACCGAGAATTTTACGCGATGCGTCTGCGCGCTCTCCGCGCCATCCGGCAGCGCCGTCCAGAGGATTTGCTGCGGACGACTCGGCGCCGGCCCGCCGAGTTTTTGAAAAACCTTTTCGTGCAGGATTTCCTTGATGAGCAAATTTGCGTCCATGGCTTCCAGTCTGTGCGCTATGCGGGTGCGGCAACGTCCTTCTCGACTTTGAATTCCACGCTTTTGCTGAACACGGCGACTTCGATTTCCACCGTCACGCTCGCCTCGCCATGCACGGTCCCGTTGCCCGGCCCCGGGAAGACGTAGCCCAGCTCCATGTAAAATTCGATCGAGACCAAAACGAGGCCAAGCACTTCGAGCGAGCCGCCTGCGCGCACGTAACCGCCGAGCAGAGCGCGCTCCTCGGTCGGGCTGATTTTTTCCCACAAAAAGTGGATGCCGAGCATGATGTGCACCTCGCCGGAAACGACCGCGAGGCTGATCGCCAGGCTGCCGCCGACCTCGAAACTCGCTTCCAGCGATTCCACGCCGTCGAGGCCGAGCGCGAGTCCGACGAAGCCGCCGCCCGTGATCCCGTAAATCATCAGCATGAACGGGTCGTGCCGCTCGCTGAATGCGAAGCGCAGCCGCACGGGATCGACGACGAACGGGAGATTGAGCGCAGCCGAAAACTTCAGGTGATCAAGCGAAAAGGCGCCGCCGCCGATCGGGGGCAGCCCGAGGGACTAGCTGACGTTGATGCCGGTCGGGCCGACATCGATTCCCGGCGGATCTTGAAAACCGTCGGCCGGGATGATTTTCGCAAGCGTGTTGATGAACTTGAGCGGACCGCCGAACTCGACCGGCCCGCCGTCGCTCTTTCCGGCCAGCTTCACGGTCACATCCAGCTTTTTGCCCGTGTCCGCGACAAACTTGAACTCGTCGAACGGAACCTTGATGAGGTCGAACAGGTTGAGTGCGAAATTGCTCAGCGTTCCCTCGACATGCAGCGACGGCGGCGACACCGGCGCGCCTCCCACGGGCAGCCGCGTTACCGATTCGCTGAACAACGAAAGTTTCGCACCGGAGCGCTTTTCGAACGGCCCGAAGTTTTGTAGCGAAGTCGTTTCCCAGCTCAGACTCGCGTGCAGCGATTCCGGCAGATCTTTCGAGATGAGCTGCGGAAATTTGTCTGCGCCGCCGATCTCCTGGAGGATTTTGCTGAGCGAAATTGCACCGAGGATCTTCGCGTCAAGCGCGCCCTTGAAAAACTCGGTCGGCTTGAAGTTCGCCTTCACCACCTCGTCGAGCGCGCCGCCGACCGGACCGAGTTTTCGCGTGAGACCGGTGATGTCGAAGTTCGGCGTGACGACGCCGCCGCTTTTGTCGGACGGGAATTTAAGGCTCGAGGAATCAATCAGCTCGGCGAAGACCTCGCCGGGATTTCCGCTGAAGCCGTCGGTGAGAAACGTGTCGTGATATTTGATCGAGGAACTCTGTGTTTTCCCGAGAAGTTTCTGCACCGCCGGGATCGCGACCTCGGACGTGACCACGCGCGGGTAAAATCGCGGCTGGTCAGTCGCGAGGAGCTTCGTGTCGGTGATCGCCTTTTCGTCGGGGACGACCGCGCCGAATAAAATGGATGCCGTTTCCAGCGTGGTGTCGCCGGGCACCGTCGGCGTGGCGAAGGCGATTTTTTGCCCACCCAAATCCGAGCGGCGGCGTGCTTCGTCCGCGGCTTCATAAAGGCTCGTCGCCACCCACTGCGTCTTCGTCTTTTGAAACGCAAAGTTGTCCTTGAAGGTGACGAACATCAGGCCGGCGGTGAATTCGCAGCTCTGCCCCGCCACGTCTTCGGCGACCAGATGAAACGGCACGTCGTTGACCGTGCCATCGGATGCTTTGGCGCGAATCCAGAAAGCGGGCTGCACCGAGCCCGGACTGGCGCCGGACGGAATCACCAGGTCCGGCGTGACCAAGGTTGTGATGCGGATGCGGTCGAACGGCATCATCAGGTCGATCGACTTGCCATCGGGAGATTTCAGGCCGCTCGGACCGAAGGTTTTTTCCGGTTGGCGCACGATGATGAATTCGCGCTTTCGCACATACGCTACGGTTTGCCCCGAAGTAGGCGCGGCCGCGAATTTCCGTTCGCAAATCGTGATGCGCGCCGCCCGATGTCCGAAGGGAAAAAGATAACCTTCGTGCACGACGCGAACGTAATGATCGCGGCCCAGCGCCATGCGATGCCGCCATTCCGTCAGATCGAACGGACTGATTTTGTCGTCCGCGTAACGCGTATTCATCCACGCGCCGAGCGCCGTCAGCATCAGACGCTCCGCGCGAATCACGCGCCGGTCGCAGTGCGGCAGACTGAAGTCAGATGTCAGGTTTACGAGCTGGCGGCGGTCATATGCGATGAGCGGCATCACGAACGGATCGTCGGCCGCCTCGGGAAAATCCGGCGACCAAATCGCGCGCAGCGTGCGCGTCTCGTCACTCATTTCATCGACCGCGTCGCGCCCGATGGATTCTTCGCGTCCATCCTTCCCGGCCACTCCGAGCCGCGAGTGCCACAACTCCGCTCGACCCTCGTGTGAGACGATGTCGGGGGAGTGCGCCCAGCCTGCGGCTTTGTTCGGTGAAAGAATCAGCCGATACGGAATCTCGAGCGCCGTGTAGCCGTCAGGCCGCCTGATCGGATTCAAAATCTCCACCCCTGTTCTGTCGTCGAACCGCCTCCCCGGTCTCCGGAAACTTTGTTGCGCCGTCAAATCATCGGCGCCGATCAACCGGCCGAAGACAAAAGCGATCGGACTTGGTGCAATCGCCAGCACGAAATTCTGCACCGCATTTGCGATGGACACGGTTTCCCGAAACCTCGACGGGGCGTCGGGCGGCGGCTTCGCCACAGGCGCCACGTGCTGCGTGAACCGAGACCAATCGAGCAATGCCTCCAGCGAATAATCGAGCGTGGAGATCGAATCCGGCACGCGGAAAACGAGGCGGCTTTCGCCCGCCATGCGCGCCTCGAGCGGCGGATCGGTGAGCGCGTCGTTCTCGCTGATTGCCTCCTCGACGATGCTCTGCGGCGGAAAATGCACGATGAGATACGCCGGCGAATTCGTTCGGCGCAACGACGTCGTTTCTGTGGTCGGATCGTGCTCGACCTTGAAATTTCGGAAGCCAAAACGAAGGACGAGCAGGTCGTCGGGCCGCACCACGGACACTGAAAAATCCTCGCTGACTTTCGACGAGGAATCACTGCGTCCGCCGATGATCGCCGACACGCCGTCAAAGATTCGGCGGGTAACACTCGCGAGTAGAAATTGCACTCCGGCGACGAAAAGGTTGCCGAGAAGTATAAACATTCCTGCCTCGTTCGTTACCGCTGCGCCCGCAGTCGGTTCGTCGTGTGATTGAGCCTAGGCGGGCGAAATTCGCCGGCAAGGACATTTGCCGCGCGCGCTAGAAAAGAAAATAACGCTGGGCGAGCGGCAGCACTTTCGCCGGCTCGCACGTGAGGACGCGCCCGTCGGCTTTCACGGTATAGGTCTCCGGATCGACTTCCATTTTCGGCAGCGCGTCGTTCCAGAGCAGATCTTTTTTGGAAATGTTGCGCGTGTTTTTCACGGCTACCGCGCGTTTCGAGAATTGCACCTTGTTTAACAGCCCGTTTGCAAGCGAAACGGCGCTGACGAAGGTAACCGACGTCGAAAATTTCGCGCGCCCGTGCGCCGCGAATTGCGGGCGATAAAACGTCGGCTGCGGCGTCGGGATGCTCGCGTTCGGGTCACCCATGTTCGCCATCGCGATGAGGCCGCCTTTCAAAATCACTTCCGGCTTCACGCCAAAAAACGCCGGCTTCCACACGACGAGATCAGCGAGTTTGCCGACTTCGATCGAGCCAACTTCGTGTGCGATGCCGTGCGTGATCGCGGGATTAATCGTGTATTTCGCGATGTAGCGCAGCGCGCGGAAGTTGTCGGAGGCCGCATGAATACTGGATTCCAGCGCGCCGAACTGCGTCTTCATTTTGTGCGCCGTCTGCCAGGTGCGCGTGATGACTTCGCCGATCCGACCCATCGCCTGCGAGTCGCTCGACATCATCGAGAACGCGCCGAGATCGTGCAGCAAATCCTCCGCCGCGATCGTCTCGGGCCGAATCCGCGACTCGGCGAACGCAACGTCTTCGGGAATTTTCGAATCGAGATGATGGCAAACCATCAGCATGTCGAGATGCTCGTCGATCGTGTTGACGGTGAACGGCCGCGTCGGGTTCGTGGACGACGGCAGCACGTTCGCCTCGCCGCAAATCTTGATGA
This sequence comes from Chthoniobacter sp., assembly GCA_034667645.1. Taxonomy (GTDB): domain Bacteria; phylum Verrucomicrobiota; class Verrucomicrobiia; order Chthoniobacterales; family Chthoniobacteraceae; genus JAJPJG01. The sequence continues at coordinate 6,401 of JAXDQV010000026.1, forward strand.
TGTCCGGCGCATGCCCACCGCCCGCGCCTTCGGAGTGATACGTGTGAATCGTGCGGCCTTTGAACGCACGGATCGTGTCCTCGACGAAACCGCTCTCATTCAAAGTGTCCGTGTGAATCGCGATCTGCACATCGAGTTCGTCGGCCACGTCCAGGCAGGTCGAAATCGCCGCGGGTGTCGTGCCCCAATCCTCGTGCAGCTTGAGCCCAACAGCCCCGGCGAGGATTTGCTCGCGCAGCGGCTCGTGCGTCGAACAATTGCCTTTGCCCAAAAATCCGAGGTTCATCGGATACTCGTCCGCGGCTTCGAGCATGCGGTGGATATTCCAGATGCCCGGCGTGCAAGTCGTGGCGTAAGTGCCATGCGCCGGACCCGTGCCGCCGCCGATCATCGTGGTAATGCCGCTCGCGAGCGCGTGCTCGATTTGTTGCGGGCAGATGAAATGGATGTGCGTGTCGATCCCGCCGGCGGTGACGATGCAGCCTTCGCCCGCGATGACTTCCGTTGCCGCTCCGATGACCATGCCTGGAGTGATGCCCGGCTGGATGCCCGGATTGCCCGCATGCCCG
>JAXDQV010000027.1:0-3283 GCA_034667645.1 Chthoniobacter sp.
CCAGCTCGACCGACATTGCGCGCTCGATGTCGGCCGTAATCTCGGGAAAACTCAAGCAGCCTTCGCTTCCCAAGTCCGTCTCTTCCCCCAGACGAAGCGTTGGATTCACCAGGACCAGCGGCATCGCCGCCGCCAGATCGGTTACGGGCTCGCCGTTTAGTTTCATCATGCTCGGCCGATCTTCGACCTGCGAAACATCGAGGACGGTGAGCTGAAGCGCATGTCCCACTTGCTGAGCCGCGAGGCCCACGCCGTTGGCCGCATGCATGGTCTCAAGCATGTTTTCAACGAGAGCCCGGATGTCGTCGTCCACCGCTCCGATTCGTTTTCCTTTCGCCCGCAGAATCGGATCGCCGTATTTCCTGATCGGCAATCTCATTTTTCCTCGCGCGTGAATGCCGGCAGGTTCTTCACCCCGGCGAGCTTCAACGCATCCATCACTTTGATGATTGTGCCGAACGACGATTTCTTGTCCGCCTGCAACGCCAGGGCAGCCCGACGTGTCGGCGGCAAATTGCGGACGGACGCTTCCAGTTCGTCTACGCCAATTACCTGGCCATCGAGCCGCACCTCGTCGTTCTCGTTCACGCTCACAACGGCATGCTCCTGCTCGGAGGATGCCTTGGTCGACGTCTTTGAGTCCGGCAGATTGATCTGCACCTCGGGCTGGTCGCGTTTGAAGGTGGTCGAGACGACGAAAAAGATCAGGAGAATCGTCAGGATATCGACGAGCGACACAATGATGATGGAAGGGGCGCGCCGTTTCCGGACTGCGATTTTCATGGCGGCAACAGATGCGGCGCCATCACCCGATCGGAGCGCGGGCCGCTGCCGGCGAGGTGGATCGCGTCGACGCGAGCGCTTCGCCGCTCGTCGGCCGGCCGTAATAACATTTTGCGATCAAATCCGAGACAAGCGATTCCATTTCCACCGACATGACCTCCACTTTTTTCGAGAAATAGCTGAACGCAATCAGGGCCGGGACCGCAATCGACAACCCGAAGATGGTGCAGTTGAGCGCCTCGGAAATTCCGAGCGCGACCGCTTTCGTATCAGACGCGCCCGTGCTCAGACCGAGGCCGGAAAAAACATGCACCAGGCCCGAGACGGTCCCGATCAGCCCGATCAACGGTGCGATGCCCGTCACCACTTCCAGCACGATCAAGCCTCGCTCGAGCCGGACCAGTTCCCGCCGCGCCCGCGTTTGCACCGACTCGATATTTTCCGAACGCGGCCAGCGCAAATGCTGCAACGCGGTCCGGACCACCCCCGCCAGCGATGAACTGTCGTCATTCACAATCCGCATTAGGCGCTCCGCGCTTCCGCCCGGCATCAGACGCTCGATCTCACTCTCGATCACGAGCGGGAGGACCTTTCGCTCGCGCAACGTCATCGCCGCCAGGACGATCGTCGCCACGGTGACGATCGAGCAGAGCAGCAACGGCCACATGAAGGGACCGCCCTTGTTCATGAAGGTCACCATCGTATGGAGTATTTCGGTCATTTGGAGCACGCGAACCGCGCCATCATTAGTTCGCGTATAAGATAAACGTCAACTCCTGCTGCAAACCTTCCGACGGCAGGGTGCTCGCCACGTCCTCCGGAATCGGCGGCAGCTTCAGCTCCTGCACCGATTGGAGACAGACGATGGCGAACGCTTCGTTCGCCGTGTTTTCGATCACCTTCAGGTTACTCACCTTTCCCGAGCGATTGATCGTGAACGTCAACCGCGTGGTCCCGATGCTGATCAGGTCCTGGCGCTCGTGCGTGTGCTGATACCAGCGCGCGCCGACCGCGTCGTACATCAGTTTTTGGTAACGTCCCAGCGGCGTTCCGACTGCATTCACCGATGACGGCCCGCGGTTCGAGATGCTGCCCGCAATGCGAGTCTGTTGCTTTTGCGATTGATAACTGGAGCTGGGAGCTTCCGGTTTTGGCCGGGGCGCAACCGGCGCCACGGAAGGCGTGATTTCTGGAGCAGGTGACTGCTCGGTGTCATCCGGCGCTTTCATCGGCGGAGGCGGCGTTGATGTCAGCATTGCGAGCTGTTCGGGCTCGGCCGTCGCAGCGGGCGCCGGGCTGGGAGTCGTTTTCGGCGGCTCGGATGGTTTGGCTTTCGGCGGCGGGCTTTGGGCTGGTTTGGATTCCGGTTGCTGGGGTTGTTCCGGCTGCGGTTGCGAGCCCTGCGTCTGCAACGAAAAATCGTGTGTCTCGAGATCGCGCAGCGGTAAATCTTTTCCATCCTGGCTCGGCAACGGGAGATCGCCGGTCGGAGCCTTCTCGCTGGCCGCAAGGGAGTTGGCGTTTGATTCGAACGTCTGCTCCTTCGGCTTTTCCGCCGACTCCTTCGACTTATCAACGTCGACAAACTGGGGATTTTTCTCGACCGGCGGCGCCGGGGACAAATCCATGATCGTTAATTCCGATGGGGTTTCCTCCGGTGGAAGCGTGGGCGTGGAAACGTTGCCGAACGCGGCCAGGGAAAGTCCGACCACCAAATGAAGAATCAGCGAGACCAGGATCGCGAACCCGAGTTTACGGCTTTGTTTCTTTTGTTCGCTCATTTCGGAGCCACGCCGGGGCGGCGCTTCAGCTGGAAATTATATCGCACATCGCTAGGGCGAACAACCGGCCGGGTCTTTCGCGCTCCGGACCGCCGCGCCCTTCCGGGCGTAATGGAAAAGATACTGCTGCGCGTAGCCGCCGTGCTCCCCGAAATAGTCGTCGCAAAACGCCCGAAGCTGCTGCGGCGTGACCTTTCGTTTTCGCGGAAAATACTGTTGCCTGAGCACGCGCTCGATCCAGACATCGATCGGGAACGCGCGCAGCCGCTCGTAGGCGAAAAGCATCACACAATTAGCCACTTTTGAGCCCACGCCCGGCAACTCGCAAAGTTGGGCGCGCAAAGCGTCGTCCGGCAATTTGCCCCACTCTGCCAGGTTGGCCTCGCCGCTGGCGATCAGGCGCGCCGTCGCGAGCAGGTTTTTCGCCCGATAACCCAACGCGCACCCCCGCAACTCCTGCTCCGTCAGCTCGCCGATTCGTTCTGCTGAGGGGAAAGTGAAGATCTCCTGCCCGAGGATCTGCTTCGATTCGCCGTACCGCTTTCGCAAGGTGAGCGAGATCTGCCGGATATGCGCCACCTGTTTCATCGATGAAGTGATGAACGTCGCCAGGCATTCCCAGGCCGGCTGCCGGATAAGGCGCAACCCGCTACAAAAATCCCGCGCCGCCCTCATCGCCGGATCGCGCGGGAACGACCGGCAAATTTTCGCGAGCGGGT
>JAXDQV010000028.1:0-2962 GCA_034667645.1 Chthoniobacter sp.
CGGAACGTTCCAAAGTGTCAGGTCGCGACTGGTCGCCGTGAGGAGTCGCTCTCCGTCTTGAGAGAAAACCAGGCCCCGGCAAAACTCCTTGCCCAAAGGTAGTTCTCCCGTCACGCGCTGAGCCCCGGCATCCCATAATTGAATGCTGCGCGTTCGGGTTGCCACCGGCGGACGCTCGAGCTCCGTGGAAGCCGGGATTTCCATTGGGGCGAAAGCCAGCAAAGGAGCTGTGGGAGAGAAGGCCACCACCATCCCGCTGTCGCCGCCCGGCCAACGCGCGATTTCGCGGCGCGCCTGCAAATCCCAGACCGACACTCCTCCGGCTGCTTCTCCAATGGCGACCCACTTTCCATCCTCAGAAACGCTCAGTGAAAAAATCTCGCTGCTCTGCTGGCAAAGCGTGAACAAAGCGTCGCTTTGACATTGCTGCCAAAGGTAGTGCCATTCCCATCCGCGCAAATCCTGGTGGCCGGGACGGGGGCGCTGCGCGTCGAGCATCGTGCGGGCACGACCGAGGTTGTTCGCCCTGAGTGCTTCCTGCGCCAGATTCATGTCAGCCGCATAGGCCCGTTGCCGTGCGCCCAATTCCTCGATCTCTGCGCGATGGCGTAGCTCCGCCTCGGCCGTCTGCGCCTCGCGCGCGGTGCGATAAGCCCGGTTTTTCTCGACGAATTGCCACGATGCGATCGCCAGCCCGGTGATCAATGCGAGTAAAGCGGTCAGCGCCGCGGCGACCCCGACCTTGTGCCGGCGCACAAATTTTTTGAATCGATACGGCGCGCTCGGCGGCCGCGCGGAGATAGGCTCGCTGGCCACAAAATGCTGCACATCTGCGGCGAAATCGTTGGCCGTGGCATAGCGGCGCGCCCGCTCTTTTTCCAAGGCCTTCATCACGATCCAATCAAGGTCTCCACGCACGGTTCTGGTGAGCTTCGGCGGCTCGGTATCATGCTGACGCGCGACGGTTTTCAACCTGTCTCGCGCCATGACGCGCAAGGTCGCCGACGGCCGGGGCGGTTCTTCTTCCCGGATCAAACGGCGCACTTCATCATAGCCGACCCTTCCCGCCGTTTCCCGGTCAATGGGCGTCCGCCCGGTCAGCAACTCGTAAAGAAGAACACCGAGCGAGAAAATGTCGGTGCGTGTGTCAAGGTCCGCCCAATGCAATCCCGCTTGCTCTGGCGACATATAGAGCGGTGTGCCGATGATTTGTTCCGCGTGGGTGAAAAGTGTCTTGTCGGTCAGTTGTTGCTGGACTGCCTTGGCCAGACCGAAGTCGATCACCTTCGGCAACGCCGTGCCGTCCTGACTGCCGACGAGCACGTTTGAGGGCTTGATGTCACGGTGAATGATCCCTTTTTGGTGCGCGTGCTGCACTGCATAGCAAACCTGCACGAACAACTGCAATCGCTGGCGTGTGGAGAGCCTCCACTGGTCGCAGTAGTCGGTGATTGGAATTCCGCGCACCAGTTCCATCACGAAAAACGGTCTGCCAAATGGCGTCGCGCCTGCGTCGAAAACCTTCGCGATGCTCGGGTGATCCATCATGGCCAGCGCTTGTCGCTCCTGCTCCACGCGCGCGATGATTTGCCGTGTATCCATGCCGACCTTGAGAACCTTTAGCGCCACTTCCCGGCGCACCGGCACCTCCTGCTCCGCACGCCACACGACACCAAACCCGCCTTCACCGAGCTGCTCTACCAGCTTGTAAGGCCCTATATGATCGCCCTGCTCCTCCGGCTTCAAAGCGTCGAATAACGACTGCATCTCCGGGCTGACTTTCGAGTTGCCGAGGCTGCCCTCATTGCGTGCAGCAGCTCCAGTTTGCTTTTGGAGTTCTGACTCAGCCCACTGCCGGAGCGCGGGGTCATCGGCGCAGGCGGCATCCAGATAAGCTCCGCGAGCAACCAGATCATCGATGGCCAGTGCTTCGAAAAACACCTCCTGTTGACGCGCGCTTGGTAATGTGGATGCGCTGTCGTTCATTGATGTCTTGGTGGATCGGGAGATGCCCCGGCACGGGAACTTATCAACAACTCACGCCGCACCGCCACATCATCTCCCATTTCCAGCCAGCCGCATGCGGAAAACAGTAAGTGTGAATTACGCGCACCGCTGCACCGTTGGCAACCGGCCACTCGCCCGCCTAGCATGCCGCCATGATGACGCGTAATGCTCTTGCCGGAATGGCAACCATCCTCGCCACGATCGCTTTTTTCACCGCCCCGCCGCTCATGGCACAGGAGTGGGCCAAAGAGAAACTCGAAAAATCGTCCCGGCACGGCGAGTGGGTCGAGGTGAAGAATGGCGAGGGCACCGTGCGCTGTTTTCTTGTCTTTCCGGAGGCGAAGACCAAAGCGGCCGCGGTCGTCGTGGTGCATGAGAATTTCGGGCTCACCGATTGGGTGCGCGGGGTCGCGGACCAGCTCGCGGAAGCCGGTTACATCGCCATCGCGCCCGACATGCTCAGCGGCCAGACCTTTACCGGCGTGGACGATGCGCGCAAAGCCATCTCGCAACTGCCAGAGCCGCAGGTATTGGCCGATCTCGATGCCGTCACGGCGCATGTCAGCAAACTGCCGGCGTGCAACGGCAAGGTCGCCATCGCCGGATTCTGCTGGGGTGGAGGAACCGTCTTCAAGTTCGCCAACCACAACCGCGAATTAAAAGCCGCCTATGTCTTCTACGGCACCGGTCCAACAGACACCGCGGGAGCGGCGAACATTCAGTGTCCGGTTTACGGCTTCTACGCCGAGAACGATGCGCGCGTGACTTCCACCGTTCCCAAGTCGGGAGAGGAAATGAAAGCCGCGGGCAAAATCTTCGACCCGCAGACCTATGCCGGCGCGGGCCATGGGTTCATGCGGGCCGGCGAAGCTCCCGATGCCTCCGAGGCAGATCGCAAAGCGCACGAAGACGCCTGGTCGCGCTGGAAATCGCTGCTAGGAAAACTCTGAACCGT
>JAXDQV010000029.1:0-2657 GCA_034667645.1 Chthoniobacter sp.
CTCGGACGAGTGCAGCGCGAGGGCGGAACGATCGAGCAAATCCGGCCTGGCGACATTGTCTGGATCAAGCCGGGTGAGAAGCACTGGCATGGTGCTTCCGCCACCACAGCGATGACCCACATCGCGATTGCCGAAACCCTCGAGGGCAAGGTCGTCGAATGGATGGAGAAGGTCAGCGATGAGCAATACGGCCGCTGTTTAACTAGCGAATATCGAGAAGGACTGAACGATTCCTCGTTCTTAGTCGCAATCGTGATTTTCGCCGCTGGTCATGCCGGCAGACTTTCGTTTGCTTGCTGCGGAGCTGGCCGGCACGGATTCATGCGAGGAGGCGCATCGGCCCGAACTGTGGTGGATGGTGCCGCTGTCACTCAATTTAAGAGCCTGCATCAACGTTCTCGGGGAGGAGCTAAACTGGCGGCGCCAAATTCTATTCGCAGGATGGATACAAGGAGCGTTTGCCTGCCACTTCGCTCTCGGGCGACTGAAATGCGCCTTTCCAATCATCCCGCGGAGAGCTAGGAACGCCGATTCCCATTCTCACCATGATCGAACTTCTGGAATCCCGCATCGCACCCGCCGCCGTCCTGCACTTCACCGAGACTGATGGCGATAAAGTCACCATCAAAACCAACCTGGGCGACAACAATCGAGCTCGCGGAAATGGCTGGCATTCTGCCCTTACGGAGAGCCCGCCTCAAAGACATCCACCACAAACGCAATGTTCGGCGGCATGGTCGCGTTGTCTTCACGGTAGATGCACCACCGGCTGATTGTAGAATCGTAAAACACCCCCACGGCATGATCAAAGGTGTCCGAGCCCGGGGAATCGAGCCCGAGGTGAGTGACGAAGATCAGTGCGTTCGGGTTGTTGTTGGCGACCGGATCGTCAAGTGCCATATGGTTGCCCGAGGTGTTGCCGCTGCTGCTGGTCTGGATGGAACTGTGCGGATGCGCGGTCACGTCGAGGACATTGTAAGCCGCGGCAATCGCCGAGCTTAAATCCTCATTGAAGACCGCCCACACATCGTGGGTGCGCTTGGCCAGCGGTCCTTCGAAATAGCGCACGCCGATATTTTTCGGCAGATAGAGGCCGTAAGGAGTGGTCGCCGGAAACGGATTGACCATGTGGGTGATTAGCAGTCGGGCTTCTGGCTTCTTCTTCGCGACGGAAAGGAACGTAAACCCGCCGTCGGCACGTGCTGCGGTCGCGCTCGCGCGGACCGCAGGCGCGATCATCACATTGAAGCCGCCACTGCTTGTCGCGGTCAGATTGGTGCGGTTTTCGTTGGTCACAAACCAGTCTCCGCTTTTTGCGCTGTTCGCCTGATAAAAAACTCCCAGTGCGCTGTCGTTGAAAGCCCCCGTCGCGGCGCTGCCAAAGTCGTGGGTGACGAGGAGCCTCACCGCGGGGTTGTTCCGGAGTAGAGGATGATCAAGATTCAGGCTGCTCTGAGCGACGATACTCGTGCCGACCTTGAATTTCAGGACCACCGGGCCAGCGGCGGGACTTCGCGGTGCGAAGGCGCAGACGATGGCGAGGCCAAGAAGAAGCTTCGTTGACCAGAGCGAGCCGGGGGCGGGTCGTTTCATATTCGAGGGGTCATCGGCGACACGCAGCATGATGAACCTAGGATCCTCCTCGGGCAATTCGATTGTGACCTCGCCCAATTCACCGGCGACCGAGGAATGCGCTACAGCGCCGGCGATCAATGAGGTTATTTTCACAAACTATGCATTTCGCGTAACCCGGAAGCCCTGCACGCTGTCATGAGTTTGTGTGGACACCCAAATCGCCTCGTGGATGAGCCCGCTTTCGACACGGTGGGCTGCCTCCTGCGCGTTCGCCAAGGGGACGAAGAGGCGGCAACTGAGCTTATGCAGCAACTTTATCCCTTCGTTTTTAGAATCGTGCGTTCGCATCTGCCACGCCGCACAAGCGAGGAGGATCTCTGTCAGATGATTTTCATCAAGGTGTTTTCCAATCTGGAAAAATACTCAGGTCGAGTGCCACTGGAGCACTGGGTGTCGCGCATTGCCGTCAATACCTGTCTCAATCAGTTGAAAGCCGAAATGATTCGTCCCGAACTCCGCTGGGCCGATCTCTCGGATAATCAAGCTGCGGTTCTCGATTCTTTGGCCAGAACTTCTGATGAGCTGTCACCTCGCGAGAGTGTTGCTTCGAGAGAAGTGGTAGAGAAACTGTTGGCCAAGTTGAATCCGCAGGACCGTCTGGTGATCCATTTACTGCACCTTGATGGCTACTCCATCGAGGAAGTGCGCCAAAGAACGGGGTGGAACATCGCGCTGGTAAAGGTGCGCGCATTCCGCGCGAGGCGGAAGCTCAAGAACATTTTCGAACAGTTAACGATGGAAGGGAAACTATGAACGAGTTTCAGGATCGACTTGGCCGATTGCTTAAGTTGGCCGCACAGGCTCCTCGCGACGTGCCGCCTGAGCTGCCTTTCGGGTTCGACACGCGGGTATTGGCACATTGGCGCTCCGCACGGGAGGATAACTCCGGAAAACGGTTGGCAGTGTTTCGTTGGGCTCTCTCTTGCAGTTTAGTGCTGATGCTGGGAAGCCTGGCCTTCAGCTATAAGACTCTCACGACGCCCGTCAGCACTGAATTTGTCGTGGCCAACTCTGCAATCGAG
>JAXDQV010000030.1:0-2840 GCA_034667645.1 Chthoniobacter sp.
TTTTGAAATTGCGGGCGCGGACTCGGGAATCAGTGAAATTGGCTGCTCGATCGAGCTTTGCGGTTGCTCTCCGGGCAGCGGCTCCGGCATTTGTTCCTGTGCGAAAAGCGGGTAAACTGTGATCGCAGCGAAGGTAAACAGGATGGCGCTTTTCATTTAGGAATCGGAAGCATACGCAGAAAAACAGTTTTGAAAAGTATCCCGCTTTCACGCGTCCGCCGGCTTGATCTGCCACCGCATGAAGTCGCCGCTCGTTTCGCGGACGCGCCGGGCGCGGTTTTTTTTGATAGCTCGCTGGAGCGTCCCGAATCCATTTCCATCGTCGCCGCGTGGCCGCGCGAAATCGTGACAGGGAAGTCACCGCGCGATTGGGAAACCTTGCGGCAAAAGGTTCGGGCGGCGCAAACCGCCGCCGTGATGGACGATGGCGCGCCCCGTGGAATGGCCGCCGGATATGTGAGCTACGACGGCTCGTTTCGGTTTGGGTTTTACGATGACATGCTGGTTTATCGACATGCCGATCAGTCGTGGTTTGAGACGGGCAGTCTAGTGGACCGCACGCCGCCTCAGGTCGCGCGACGTGGCCGCCGGCTGGATTTTGTGCCGCAAGTTTCTCGCACACAGTTCTGCGAAATGGTGCGCCGGGCACAGGAATACATCACGGCGGGCGACATTTATCAGGTGAATCTGGCCCACCGCTTTGTGGCAGACGGACTCCATGATGCATGGTGCTTTTACGAAACACTGCGCGAGTGCTCGCCCGCTCCGTATTCCGTTTTCTTACATGCTGAGGAACGCACCATCCTGTCTGCCTCGCCTGAGCGTTTTTTGCAGATCAGCGGTTCGCTGATTCGGACGCAGCCGATCAAAGGAACCCGGCCCCGGCATCGAGACGCGGCTGCCGACGCAAAATCCGCGTGGGATCTGGTGACTTCGGCCAAAGAGACGGCGGAGTTAATCATGATCACAGACCTCGAACGAAGCGATCTGGGTCAAATTTGCGAATTTGGGAGCGTGCAAGCTCGGGATCTCCTCAAGCTCGAACGGTTCGAGCAGGTGTTTCACCTTGTATCAACAATCGATGGTCAACTGCGAAGCGATGTGGACCACGTGACCGCTCTGCAAAGGTGCTTTCCAGGTGGCTCGGTCACGGGGGCGCCAAAGAAACGGGCTCGGGAAATTATTCGCGAGCTGGAGCCCGATTCGCGAGGAATCTACACTGGCGCGATCGGGTATTTTGGATTCAACGGCGAAAGCCAATTCAACGTCGCCATTCGCACGGTGATTGTGGAAAACGATGTCGGGAGGGCGGACTCTCGCAACGGGCTTGCTCATTTTCACGTCGGCGCGGGAATTGTCGCGGATTCGGATCCCGAGCGCGAATACCACGAAACGCTCGATAAGGCGGAGGGAATTTTACTCGCCGCGCAGCGCCTTGGTTGATCGGAGTTTCGCAATATATGGTCGGGGCGACAGGATTCGAACCTGCGACCTCCTGGTCCCAAACCAGGCGCTCTACCAAGCTAAGCTACACCCCGATGACAATCCACTCCACCGACTCACATAGTCTCCCGTCCCTTTATTGCAGCCAACGCAGAACGTTCGCAAGGTGTTTCGAGGAGGAAAGAATCACGGAAGGTTGGTCGGGAGCGGCAATGCACAGTTGGAATCTGCGATTTCGAAGAGGGAAGTAGCTTGTCCCTAGAGGTTTCCGCTTGACATACGACTCCAAAATCCTCGATCAGAAACTTGGAGCGATCTGCAGCTTGAGCTTGGAGAACTCTGCGGAGGATTGAACATTTCGAAGGCAGTGACACCCACGGCGAGAATTTTAATTATCGATGACCACCCGATCTTTCGGACTGGCATAGCGCAACTTATCAATCACCAAGGCGAGTTTTTCGTTTGCGGCGAAGCGGAAACCGCGCCTGAGGCGCTGGAAGCTATCGTTCGGCTCAAACCAGATTTGGTGATTCTGGATATCACGCTAAAGGGAATCAATGGAATCGAACTGATGAAAACTATCCGGTCCAGCGCTCCGCAACTTCCCGTGCTTGTTCTTTCGATGCATGAAGAATCGCTGTATGCCGAGCGTGCTCTCCGGGCCGGAGCCCGCGGATATGTGACCAAGCAAGAGGCGTCCAATCAGGTGTTGGACGCCATCCGACGAGTTTTGACAGGAGAATTATATGTAAGCCCGGTCTTGGGACTGCACATTGCCACGAGGATGGCAAACGGGGGCGACTGGGCAAAATCAGCGGTCGAAAACTTAACGGACCGTGAACTGGAGATTTTTGAGCTCTTGGGGCGGGGCCGCGGCACACGGCAGATTGCGGTGGCGCTGAAATTAAGCGTGAAGACAGTGGAAACTCATCGCGCGCATATCAAGGCGAAGTTGGGAGCGAAAACCGCCCCTGAAATGGTCCGTCTTGCTGTGCAGTGGGTCAACGAATTACCGAATTCGAACGACAAGCGTTTGGAATCCAACGACTTGTGAAAGTGTCGGCTGCATGGAGTGAAAATTGCTACTCAATGTTCTCAATTATGATTACGTCCTCCTCACAGCGTCGCCTCGATCATCGGATTGTTCTTCCCCCCCGGCGGTAAGTTTGTCCCTCACTGCAAGGTTAACGGTTGGGCGCTATTCTTTCGAAGCCAGATCTCGAGCAGCGTAATATCAGCAGGAGTAATTCCACTGATTCGACCAGCCTGGCCGAAATTCTCCGGTCGTATCGCCCCCAGTTTCTGAGCCGCTTCCGCCCGGAGTCCTTGAATTTGCAGGTAATCAAGACCGTCTGGAAGACGCCTTAATTCCGAAATCGCGCTTTTTTTGATATTCT
>JAXDQV010000031.1:0-13903 GCA_034667645.1 Chthoniobacter sp.
GCCGATGCGCCTCAAGCGCTTTATGCCGGAGGCCGTCCCCTCGGGCGTCAGCGACGTCGTGGAGGAAATGTTTGGGCTTCATCCCTCGACCTGGACGCTCGTGGAGCATACGGCCGACACGATGCGGCGGCTGGCCCGGCTCGGGCACGTCGTGCTCGTGGGCCGCGGGGCCAACGCCGTCACGGCCGGCCTTCCCAACGTCCTCCACGTGCGGCTGGTCGGCCCCTTCGCCGCGCGCTGCAAGCATGCCGCGGAGTTCTACAAGCTCTCTCCTGAGGAAGCGGAGCGGTTTGTGCGCGAAAACGACCGCACGCGCGCGCAATACATGCGCCGCTATTTCCATCTCGATATCAACGATCCGCTTCAATACGACCTGACGATCAACACGGGACGCGTGGGTTTTGAAAGCGCGACCCAGATGATTCTCGAAGCGCTTGGTGAGCTTGCAAAAATCCCCGCTGCAACCGCGTTAGCGGTGAAGTAGGCGCAACAGATAGAAGCCTCTCATCGCAGGGCCAGCCAGAACCTCCTCGGCCTGGAGCGGAGTCACTTCCACCTGCTCATCAGCGCAATCACGCTGCGGTTCCAGCGTGCGTCGAAATAAAGAAATGCGAGGTAGCAAAGGATACTTAACGCGGCGACGGCCTCGACGACGAACCCGCCCAACCCATCGCCGATACGCTCGGACGCGAGCCGAGTGAAAATTTAATGCGCGCCATAAAGAACCGCGGCGACCACGGCTTACCAGAACCAAGAAGCCATATTGCAGCTAGACCACATGAGCTGGCTTCTGATGGCACGGCATCCCTGCGCTGCCGTGCTCGATCTGGATGGTAACGTGACCGATTTCGAACTGCTCGTGCAGCTCGTGGACCACGTCGTGCAGGAATTTGTCGTCAGCCGGAGGCTCCGGCATAACAAGGTGAACCGTCAGTGCCGACTCCGTAGTGCTCATGCCCCAGATGTGCAAATCATGCACGGCCTGCACGCCGGTGAGATCGGCGAGGTATGCTTCGACCGCGTGCGGGTCGATGCCTTCGGGCACCGCATCCATCACCAGATTCACCGACTCGCGGAGCAGACCCCAAGTTCCACACACGATGACCCCGCTGATTAGGATGCTGAGCGCTGGATCAAGCCAATGCCAGCCGGTCGAGCGGATGGCAAAGCCGATCCCGACCACGCCGAGCGACACCGCCGCGTCGCCCGCCATGTGCAGAAACGCGCCCTTGATGTTCAGGTCGCGCTTGCGCCCCGCCATAAACAGTAAAGCCGTCGCGGAGTTGATGACCACCCCCGCAGCGGCGACCCAAATGACCGTGCTCCCCGCGACCGCTTCCGGATGGAAGAAACGTCCTATTGCCTCCCAAGTAATCCCCCCCACAACCACGAGCAAAACAATCGCATTCGTCAACGCGGCTAGTATGGATGACCTTCGCAACCCGTAGGTGCGGTGCTTGGTTGGTAAGGATTTGCTGAGATGGATTGCTCCCCAGGCGACGAGCAACCCGAAGACATCACTCAAGTTGTGCCCCGCGTCGGAAAGGAGCGCGAGAGAGTGCGCGGTTAAACCGTAAACGACTTCAACGACGACAAAGGCAAGATTCAGCGCTACGCCGATGGCAAAAGCAGCGGTGTTGCTCGGCGGTGAATGAACATGCCCATGTTCGTGACCGTGATTGTCCACGAACGCGGAGGGTTTTGCAGCAGGCACGGCGCGAATACTACGGCGACTGGGCTTTCCAGCAATCCGTTTCACCTAGGGACGCGGCTTTGGATATGAAAACGAATAAGCGGTGGAGGCCTTTTTAGCCTCCACCGCTTATCGCTAACAGATAACCTGTTAAACGGCCTTGTCGCCGGTCTCGTCGGTGCGGATCCGCACCGCTTCTTCGACGGCGGAGACGAACACTTTCCCGTCTCCGATTTTGCCGGTTTTCGCCGCCTTCACGATGGCCGCGAGCGCCTGCTCGACCAGCCCATCCGTGAGGACGACTTCGATTTTGATCTTCGGCAGGAAGTCCACCGTGTATTCGCTTCCGCGATAGATCTCGGTGTGACCCTTTTGACGGCCGAAGCCTTTCACTTCGCTCACCGTCATGCCTTCGATCCCGAGGTCCGCGAGGGCCTCTTTGACTTCCTCAAGCTTGAAGGGCTTGATGATTGCTTCGATTTTTTTCATTTCGATTTGTTCCTTCGGTTAGGCTTCGAGGATGTAGCCCTCTTCGCCGTGTTCGTTGAGGTCGAGGCCACCGGTTTCCACTTCCGCTGTCGGACGCAGACCAATTGTGACTTTCACGATCGTGCCGATGATCAGAGTGCCCACGACCGCCAGCGTCAGGGTGACGCCAATGGCCTTGAGTTGCTCGATCCATGCGGTGTGATTGAGGATGAGGTCCGCGAGTCCGTTTGTCGTCGCGGGGTTCGCCCCTTTGGCGATGTTACCGTTCACCGCAGGATCCGCGAGGAATCCCGTCAACAGCGCGCCGAGCGTGCCGCCGACGGCGTGAACGCCGAAGGTGTCGAGCGCGTCGTCATAGCCGAACATCTTCTTCACTTTCACCACGAAGAAGAACGGAATGAGCGCGGCGAAGACGCCGATGATCACGGCGCCCGTGGAATTCACGAAGCCGCAGGCAGGAGTGATGACCACCAGGCCGGCCACTGCACCGGAGCAGAAACCGAGGATGCTCGGTTTTCCGCGCAGGAGGTATTCCGCCATCGGCCAGACGAACGAGGCGACCGCAGTCGCGAGCGTTGTGGTGGTGAAGGCGTTGGCCGCGACGCCGTCCGCGGCGACCGCAGAACCGGCATTAAAGCCATACCAGCCGACCCAGAGCATGCCGGTGCCGATGGAGCAAAGCACCATGCTGTGCGGAGGCATGTTCTCTTTGCCAAAGCCGATGCGTTTTCCCAGCATGATGCAGAGAATCAGCGCGCTCCAACCCGAGGACATGTGGACGACTGTGCCGCCCGCGAAGTCCATAGCCTTGATGCCGGCGCTGGCGTTCCAGACGCCGTTCATGAAGCCGTCAGCACCCCACACCATGTGGGCGAGCGGGAAGTAAACGACGAACATCCAGAGCGTCATGAACAACATGATCGCCGAGAATTTCATGCGCTCCGCGATCGCACCGATGATCAACGCCGGAGTGATGATCGCGAACATCAACTGATACATGGAGAACACGTTTTGCGAGACCCAGTAGCTGTAGTTGGTATTCGGGGCTGACGTGACGCCTTTTAGAAAAGCGAACGCGGTATCGCCGATCCACGGTTTGCCCGTGGAAAAGGCGAAGCTGTAGCCGACTGCCCACCAGAGGATGGTCACAAAACCGGCCAGGAAATAACACTGGGCGATCACGGACAGGACGTTCTTGCGACGGACGAGGCCGCCGTAGAACAGGAACAGTCCGGGCAGGGTCATGAACAACACGAGCGCCGCAGAGGTCATCTGCCACGCATTCGCACCCGGGCCGGCGACGCCGACGGTCGGGGTGGTGAGGCCATCCGGGATTTTCCCGTCTTTGTCCTTGAGAGGAGCCGTCGGATCGGTGTTGCCGATATAGGCTTCCAATCCGGCGACTCGCTGTTCGAGGCTGGCGCTCGGAGCCGTGGTAGCAGGTGCGGCTACGGCAGGAGTTTCAACGGCAGGTGCAGCCGCAGGGGCGGCGGGGTCTTGTGCGCGGGCGGACCAGGCGCCTCCGCCAGTCGTCCACGCCATTGCCGCGGCCAAGGCCAGCAACGGCAGATTCTTCAATAATTTGGGCATATTACTTTCTTTTTGGTTGGGTTGTCCCCGAAGCCGAACCGGCTTGCGGAGGGTTGATGCGAATGCGCCGTGGGACGCGGTTCGCGGCTCTCATCACACTTCCGGTCGGAACCATTCTGACCAGAGGGGCTGACGAAAATCGAACCGAGGAAACGATGCGTCGGTCGTCCAGAAGGAGATCAGTTGCCGTGCAAAAACGACAATGCGTGCGAGGGCGAAGTTCTCTCGACAAAATCACGCGGCGCGCTTTAGCAGGGGCTATGCCAGCAGCTCCATCAGCGCGCAGCACTGCCTGCGAAGCGAGTGTTCATGCGGGTTCGCGAGCAGAAGGCCGATTCTAGCCACGTCTTTTCAGCGTGGTCAAAAAAGCACATCCACCGGACCAATGCGCAAATCAACGCACGAAGTCCGCTCGTTTTACGCCCGCGGATGCGCCTGATCGTAAACCTTCTTCAAACGCTCGACCGTGACGTGCGTGTAGATCTGCGTCGTGGAAAGGCTCGCATGCCCCAGCAGCGCCTGCACCGCCCGCAAATCCGCGCCGGCATCGAGCAAATGCGTGGCAAAAGAGTGCCGCAGTTTGTGCGGGCTGAGCGAAATCGGGATGCTCGTGTGGCGCAGATATTTTTTCAGCATCGCCCAGACGTTGGTTGGCGAAAGACGTGTGCGGCGCTTGTTGAGGAAGAGGGGCCCGGATTCGACTCGGGCGGCCTGCCGATATTTCTGGATCGCCTCCAGCGCCGGGGCGCCGACCGGGCAGATGCGCTCTTTGCGGCCTTTGCCTAAAACCCGAACGCTTTCCGAATACGGATCCACGTTGGCCACGTCGAGCCCGGTCAGCTCCGAAAGCCGCAAACCGCTGGAGTAGAATAACTCGATAATCGCCACGTCGCGCAGGGCCGCCCACGTCGGCGCTTGTTTTTCCTTTTCGATTTTCAGCGGCGCTGCGATCAGCTCTTCGATCTGCCTCGCGGTCAGCAGCAGCGGCAGTTTTTTTTCCGCCTTGGGCAAACTCACCTGTTTGAGCGGATTCGACTGCAGCCCGTGCCGCTCCATCAGGAATTTGTAAAACGTCCGCAAGGCCGCGAAGTGCAGGCGGATCGTCGCGCGCGCCGCCTCGTTTTTCATGAGGTAAAAAAGAAAACGCCGGAAATGGTCGGGCGTGCAGTCTTTCCACGCAGGCAGTCCTGGTTGCGCGCGGAAGGTCGCGAGGGCGTGGCGGTAATTCGTCAGTGTGCGGGGCGAGACGTTGCGCTCGAACTCCAGCGCGTCGAAAAAAAGCTCGGCGAGCCGGTCTTTTTTTACGGAAGCCACGCGAATGCGATAGCTTGTGCTGCGGGCAAAGGCAACGCCGTGTCGGGGAGAGTGGTTTAAGCCACAGCCGTCCGCGCTGGCAAAAGCACGCGAAAGGCGGTCAGGCCGGCGTTGCGGCTGATCCGGATTGCGCCGCCGAGTTGCTGCACCAGCCCCGCTGCGACGCTCAAGCCCAGCCCGAGCGCATTTTGACGCCGCTTCGTCGAGAAAAAGGGCTGGAAAAGTTTCTTCTCAATCTCCGGCGAAATACCCTCTCCGCTGTCGGACACCGTGATGGTCACCCATGAGACCGGTTCCGGCTCGCCCGCTTCCCCATTTGTGCTCGGCGGATTTTCCTCGAGCCGCGCCGAGATCGTCACGACTCCGCCATCGGGACTTGCCTCGCAGGCGTTGCAAACGATTTCGTAAATCACGGTCCGCAGTTTCGATACTTCCATCCAGATCCGCGGCAGGTTTTCGTCGCAATTAATTTCCAGGCGCACGCCGCGCTCGGCGAAAGACTCCATCGTTGGCGTGAGGCAGCGCATCAGTTGCTCCAGATCGATCTCGCGCCAGACGGCCGAGGTCGATTTGGCGAACACTTTCGTGCGATCGATCAGCTCCGAAGCGGCGGTGGCTCCATCACGAATCTGCGTCAGGCCGGCGAGGGTATCTTCGTCGAGCGTCTTGTTATCGAGCAGCATTCCGAGGTAGCCGTGAAACAGACTCAAGATGTTGTTCATCTTGTGCGCGAGGCCTTTGACGAGCTCTTCGTGGAATTCGGATTGCTGGATATGCATCGGGGATAACCACTCCATAGCAAAATGCTTGCCCACCAGCCGCCCCAGCCGGAATGAGTGCAAATCTTTCGCTCAAAGCTCCGCCGTGCTGACCTCGCCACTTTGCAGCGTGACGAGCGTTCCGTCCTGTTTTCGCAAGACCAGCGCGCCGTTTTCATCGAGGTTCTCGGCGACTCCGCTCACGCGCCCGCCGGCGCAATCAGCCTCCAGCCACCGCCCCCGCAAATAACTGCGGGCTTCGGCGATCCGCACAATCGAGGAAAAATCGCAGGGCAGTTTTTGATACCAGGCGTCCAGCCGCCGCAGGATCGCAACGGCAACCGCGTTCCGGTCGAGCATCCGCCCCGCCATCATGCGCAAGGAAACTGCGCGCTCGGCGATTGCCTCAGAAAAATGCGTCTGGTTCACATTCACCCCTATGCCGAGAACGGCAAACGGCTCGGCGCCAGCGTAGCTTTCGATGAGAATTCCGACGGCTTTTTTGCCGTCGAGATAAACGTCGTTCGGCCACTTGATCTGCGCGCGACAGTCCGCGATTTCGTCCAGCGCCTCCGCGATCGCCACCGCAGCGAGCGTCGTAAGCCGTCCCCAGTCCCGGACCGGAATTTGCGGCCGCACCAGAATCGAAAACCACAATCCCGCTCCCTCCGCCGACTCCCACTTCCGTCCCAGCCGGCCACGGCCTGCAGTCTGTGTCTCGGCAAAGATGACTACGCCTTCCGCTGAACCGTTTCGCCCCATCTCGGCAGCCACGTCGTTCGTGGAGGTCGCCTCATTTAAAAAGATAAGCTGATGGCCGATCACGCAGCCCTCGAGGCGCGCAGTCAGTTCCGCGGAATCTGCGTCGCTCACAAAAGTTCGAGGGAAAAATCGAGCGCTCGCGCGGAGTGGGTGAGAGCTCCGACCGAAATGAAATCGACGCCGGTCTCCGCGATCCCACGCACGGTTTCCAAGGTCACCCCGCCGCTCGCCTCGAACTGCACGCGCCCCCGGCCGAGCGCCACCGCCTCCCGCAGGTCTCCCAACGACATGTTATCGAGCAGAATCACGTCCACGCCGACGAGACCGAGAAACAGCCGCACCTGCTCCAGCGTATCGGCTTCCAGTTCGACCCGGATTTCGGGCCGCGCCGTTCGCGCGCGCGCGATCGCCGAGCGCAAAAACTCAACGTCGTGCTTCGCTGCGAGATGGTTGTCTTTCACCAGCACCATGTCAAAAAGCCCGAACCGGTGATTCGTCCCTCCGCCGGCCGCCACCGCTGCCTTTTCCAAAGCTCGCAGTCCCGGTGTGGTCTTGCGCGTGTCGAGAATCTGCGCGCCGGTGCCGGCGACCGCGTCGACAAATTTTCGCGTTAAGGTCGCGACGCCGCTCAGTCGCTGGATGAAGTTCAGCGCCACGCGCTCCGCCGTTAAAATCGAACCGACCGCGCCCTCGACTTCCAGCACCACTTCCCCGCTCCGGACGCGTTCGCCATCGCGCGTCAAAGTCTGGACGCGCGCTTTCGCATCCACTCTCGCAAAAACCTCCGCGGCCGTCTTTCCACCCGCGAGCACACCTTCTTCTTTCGCCACGAGGCGCGCTTTTGCTTGCTGAGCCGCATCGACGAAAAACTTACAGGTGACGTCGCCGCTGCCCACGTCTTCGGCGAGCGCTGCCGTGATCGGGTCGGATTCGGGAATCCGCATTTTCAAGCATGCGCCGTCTCCGGCGCTTCGTAGATGGAGCGGCCACGCACGAAAGTCCCGACCGTCGCCTGTGGGCCGCCGCGATAGACGCAGAGCGCGAGAATGTCGTCCGGGCTCAGGTCATTCAGCGCGCCATTTTGTTTGCCGTAAGGCAGCAGGGCCGCGAGGTCGAGAAGCGTGAGATCCGCTTCCTTTGCGACTTCAAGCGAGCCGATCTGGTCGCCACATTCGAGCGCGTTCGCCGCGCCTTGGGTGGCGAGAAAGAGCACATCCGCCGGCGAGGGAATGCGCACGCTTTTCTCATAAAACGCGCGTGCCTTTTGCCCCTCGATCGCGGAGCGCATCACCTGCCACAGATTCAGCTCCGGACCGGCGGCGACATCCGTGCCGAGGCCGACGCCGACGCTCGCATCGAGCGCGCGATCGAGCTGCATGATGCCGCTGCTGAGGAAAAAATTCGCTGTCGGGCAATGGGCGATGTTCGCGCCGGAATTCGCGATCGCGCCGAGCTCGCGGTCGGACAAATGGATCGCGTGCCCGAGCACGGTCCGCGGCCCGAAGAGTCCGCATTTTTCGTAAACACCGGCGTAGTCCTCGCTCCACGCGCACATCTCGCGGACGCTCGCGAGCTCGCCCAGGTTTTCGGAGAGATGCGTCTGAATGTAGGCGCCATGCCGGTTTGCGAGCGTCGCCGCCGCGCACATCATCTCGCGCGAGCAGCTCAGCGCAAACCGGGGACTGAACGCGTAGCTCAGCCGGCCCTGGTCGGCGCCGTGCCATTTTTGGCAAAGCCGCTCGCTCTGCGCGAGCGATGTCTCGAGGATTTTCTCGACCGGCAACTCGCCGTAAGAACCGACATCCATCATCATTTTTCCGATGATCGCCCGCGCGCCACTCGCCTGGGCGACCTCGAACGCCGCGTCGCAACTATCCTCGAAGATCGCGGTGTAAATCATCGCCGTCGTCGTGCCATGGCGTGCGAGCTCGGCAAAAAAGCGCGCGCATTCCTGACGCGCTTTCGGACCGGTAAATTCCCTTTCGAGCGGGAAAATGTAACGCCGCAACCAAGGCAGCAACTCGCTCTGGCCGCGCGCGATGGCGGGATATTGCGGCAGATGGGTATGCAGATCGATCAGGCCGGGGAAAACCGCGACGTGCTCCGAGCCGATCCACCGCACCGGTTCCGGGCGCGGCTTCTGGCTCAAGGTGCCGTAGTCGCCGATCTCCGCGATCAATCCATTCTCAATCACGATGGCGCCCTCGTCTCGCGCACGAAGCTGACCACGCTCCGGCGTGTCCAGCAAATGCCCGCGAATGCCGATGAGGGGAGCGGGAGACGTCATGCGCTCGAAAGCATCCCGCAACCGTGAAACTTCGGCAACGAAATGCGCACGCGCCTTTGCGCAGAAAAAAGGTTCGGGCGGCGCGTGCCAACCAAGGAGTAATCAACAACTGCTCACGCGCCGACCCGAACCAACCCCCTAAGCGATTACCTTTGACAGGGTCATAATCGGCTCGTTCAAATCCCGCCGGATTTTTTCCACCTCCCGCTTCTTTTGTGAAAACCATCGCTGTCTTGACCTCGGGCGGCGACTCGCCCGGAATGAATCCAGCCGTCCGCGCCGTGGCGAAAACGGCGATCGGCCAGGGCGTGCGAGTTTTTGGAATCTGCAATGGCTACCAGGGGATCTTCGACGGCGATTTCATCGAGTTGACTCAGCGCTCGCTCAGCGGCGTGCTCGACCGGGGCGGCACTGTCCTGCAGACCAGCCGCTGCAAAACGTTCCTAACCGAGGAGGGCCGCGCGGCGGCTCTGCGCAAATTGAGTGATGAGGCGATCAACGGCCTGGTGGTGATCGGCGGCGATGGATCGCTGCGCGGCGCACTGGAACTCGATCGCCTCGGGCTGCCGGTGATCGGGATTCCCGGCACGATCGACAACGACATTTACGGCACCGACACGGGAATCGGCGTGGACACCGCCTCGAACACGATTGTGGAAATGATCGATAAAATTAAAGATACCGCGCGCTCGCACCGGCGCTGTTTTTTGATCGAGGTGATGGGCCGCGGCTCCGGCTACCTCGCGCTCACCACCGCGATCAGCAGCGGCGCGGAAGTCGCGGTCATCCCGGAGTGCCGCTACAACATGCCGCGCATCCTCGACCTGCTCGCGACGCGCTACCGCAACCGCCTCAACGACTCGATCATCATTCTCGCCGAGGGCGTGTGCGACGCCGATACGTTTGTAAAACATATGCAGAAAGTGGACGGCGATCAGGGGCTTAAACAGGAGGTGCGAAAGACTGTGCTAGGACATGTGCAGCGCGGCGGCCGGCCTTCGCATTTCGACCGCCTGCTCGCGACCCGGATGGGTGAGCTCGCCGTCATTTCGCTGCTGAGCGGTGAGCGCGGATCGATGGTCGGCTTGAACAAAGGCCGCCTCGCGCTGATGGATCTGGAAAAAGTCTGCTCGATGAAAAAAGAGATTCAGCCCGACCTCTTCCGCCTCGCGCGCCATCTCGGCATCGAGCTGGGCGACGGCGTGGAGGTTTAGAGCGGAAAATTCAGCGTGCCGATAATCCGCAAGCCTTCCAGGGTCAGGTGCGGATGCACCGCTTCGATCTCCGGCAGTTTCCGGGCGATCAGGTCCGCGTAGCCGCCGGTCGCCACCACCCGCAGTTTAGGAGCGCCAAGCTCCCGTTTGATCTCCGTCAAAATCTGTTTCACCAGGCCGCGATAGCCGAAAACCGCGCCGGCATTCATCGCCGCGCGCGTCGATTTGCCGATGACTGATCCCGGCTCGGCCGGTTTGATTTTCGGGAGCAAAGCCGTGCGCTGGAAGAGGTAATCGGTCATCGCCTCCAGTCCCGGCGCGATCACTCCGCCGACATAGGTTTTTGCAGGTGAAATGATGTCGAACGTCACCGCGGTGCCGAAATCCACGACCACCACCGGCGCGCCAAAAATCGCAGTCGCGCTGACGGCATTCGCCAGCCGGTCGGCACCGATCGTCAGCGGCTTCGGATAGTCGATCCCGACGCCGAGCTTCACCCGTGCGCTGACGTTGACCACTTGCTCGAAGGTCTTCCGCACCAGCCGCGCCTTGTCCGGGACCACGGACGAGAGCACCACTTTGGCGCCGCGAAATCGGGCAAAAGTCCGCGCGTCCAGGTTTTGCGTGGCGATCCGGGAGACGCGTCCGAGCCGCTCGCGGCTGCTCACCGCAAACTTCGTGAACGAGTTGCTGATGTCGATCAGCAGGAAGGATTGAGAGTTCAAGCGGCTCGTGTAGCGTTGCCTCCGCATGCCGGAAAACTCAACCGTCAACTTGCCGAAACGCCCGCGCCGGCTGCGGGCTTCGCCGGCGTTGCGCGAGCTGGTGCGGGAAAACGTCGTGCAGCCCAGGGACATGATCTGGCCGCTGTTCGTGAGCGAAAAGATCTCCGCGGCGACGCCGGTCGCGAGCATGCCCGGTGTGTTTCAATGGACGGTGCAGGAAGCGGCCACGGAAGCCGCAAAAGCTTATGCTGAGGGCCTTCGCAGCGTTTTGCTTTTCGGGATTCCCTGGGAAAAAAATGAGCAGGCGACCCAGGCTTACGCCGACGATGGCGTCACGCAGCGCGCCGTCCGTGCGATCAAAAACGCCGCGCCGGAGCTGATCGTCATTACCGACGTCTGCCTTTGCGAATACATGAGCCACGGGCATTGCGGGATCGTCGAGGGCTCGCGGATTTTAAATGACGAATCGCTCGATCTGCTCGCCCGCACCGCCGTTTCCCACGCCCAAGCCGGCGCCGACATCGTTGCACCGAGCGATATGATGGACGGCCGAGTCCGTGCCATCCGGAGAGCTCTCGATGCCGCAGATCTGCCCGGCACGATCATCATGAGTTACGCCGCCAAATTCGCCTCCGCGTTTTACGGCCCGTTCCGCGACGCCGCGGAGAGCGCGCCGCAGTTTGGCGACCGCCGCAGTTATCAAATGGACGCGGCGAATGCGAACGAAGCGTTGCGTGAAGTCTCGACGGACATCGAAGAATCCGCTGACATGATATTGATCAAGCCCGGCCTTTCGTGCCTCGACATTCTCTGGCGTGTGAAGGAGCGCTTCGCGATGCCGACCGCCGTTTATCAAGTCAGCGGCGAATACGCCGCGCTCAAAGCCGCCGCGCAAAATGGCTGGCTCGACGAGCGCGCCGCCGTCATTGAAACCATGCTCGCCTTCAAGCGCGCCGGCGCCGATTTGATCGTCACCTACTGGGCGCGGGACGTTTTGCGGTGGATGAAGCCACTACGATCTGGATGACCGAAGAAGTTAAGGAGCAAACCAAATTCATCACCCTTTACCCTGCACACCGATGAAATACGAACTCTTCACCCGCGTCGCTCTCGCGACCGATCTGCCCGAACACCAGCTCCGACGCGGCGATGTCGCCACACTTGTCGAGTTCCATGCCGGTCGTGCAAATCAGGAGCCGGGCTACAGCTTGGAAATCTTCACCGCCACCGGTGAAACCGTCGCCGTCATCACCGTTCGTGAGTCCCAAATCGAGCCGCTCACCTCCGCCGAAGTTCTGAGCGTCCGCTCGCTGCATTCGGCGGCGGTTTGAATGAGTCTCCAAAGCGAGGGCAATCGATATATTCCATCAGGTATAAGTAGATGAAAGCCGCGAAGTGCCTCATTTGCAAAGCACCCGCCCAAGTGTGGGTGAATGCAAGAATTCTTATGTCTCACTTCAAATGCTACCGCTGCGGAGACTTTCGAAGCGATCATTATGCTCTCGGCACACTAAAAAGAGCTGATTGGTCCGAACAGCAGATCGCCAATGCCAGCAGCTATGTTCGACGCAATGGAGACATATTGCTAACGAGCGATGAAGTGGAGCGTTTGTCCACTCTGGAGACTCCTACTGTTGGCGAAAAGCTCGCGCAGTTGCTGACGTATTTTGGACGGGAGTATCCGCAGCCGGGTGAGAGTTTCATGGCACCGGTATTTGAGGTGCAAAATGCCCTTTCCAGCGCGAAAACTTTAGATGTCCCCGACGCAGATTTTTACCTCTATGACAATACAGACATTGATCTTGGGAGCCATTCACAGCTTCCAGCGCTAAAGTGGCTGGCGATAGCTTCGGCATCAAACGCCGGTGAATTGTATTGGTTGATTTTCGATTGCCTTTTGATGCAAGGCTTTTTGAGCAAAGGGAGAAGTGACGGTCAACTCACAATTGCCCCAAAAGGTTGGAACGAGATTGACCGACTTAAGCGAATCAATGCTGCAAGTCGCTTCGGCTTTGTCGCAATGTCATTCCGGGATAGATTTACAGCGCTTTATGAACAGGGGATTGCGCCCGGGATTTCTGCTGCCGGCTATGAGGCCCGTCGCGTGGATCGGACGGAACACAACAACCGGATAGACGACGAGACCATCGCTGGGATTAAGCAAAGCCGTTTCTTGATAGCGGACTTCACCGTCAATCGCGGGGGGATATACTTCGAAGCAGGATTAGCGATTGGACTCGGTCTTCCGGTTATTTGGTTGGTTCGGGAGAATCGACTTGAAGGTGTTCACTTTGATAACCGCCAATACAATTTCATTACTTGGCGCGAGGGAGAGTGGAATACGGTTATTGAACGTTTTCGTTTTCGAATCGAGGCTACTATCGGGCGTGGCCCTCTGAAGGACCACAAGTTGACGAACTCATAGGATAGTTACGCTTTGCAAGAGCTTCGAGCGCGTCTTTTACCTTGCTCGGGCGCAAAAACGAGGGTTTCATTTTTCTCGTTACCAACGGGGGATTGAAGGAGAATTACGAGCCGTCTTTTTCATCGAAGGCGATGTGGTGGTGGTGACGGTTGACATTAGCTCTGACGATGTTTAACGCCGGTAAGTCTTTTGCCCTTGTTACCAACCTGGGGCATGAGCGGATGATTGCAGCGCCATCCGCGGACGTTAATCCGACGTCAATTATTTACTGAGAACCTTAAGCGCCTTTTCCGCGTTGCTTGCGCGAAGGATCAGCAGGCCTTTTTTCGAGCTCGGACTGGTGGCGAGGTAGGCGTATTCGATATTAATCTTCGCCGCGGAGAGCTGGTGCGCGATGGCGGCGAGGCTGCCGGGTTTGTTGCTGTTCTCGATGAAGAGCACGTCGTTTTCGACCACCAGCACGCCGTGCTCGCCGAAGATGTGCAGCGCCTTGTTCGGGTGGCTGACGACCATGCGGACCACCGCGTGATCGACCGTGTCGGAGATGGTCAGCGCGTAGATGTTGATCTTCTGCCGGGCGAGCTCGTCGCAGACTTTGGAGAGAGTGCCGGGCGTGTTTTCGAGAAAGACGGAGAGTTGTTTGACG
>JAXDQV010000032.1:0-10182 GCA_034667645.1 Chthoniobacter sp.
CACGGAAAACGCATCGGCGGAAGTGAACGTGCGGCTGGCGAGGCGGACGAGAGGAACGGTGGGGCCGTTAAACTGGCGGAATTCCTCTGCCGTGACGTAACTTTTCGGCTTCCAGAACGCATCCACCAGACCAATCAGGGCCGTGCCCTGGCCGAGATAATCGCGCAAATCGAGCAACTGGTAACCTGCCAAACCTGGCGTGCGAAGGTTAGCCTCGATCTCCTCTTTGTAGCAGGCCAGTTGGAAACGCCCTGATGCCCAGGCAAGCTCGCGATTCTCCGCGAGCACGCCGGATTGCTCCGCGATGTATTTAAAAATGTGGTAATTGCTCGGCCGCAAGTAGCCGGTGAATTCTTCAATCACATCGAAATCCGGATAAGCGCACCATTGCCCGACCTCGTGTGCCAGCACAGGAATGTGAACGTCGCCGAGCGCCGCACGATAGTCGTTTCCGAACCAGCCTGACGCATTGCGCAAAGGCGACCCGTTAAACTCGACCATGGTTGCGAATTGCGCTCCGCCGGTGACCTGCGCGGGACGCCCCCAGCCGGTTCCCGCCGAGTAGAGTCGCCGGTTATCGCGTTGATAACACGCCACCGCCCACGGGGGCGTGATCTCGCTGTAGCGGCCGGATGGCTCGTTGCTGGGCGAGAGCATGACAAACGAAGGGTGATTCCCGAAAGTCTTGAGCAGTCGCGCCGTCTCTTCCTCAAGTCGGAGAGTGTAGACGCTGCCGCGATTGAAAGGGCTCCACATACCGCACTCGGGCTGCAGATAAAAGCCCGCCTCATCAGCGGCCGTGAATGCGGCGTCCGGTGGGCACCAAGAGTGAAAGCGCATGCCGTTCAACCCGTAGTCCTGGCACACCTTGAAAATCTTTTTCCACGACGCGACGTCGGTTGCCGGATAGCCGGTCAACGGAAAATCACCGCCGAAGTGCGTCGTGCGCAGATTCACGATTCGCCCGTTGATCAGCAGGTCTTTGTCCTTCCACGAAATATCGCGAAGACCAAAAGTAAGCGCCTTGGTATCGAGCAGGCCGGCGCCAGACAGGGTCACGGTGAGATGCTGGAGATTGGGGTGAAACTCATCCCAGTCCTGCACTGCGCGGTCGAGCGGGACCTCCAGTTCGGCTGAGCCGCCAGTGGCATCCCAATTCACTGGAACGGACTTTTGGCCCACGGCGATTTTACCGGAGCCACGCTGGCCGGTGATGTTGCCGACCGTCACTTTGATCAGCGCGGTTTTGGCCGCGGCTTTTGGAAAAACCTGCGCGTCTTCGATCCAGACTGGCGGGGTTGCCGTCAACTCGATGCGCCCGGCGATGCCATTCCACGACGCACCGAGCGCGTCCGAAACGCTGTGCGAATCGACGGCGTGTCCATCGTTGACCGGATCGACGACGAGCCGCCGGTTATCGACGCGAATGCTAAGGCGGTGCCTGCCGGGGGCGATCTTTCCGAGATCCGTGATGTGAGGGGCAACGAGGCTGTCATTCGAGGTGAATTTTTTGTCATCCAGCCACAACGTGGTTTCCCAATGCGGCCGCTCGAGAAACAGCACGACTCGCTGCCCCGTCCAAGCGGCTGGAATCTCCAGATCCCGCTGATACCACGCGACTCCCAAGTAATGCCGCGGCGGCTGCGAGAGAAAGGGGACCTCGACCAGACCGGGCTTTGAAAAATGCTCCCGCAAACTGGCGTCCTGGAGTTTCCACCAAGCGTCGCCCAAGCCGACAACCCAAGGCGTTGTTGGGCTGATCTCGTTGCCGTAACCCTGTGCTTGCAACACACCCGGAAGCCGGATGCGCTCCGCGAGATCGCGCCTGAACCATTCCTGTGCAATCCCATCCCCGAGTGGAAGGGGATGCGGGGTTTTGAGCTCCTTCTGCTCGGCGCTCGGATCGAGCGCAAATCGCCACTCTCCTGCGAGAGAAATGGATTGAGGAGCCAGGGCCAGCATACTCACCGATGTTTCACCGATAAAAAGCAGCGCAAGTAAGAGGGATTTCGTCATCGGCAGGGGGCACCGGACGCTGAGCGTTGCTGTCGCGATCACGGCAGACAATCATGTTTTTTGGAAAAGCGCCTCTTCACCGCGAGCGCCGAACCCCTCGGGGTTGCAGCGTTACCGCGCGATCCAGTATTTCAGGAAAATCGGGATGATCAAAATCGCGAGGATATTTACGACCTTGATCATCGGGTTGATCGCCGGGCCGGCAGTGTCTTTGTAAGGATCGCCCACGGTGTCGCCGGTCACCGATGCCTGATGCGCCGGCGAATTCTTCCCGCCGTGATTCCCTTCCTCGATGAATTTTTTCGCGTTGTCCCAGGCGCCGCCGCTGGAGGTCATCGCGATCGCCACAAAGAGCCCGGTGACGATCGTGCCGACGAGCACGCCGCCGAGCACCTGCGGACCGAACGCGGGAATCGCCGCGACGAGCAGCACGAAAAATACCGGAAGCAGCGCGGGAACGATCATTTCGCGCAACGCCGCTTTCGTCACGATGTCCACGCAGGTCCCGTAATCTGGCGTTTCTTCGCCTTTCAAAATACCGGGCTTGAGCTGCAGTTGGCGCCGGACTTCCCGCACGACGGCGCCCGCCGCTTTGCCAACCGCATCCATGCTGAACGCGGTGAAAAGAAATGGAAGTAATCCGCCGATGAAAAGCCCGATAATCACCTCCGGTTCCTGGAGCGAAAAATTAAATTCAAAAGGGTGATGCGCCTCTGCGTATTGCGCCCGCAACTCCTCGACGTAGGATCCGAAAAGCACCAGCGCCGCGAGGCCAGCCGACGCGATGGCGTAACCTTTGGTGACGGCTTTCATCGTGTTGCCCACCGCATCAAGTTCATCGGTCACCTGACGCACTTCCGCCGGCAAACCGCTCATGACCGCGATGCCGCCCGCGTTGTCCGTGATCGGTCCGAAGGCATCGAGCGAGATCACGACCCCCGCCATGGAGAGCATGCTCGTGACGGCGATGGCGATGCCGTAAAGGCCCGCGAAATGGAAGGAAAGCAGGATGGCGATGCCGATGAATCCGACGGGAAGCGCCGTTGCATGCTGGCCGATCGCCAATCCGGCGATGATGTTGGTCGCGTGTCCGGTTTCGGATGCTTTGGCGATTTTTCGCACGGGAGCAAAGGCGGTGGACGTGTAGTAGTTCGTGATCATCACGACCACGCCGGTCATCACGAGCCCGACCAGCGACGCGTAGTAAAGGTCAGTCGCGGTTCGCATGACGCCGCCGATTTGCACCCCGACCGGAAAGAGCGACTGCGTGGCCGGCCAATACAGAATCGCTGATACCACCCCGCTGGCCATCACCGAGCCCATGAGGATTGCGCCGGGGCTGCCCTTCTTGAAATTCACGTAGAGAATCCCGACGATGGCACCGAGCACCGAGATTCCGCCGAGCACAAAGGGAAAAACAATCGCCGCGCTGTTTCCCCCGAGCGTGAGCGCGCCGAGCAGAATCGCTCCCACGAGGCTGACCGCGTAGGTTTCGAAAACGTCTGCCGCCATGCCCGCGCAATCGCCGACATTGTCGCCGACATTATCCGCGATCGTCGCGGGATTCCGCGGATCATCTTCATCGAGATTGCTCTCGATTTTTCCCACCAGATCCGCGCCGACATCTGCCGCCTTCGTGTAAATACCGCCGCCGAGCCGAGCGAAGACACTGATCAAGCTCGAGCCGAGCGCGAGGCCAACAAGGCTTTTGACGGCCGCATCCGTGCCGATCACTTTCGCCGACACGACGTAGAAGAGTCCCACCGCGAGCAGCGCCAGCGCCACGACGAGGAGACCAGTGACCGCGCCGCCATTGAAAGCCACACACAGCGCGCCGTGGCGGCTCTTGATCGCGGCATGCGCGGTGCGGACATTTGCCAGCACCGCGATGCGCATCCCAATGAAGCCCGCCGAAAGCGAACAGACGGCGCCGATGACAAACCCCACGGCGGTCGCCTTGTCCTTGAAAATGAGCAACAGCACGAAAATGACGACGGCGATCGCGGAGATCGTCAGCACCTGGCGGTTCAGGTAAGCCTTGGCGCCCTCTTCGATCGCGCTGGCGATTTCGCGCATCCGCTCATTGCCTGGAGAACACGCCAGGATGATCCGGATGAGGTAAATGGCGGCACCCAGCCCGACGAGCGCACAAAGCATCGAGAGAGCGATGCCGTGGTTGAGGAGAATTGCAGCGACACAAACCATATTTTTTCGGGGAAAAAGAAGTCGGCGAGTCTAGTGCCTTTCGTTTCGCTGGCAACGGCTTTTTGAAAAGCCTGGGCGCACGGCGGCGCCGCTGGAAATCAGCGGGTCGCCGCCGCGAGCAGGCTCAAGATCGCCTTCTGCGCATGCAGCCGGTTTTCCGCCTGGTCGAAGATGGTCTGCGCGTGCTCCTCGAATACTTCGTCCGTGATTTCCTTTCCGCGATACGCCGGCAGACAATGCATCACCAGCGCGCCCGGAGCGGCAATGCGCACCAGCTCGCCGTTGATTTGATAACCGCCGAGCTGTGCGATGCGGAAGTCCGCTTCCTCCTCCTTGCCCATGCTCACCCACACATCGGTGTAGAGGACATCCGCGCCCCGCGCCGCGGCTTCGAGATTTTCAAACACGCGCACCCGATCGCAGCCGATCGCGGCCAGCAGCGCTGGCTCCGGCTGAAAGCGTTGCGGTGCCGCGATATTGAGGGTGAAGTTGCATTTCGCCGCCGCCCAAATCCACGAACGCGGCACGTTGCACGCGCCGTCGCCAACGAAGCAAACGGTTCTGCCTTCGTAGCTGCCGAGCTTTTCCTTGATCGTGAAAAGGTCCGCCAAAATCTGGCACGGATGCTCCTCGTCCGTCAGCGCATTGATCGTCGGAATCCCGGAAAACTGCGCGAACTCCTCGACATCGCTTTGCGCAAAAGTCCGGATCACCGCGCCGTGCAACATCCGGCCCATCACGCGCGCGGTGTCCTTGATCGGTTCGCCTCGTCCGAGCTGGATGTCGTTGGCCGCTAAAAACATCACGTCGCCGCCCAGTTCACGGATTCCGACCTCGAACGACACTCGGGTCCGCGTGGACGATTTTGAAAAAATCAGAGCCCAGCATCGATGCCGCAGCGGGTGCTCCGCATGCTGCCCCCGCGTTGCTTTCATCATGGCGGAAAGCTCGACAATTTCCGCAATCTCCGCCGCCGTCAGCGCCTCAATCGAAAGCAAATGCCTCATGCGCGGGAACGAGGCGAAGGTTGAGCACCCTTTGGTAGCTGCTTCGCTTTGGCGAGGCCGAGGCAAAGGTTTCGCAGAACGGCGGCCTGTCTCAGCCGAACCGCAAGTTTCGCGGAATCGATTTGTTTCATTGAGTCAGTCTTTCGATGTCTGCCAAATCCTGCGCGTTGTTTCGAAGTCGCTTCAAACAAATCAAACTCCGTGCATCGACGACGCATAATTGGACACCCTCCCATTCTGTTTCTTCGGTGGTGAGCATGGCCTCAATCGCTGGAGATAAACTTAAAATGTCCAGCGGCAACACATCTTCGTCTTCCGGGCTGAGCTTGGAGATGCGGAAAATTCTCACATCCCCGTCAGCGAACGTCATTGGCGCGGCTGTCAGCGTGTAGCCGAGCGTGCGTGCGGCGGTGGAAATGTCCTGAGTGCTGTCGCGCAGTGAAAGCAAATCGATGTCCAGAGTGGCTCGCGGATAACCGTGCACGGCCATCGCCAGTCCACCGCACAGCGCATACGGGATGCGAAGCTCCTGCAGTCGCGTGACAATCGCTTTCAGCTCCCGGTCGATCGACAGCATTCAAGGACAATGGTTCACCAGCACCCAGCGCAGGATGTCAACGGCTTCATCGATCTCGGCGCGGGTGACATTGAGCGGCGGGAGCCAGCGAATCGCGTGCGTGCCGCTGGGAACGGTGAGCAGGCCCGCAGCGTGCAGGCGATCGACAAGCCAGAGCGCCGGCGCGCGATCACCGGTTTTCATGTGATCCGCAAAACTTTCGGTCAGTTCGATTCCGATCATCAAGCCGACGGCGCGGATTTCCTGGATCAATGGCGAACCGAGATTTGCGAGGGCAGTCTTTGCATGCAGCCCGAGCGTCCGCGCGTTTTCAAGAAGCCCTTCGCTCTCGAGAGTATCGAGAACGGCAAGGGCGCCGGCGCAGACCAGCGGAGTGCCGCCGAACGTCGTGCCGTGTGAACCGGGGCCGAGGAGATTGGCAAGCGAGATTTCAACACCGGTCTTGAGCGCAATTTGCCTGTCGCGAATCCACACGGCGCCGAGCGGAAAGCCGCCCGCGATTCCTTTGGCCCAGCTCACCGCGTCGGGAAGAATGTCGGGCGCGATGCTGCGCCAGCCGCACCAGTCGCCGGTGCGACCGAGCCCGCATTGGATTTCGTCGAAAAGCAGCAACAAGCCGTGGTCATCGCAAATGCTGCGCACCGTTTCTAAAAAATGCGCCGTCGCCGGACGGATGCCGATCTCGCCCTGGATTGGCTCCAGCAGCACCGCGGTGGTGTCCGGGCGAATCGCGGTGAGAAGCGCGGGCGCGTCGTTGAACGGCACCTGTGAGAAGCCGGCGACCGGCGGTTCAAAACCGCGTTTTACTTTTTCCTGACCGGTGGCGGCGATGCCGGCCAGCGTGCGTCCGTGGAATGAACCGTCGAAGGTGATGATGCCAAAACGGTTTTGTTCCGATGCGATTTCTTCGCCGACGGTGTGAATCGGCGGCGGCGGTTTTCCTTCGTTCCCGAATTTCCGCGCGAGCTTGTAGAGCGCCTCGTTGGCCTCCGCGCCACTGTTGCAAAAGAAGACCTTTCCCGGTTCGCCAACCAGTTCCACGAGCCGCTTTGCAAGCAATCCCTGCGGACGCGTGTAATACAGGTTCGACGTGTGAACGAGCGTGCCGAGCTGCGCGTTCATCGCCGCGATAATCTGCGGATGGCAGTGACCGATGGAACAAACTGCGATGCCTGCGCCGAAATCGAGGTATTCCCGCCCCGCTTCATCCCACACGCGGCAGCCCTTTCCGCGCGCGAGCTGCAACGGAAAGCGGCCATAGTTCGGGACGACGAATTGATCGAACAATTCGCGGGTGTTCGCGGCGTGGAGCGTGAGATCCATTGATAAAAAGCCTACGCCGTGATCTCCGTGCCGATGCCGGCGTCGGTGAAAATTTCCACCAACAACGAGTGCGGAACTCGTCCGTCAATCAAGTGCACTTTCTCCACGCCTTGTTCGATCGCATTGAGCGCAGAGCGCACCTTCGGCAGCATGCCGCCCTCGATCACCTCGTCCTCGATCAGCGTCTCAATCATCTCGCGCGTGACCGATGGAATGAGCGAATCTTTCTCGCCGGGATTGCGCATGATGCCGGGAACGTCGCTCAGATAAACGAGCTTGGTCGCCTTCAGCGCGCCGGCAATCGCGCCCGCCGCCACGTCGGCGTTGACGTTGAGCGATACGCCTTCTTCGTTTTGCGAGATCGGAGAAATCACCGGCAGTTTTTCTTCGGCGATTACTTTCTGCACGCCATCGAGGGTTAAACCAATGACTTCGCCTGTAAAACCGAGATCCACCGCCACATGATGCGCGTCCGTCTGCGGCGGAAGCTTTCGGGCGCGAAAAACTTCCCGACCGGAAAATCCCACGGCGCGGCCGCCGAAACCGCCGAGCATTTTCACGATCGTCGGATTGACGCGCTGATCGAGCACATCCTCGACGATCCGGATCGCAAATTCGTCGGTGATGCGCAGGCCGTTGACGAATTTTGCCTTCAGCCCGGCCTCGCGCATCTTGTCGGTGATGGCCTTGCCGCCTCCGTGGACGAGCACGGGGTTGATGCCGACCGCCTCGAGAAAAATGATGTCGCGCAGCAACCGCTCGACCACGTGCTCATCCTCCATCGCGCTGCCGCCGTATTTGATGACGAAAAGCTCGCCGCGATATTTTTGGATAAACGGCAGCGCCTCGATGAGAGCTTCGGCGCGGTGCTGAGGAGTAGTCGTCATTTGTTACCAATCATTCGCCCATGTTGAGCTCAACGTAACGCGTGCTGAGATCAGTCGTAAAAACCCAATACTCCGCCGAGCCGAGATGGAGATTCACGGTGACGGTGAACTTCGGCTGGCGGACGATTTTTTCCAATTCCTCGAATGGCGTGGCGCTGGCCGTGCCGCTTTTGACCGCCGCGAGGCCTTCGTAAAAAATGTCCACCGATTCTTCGCGAATCCGCGCGGTGGAATAGCCGAGCGCGTCCATGATGCGGCCCCAGTTCGGGTCGCCGCCAAACCACGCGCATTTAACGAGCGTCGAGTTGGCGATCGCCTCGGCGGCCTTGCGCGCGTCCTGAAACGTTGCCGCGCCTTTGATGGCGATCTCGACAAACTTGGTCACGCCTTCGCCGTCCTCGACGATTTTCCGCGCCAGCTCGCCGGTGATGTAGTTCAGCGCGGTCTGGAATTGTTTGAAGTTCGCGTGCGTGCGGCGGAGTCGCGCGTTTCCGGCGAGCCCGTTGGCGAGCGCGATCACGGTGTCGTTCGTGCTCATGTCGCCATCGATGGTGATCCTGTTAAACGACTGCTCCACGGAGTTGGAGAGCGCACGTTGCAAGTCCTTGCGTCCGATTGCCGCATCCGTGGTGATGAAACAGAGCATCGTCGCCATGTTAGGATCGATCATTCCTGCGCCTTTCGCGATGCCTCCAATGCGGACGCATTTCCCGTCGAGCGTCAGTTCCACGGCGATCTCCTTGGCGAAAGTGTCGCTCGTCATGATGGCGCGCGCGGCCTTCAGACTTCCGTCTTTTTGCAGCGCCTTTGGCAACTGAGCGATCGTTTCCTCCATCTTCTCGATCGGCAGCTCGACTCCAATCCGTCCGGTCGAGCAAACCAGCACCTGCGGATCCCGGATCTCCAGCGCAGCGGCCGTCGCGTGCGCCATGCGTTTGGCGTGCTCGATGCCGGGGACTCCCGTGCATGCGTTGGCGTTGCCGCTGTTCGCGATGATGGCGCGGATATCGCCGCAGCGCATGTGTGACATCGAAACGCGGACTGGAGCGGCCTTTATTTTATTCGTGGTAAAGGTGGCTGCGCCGACCGTCGGCACGGGTGAGTAGATCAAAGCGAGGTCATGCTTGTCCTGATTGGTCGCTTTAATGCCGCAAAATGCGCTGCCCGCGACGAAGCCGCCGGGTGCCGTGACGCCGCCGCAGATTTCAATAAACGATGCGGTCATCGTTTTTCTAAAATCCGAGAGTTTCGGGCCAGCCACACATCACATTGAGGCTTTGAACGGCCTGGCCGGCCGCGCCTTTAACGAGATTGTCCTCCGCGCTCATGAGCACGATCCGGCCGGTGCGCGGATCGTGCTGCCACGCGAGATCGAGGAAGTTTGTGTGCGTGACGTTTTTCGTGTCGACGGAGCCTTTCTCGCTCTGCAAGCGGATGAAAAATTCATCGCAGTATGCAGTGGCAAGCGCGGCGTCGATTTGCTGCGGAGCCACGCCGGGAGCGGGTTGCGCGTAAATCGTGGTTAAAATCCCGCGCGTCACCGGCACGAGGTGCGGCGTGAAATTGATGACGACTGCGCTGCCCGTCGCTGCGCTTAATTCCTGTTCGATCTCCGCGAGATGCCGATGCTTCGGCACGCCGTAGGCGCGCATGCTTTCGTTGCACTCGGCGAAGAGCAGACCGATCTCCGCCTTGCGCCCCGCGCCGCTCACTCCGCTCAAGCTCGTGACGCAAATGCTGCGCGGATCGATCAGCTTTTTTTGCAAAAGCGGATGAAGCGGAAGGATGACGCTCGTCGGATAACAACCGGGTGAGGCGACGAGTTTCGCGCTGCGGATTTGCTCGCGATAGATTTCCGGCAGGCCGTAAACGCTTTGCGCCAGCAGCTCCGGCGCCGGATGCGCACCACCGTAGTAGTCTGCGTAAACGGCGGCATCCTTGAGGCGGAAATCAGCCGAGAGATCGATCACGCGCACGCCGGCCTCGAGCAGCGGTTTCGCGAATTCCGCAGCCGCGCCGTGTGGCAGCGCCAAAAACGCGATCTCCGTTCCCGCCGCGACGACCGCCGCCACATCGGTATCGGTGAATTTTACTTCGGAGAATCTCTGCGACTGAAATCGCGGGAATACTGCTCGAATCGGTTTACCCGCGTGACTCCGCGAGGTGA
>JAXDQV010000033.1:0-5288 GCA_034667645.1 Chthoniobacter sp.
GTATTCCGCGTCCCACATGGCGCGATCCCGGGCGACCCTTCAGGCAACGGGCGATTTGACCCTGGCAGCCTATGCCGCCTCCGACGGCAAACTGCGCGTATTGGATCTCACCACCGGCAAGGAACGCTGGAGCGCTGAAGCTGCCGATGAAACCGTGACGGCGCTGGCTTTTTCACCCGATGGTAAAGTGCTCGCTTCCGGCGCGGGCTATGTTGAGTCCGCCATCAGGCTTTGGGACGTCGGCACTGGAGTGGAGCTCGAGCGCATACAAGGACACCGCACCTGGGTCAGCTCGCTCTTGTTTTCGCCGGACGGGCGGACGCTTGCGTCGGCGAGCGGCGACCAGACGATCCGTCTCTGGCGCATGGGCGATTCGCCATCGGCCTCCAAAAAACCTGGTCGAGACATATCATCGCCGGAGGCGCCCAGTTCGCGCCTCGTGGCGACGCTGCGTGGTCATCAGCTCGAGGTCTGGAGCCTCGCACTGCTGTCGAATGCCAGGACACTCATCAGTGGCAGCAAGGATGGATCAGTCCTTGTTTGGGATACGGCCAGGGCCCGCGCCAACCAGGATCGTTACAGCTTCACCACACTGCCGAAGTCTGTGCGAGCCTGGTGCTTTACTCGCGACAGCAAGGCGATCATCGCGCTGGACCAGCAGGGACGAGTCATGCGCAGGCAAGGCGATGATTTCAAAGACACGGAATCCATCCTCGAAATCGGAAGCAAGATCTTCGATGCCTTCTTTTCGGAAAATGGAGAGTTTCTGGTGGCGACCACACTCAATGGTGTCATTCGCGTCTGGGATGTGGAAAAGCGGACATTGCTCTCCGAGAGTGGCACCCCAAATGTCGCCGCCTTCCCAATCGTCTTTCTTCCGCACTCTCCACGGCTGTTGATTGCTGATCTGGCTGACAATGACTTCTACATCTGGGACGCAGCGACCCGGCAGGAAGTGCGTTCGTGGCCGGCGACGCTGAATTTAGCGCAGCAATTCTCAGTGGCCTTCTCTCCCGACAAGGAGTGGCTTTTGATGCTCGGCGAGCAAGGTGCAGGCAGCCTTCTCCAATTAGCGGGCGGGCAGGAGGTGACATTTACCACGAATGTAAAACAGGTTTCCCAAGTAGCTTTTTCTCCCGATGGGAAGCGCTTCGCCGCTGTAGGCCGGCTTGGCATCGGCGGCCTTTGGGAAACCGCCACGCAACGGCAGTTGGGAACCTTTGACGGCTTTTTACAAGGCATGCATTCGATTGCCTTCTCACCAGATGGAAAGCGAATGGCCATCGGCGGGAACGGCAGCGAGGCGATCAAGCTTTGGGACATGGAGAGTCTCGAGGAGCTCGTGACGCTGCCAGCACAGGGGTCAGTCTTCCAGTCCTCTGCCTTCTCTCCTGATGGCAGTGTTCTTGGTTCCAGTAATCAACAGGGAATCCTGCATCTCTGGCGCACGCATGTCCTGGACGACGAGTCGCCCAATAAACAATAGGCGCTAAGGCTGCGTCACCCGCAATCGCATGAAACGGCGCGCGGTGGAACCGAGCACTGTGTTATCCCGCACCACGACACTTTCCACGCCGTTTACCGTCGTCCGCGAGACCTCGGTGGTCACGCTATTCGTGGGAACATCGCCGCCTGCGCCATACCGCGAGCCGTCTGCCCAGGTGGTGAGATTACTCGAAGTCTGGACGGTGCAGGTGACATCGCTGGCCGAGGCCGCATGGGTGAACTGCAGGGTGAGGTAGTGGCTGCTGTTCACCGTTTGCGTCTGCGCCTTGGGCAGACCGGCGGTGGCATCACGGAGTGGATCGAGAGCCATCGCATACTTGGCCAGGTTCACGATTCCATCTCCCGCAGGGTTGGCGGTTACGGCAGTGATAATCGGGTTCGTGGCGCTACTTCCAAACTTTGCGTGCCGCCATGCATCGATGGGCGTCAATTCGTCTGCGCCGATGTCCACTCGCGTTCCGGTGAGGCGAGGGGAGGTGTCGATATCGGTCTCGCCACTCGCGACTGCAAAGGCTGGATCACCCGCGTCAATGGCCGGTGAATCGAGTCGCAGGTGCAAGTCCGGCGTCGTGCTTGTGCTGACGAGTTTTGGATCGGCAAAGAGTGTGTTCGCATCCTGCGCGCTCGCCGTTTTCCAAGCGGTGAACCCGGTGCGCTGCGTGTTATTCCAGCTCCAGAGCGCCGCGGCCGCGCCGACGGGAGAGTAGTAGAGGTTATAGTCGAGCTTGTTATTGACGTTGTTAGCCGCCGACACCGGAACGGTCACCAGCCAATTCCCCGAACCGCTATA
Source organism: Chthoniobacter sp. (assembly GCA_034667645.1). Classification (GTDB taxonomy): domain Bacteria; phylum Verrucomicrobiota; class Verrucomicrobiia; order Chthoniobacterales; family Chthoniobacteraceae; genus JAJPJG01. The sequence goes on from JAXDQV010000033.1 coordinate 2,297, forward strand.
GAAGACATTGCTGCGCAGCACGCAGTTCTTGGTGCGGAAGCGAAGCTGCACTTCGCCATTATCCCAAAGCAGCGTGTCGTTTTTGTAAAAGGTATTTCCCGTGATTGTGCAGCCATCGGTGCCGCCGGTGCCGCTACTCGCGTATCCGCCGAGAAAGAGACCGGTCTGGTGATTGGCATACACGAAGTTATCCCGCAGGATGATTGCGCTTGTGAGCTTGCCAGAGTGCTCGCTCGCGAGTTCAACACCGATGTCCGTGTCGTGCACCACGTTTCGCTCGATGGTCACTCGTGTTGCGCCGTCGCAGTAGAGGCCGTCCGCGCTGTAATCGCCATTTGCATACGCCTGATTCCCCTGACTGGTAATGTTCCAGACTGTGTTACCCCGGCAAAATCCATCGCGCGCCTGATCCTGTGCCGCATCGGGACAGGTCCCTTCAAACCCAATAAAGTCGATGCCGATGTTGTTGTTATCATGCACCGCGTTGCTGGTGACCTGGAAGTTGGTGACGTTGCCGTTGAGCACCAGCGACTCGCTGGCTCCGGTCTTCAAATGGTGAACTTCATTGCCATCGAGGACCACGTCCGTTGCCGGCGTGGTGGAGCTGCCGTAAACGGCGATCCCGAAGGCGTTGCCCGAGTTCGAGGTCGTGCCGCCCGTATTCCAGATATCGTGCACGTTGCAATTGCGAATCTGCACATGCTGACATGAGCCGAGCAGCAAAATACCAGCCGGCGTGAGCGATGCGGACGTCGTCTTGTAGTTTCGTAGTTCAAACCCCTGGATGATGACGTAAGTGCGGTTCGCCACGAGGAAGAGCGCAGTGTCGCCAGTCGGCGGAGTGACGCCGCTTGCGTCGATGACCGGTGTTTCGCCGGGGTAGTTGCAAAAGGTCACATAGCCGCCAGCGGCGGAGCCGGATACATTCACGATGACCTTTGCATAAATCCCAGAGCGCACATAGACGGTGTCGCCTGGTGCGAGCGTATTCGCTGCTTTTTGGATCGTTAGCCACGGCTGCGCTTGAGAGCCGGAATTGCTGTCCGCTCCATTCGGGGCAACGTAGTAGTCGGCGCCCTTCACGCCGGCTGCCATCGCCAGGTAGAAAACGACTGAGGCGCATGCGTGGAAAACCGCCACTTTGATTTTGAGGGGCACTGAGTTCACCCCGTGAGCTTATGGCCTTTTCCGGCGAATAACAGCGGTCGTTTGGGCAGCTATGGGCCACTTGTGTGCGTTCGGGATGGGGTGATTTCTTCCTTGGGCGGCTCGACGGCTGCATCCTGTGAACGGTTGTCATCCGATGGACTAACGCAATGCAGACCCCGCTCTGTGCCCGCCGGGTTTGCCCTTCCCACTAACATCCATGAAGAAAAGTGCGTCTGTCACGGTCGTGTCGCCCTCGTCCGATCACAAAACGGAACTTCGCAGTCAGTTCGACCTCAAGCAGTTACTGAACTCGCTCACCGCGTTCAAACGAGGCGATTTCTCGGTGCGGCTGCCGGATGAATGGACGGGAATCGAAGGAAAGGTGGCCGACGCTTTTAACGAAGTGATCGGGATGAATCAGCGGATGGCGCAGGAACTCGAGCGAATCAGCCGGGTCGTGGGAAAAGAAGGTCGGATCAATCAGCGGGCCTCGCTGGGCGAGATCTCCGGATCGTGGGCGGACTCGATCGGTTCGGTGAACACTCTGATCGGCGACCTTGTCCATCCGACCAGTGAAATGGCGCGCGTGATCGGTGCCGTCGCCAAGGGCGATCTCTCGCAAACGATGGCGACCGATATCGATGGCCGGCCGCTCGAGGGCGAGTTCATGCGGACGGCGAAGACGGTGAACACCGTTGTGCATCAGTTGGGCGCGTTCGCGTCGGAGGTCACGCGCGTGGCGCGCGAAGTCGGCACGGAAGGAAAGCTCGGGGGTCAGGCGCAGGTCAAAGGAGTGGCCGGCACGTGGAAGGATCTGACGGACAACGTGAATTTGATGGCGGGAAATCTGACGGCGCAGGTGCGCAACATCGCGACCGTGACGACGGCGGTCGCGAACGGCGATTTGACGAAGAAAATCACGGTCGATGTCAAAGGCGAGTTTTTGGAATTGAAGGACACGGTCAACGTGATGGTTGATCAGTTACGGTCGTTCGCCTCGGAAGTCACGCGTGTGGCGCGCGAAGTCGGTTCGGAGGGAATTCTCGGCGGGCAGGCGCGCGTCGAAGGCGTTTCGGGCACTTGGAAGGATTTGACGGACTCGGTAAATTTCATGGCGCGAAATCTCACCACGCAGGTGCGCAACATCGCCGCGGTGACGACGGCGGTTGCGAACGGCGACCTTTCCAAAAAAATCACGGTCGACGTGAAGGGCGAAATTTCGGAGCTGAAAACAACGATCAATACAATGGTTGATCAGCTCGGCTCGTTTGCCTCGGAAGTCACGCGCGTCGCGCGCGAAGTCGGCACGGAAGGAAAGCTCGGCGGCCAGGCGGATGTGAAAGGCGTGGCGGGAACGTGGCGCGATCTGACGGAAAGCGTGAATTCGATGGCGGGCAATCTCACTGCACAGGTGCGCAACATCGCGGAAGTCACAACCGCAGTCGCGACGGGCGATCTTTCCAAAAAAATCACGGTGGATGTGCGGGGCGAAATCCTGGAACTGAAAGACACGATCAACACGATGGTCGATCAGCTCCGGTCGTTCGCCTCGGAAGTCACGCGCGTGGCGCGTGAGGTCGGCTCGGAAGGGAAGCTGGGCGGGCAGGCGGAAGTGAGCGGCGTCGCCGGAACGTGGAAGGATTTGACCGACAATGTGAACATGATGGCCGGCAATCTGACGGCGCAGGTGCGCAACATCGCCGAGGTTACGACCGCGATCGCGAACGGCGATCTCTCTCGCAAAATCACGGTCGATGTGCGCGGCGAAATCCTCGAGATGAAGAACACGATCAACACGCTCGTGGATCAGCTCAGCTCGTTCGCATCGGAAGTGACGCGTGTG
>JAXDQV010000034.1:0-4232 GCA_034667645.1 Chthoniobacter sp.
GATGATCGGCGGAACGGAGTATGAGTTTGCCGCAGATGGGAAGCTGCTCAACAAAGAAGAGAAAGAAAAAGGCGAAAAAGAGAGCAAGCAGGAAAAAGACTAAAACGGAAGGTGAAAGGCGGCTCCGGACCTCGAATCCGGAGCCGTCTCCACCTGCATTGAACAACCCGAACTAAAACAAGAACCCAACTCTCAGCCGATCACCTTGCTCTTCGCCGCGAAATCCGTTGCCGCTTTTGCAGGAGATAAAGCGAGCCAGAAGATCAAGCAAAGAAAACCTGAAGCTGACGAAAAAGGATATATGAAAGTAATTAACCATGCGTCCGACTGGCACCAAGTCGCCGGCTGCAAATTTCAACGAAAAAAAGCGCTCAATTACATGGACCTAAACATTACAAACAACTCGAAGCTTATGTTTCTGTCCGCATTCATAAGTCTCACGACGACCATGGGGTTTGCCGGACAAGCCATAAAATGGGAGGAGGTGCCGGCACCGGTGCGGGCCACCATTCTCGCTAATGGCGGCGCCTCCGGCCAGTCGGTGGACAAGGAAAGCGAGACCAAGGATGGCAAGGCCATTTATGAGGCGGGTGTCAAAGGCAAAGATGGCAACATTTCTGACCTCAACATTACCGAAGATGGCAAGCTGATCGAGACCAAACACGACGATGCTAGCGACGCAACGGCGGAGAAAGAGGCGCGTGCGAAGAAGGTTCTGGCCGGCGTGAAATTCAGCCATCCGCGCGACATCACCAATCCCTTCCTGCCCTTGGCGAGCCTGAAGCAGGACATTATTGAAGGCACGGAGGGTGGCAAGAAGATGCGCGTGGAACGCACGCAGTTGCCGGACAAGCACAAGACCTTCACGGTTGGCGGCTGCTCGGTGGAGGCCCTCGTCATGGAAGACCGCGCGTTTGTCAATGGTGTGCTGGAGGAAGTGGCGACCGACTATTTCGCGCAGGACGATGCCGGCACGGTCTATTATCTCGGCGAGGATGTGGACGAGTATGATGAAAAGGGCAAACTCGCCAGCCACAACCCGTCGAACGACGCGTGGTTGGTCGGCAAGGATACGCCAGTGCCAGGTGTGATTCTGCCCGCACATCCGAAGGTCGGCGACAAGTTCAAATCGGAAGACGTGTCCCGCGAAATCAATGAAAGCGACGAGGTCGTCGCGGTGGGTGAAAGCATCACCGTGCCGGCGGGAACTTTCACAAACTGCCTTAAGGTCAAAGAGACACTCGGCGACGGCTCGATAGAATTTAAATATTACGCGCCCTTTGTCGGCGTCGTCCGCGAAATTCCCTCGGATGGCGATGAGCTTCTAGTATCACACACGACAAACGAAGTCGCCAAATAACAACACAGAAACAACAACGAGCCGTCGGTGATTACTCCACCAGCGGCTTTCAATTCAATAGCACCTCTAATTATGAAAACAAATACAACAGCGATTCTATCTGGATGGATGGCAGCCGCGATTTTTGCGGCCTTCTCGCTTGACTCAACATGCGGTGGAGCGGAGCCGAAAAAGGAGACTGCGCCCCCGATCGCCGTGTATACTGCAAAGGAGACAGCGGAGTTCAAAGCGCTGGCCAAGGAAACCATTGCAGCCCTTGATGCCGGCAAGAATACGGAAATGATCGCCAAGCTTACGGACTTGGAGACCGTTTGGGACGAGAAGGAAGAATCATTAAAGCCTAAAGATCCCGCGACATGGACATTAATCGACAAGACGCTCGATAAAGCCATCTCGGCGCTGCGCAGCAGTAAAACAGACTTCCCCAAGGGCAAAGTCGCGCTGGAGGGTTTGGTCAAGAGCTTGCAGCAGGCAACCAAGCCCTGAGTGAGATTCTCACCTTTTTACTTATACCAGCGAAACGAACACAGTGCGCAGAGCGAATGCTCACAGACAGCGCTTTCAGGTTAGATCCAATTCCTAATGCGTCTGCTGTTCGTCGAAGATTCAGAAAGGCTCCGGCGCTATGTGGGCGCAGCTTTGAAAAAAGCGGGCTATGCGGTGGATGTATGCGGTGATGGTGAAGAAGGGCTCTGGTCTGCGCAGACGCACGCCTACGACGCGATCATCCTGGATCTCATGCTGCCGAAGCTCGACGGGCTCACTGTCCTCGAACGACTGCGCGCCTCTGGAAAGCAGACGCACGTGCTCCTCCTGACCGCCCGCGATAGTGTAGAAGATCGTGTCCGCGGCCTCCTCACCGGCGCGGACGATTACCTCGTCAAGCCATTCGCCCTGCCCGAACTGCTCGCGCGCATCCACGTGCTCTGCCGCCGAGGCTACGGCACGAAGGAGAGCTCGCTTGTTGTCGGAGCTCTGGAAATCGATACTGCATCGAAAACGGTTCGACTCGCCGGTAAGCCGGTCGAGTTGCCACGGCGCGAATACGCGCTACTCGAATATCTCGTGCTTCGCCGAGACGAAGTTGTCTCCCGCACCGAGATCGAAGCGCATATTCACGATGAATTCTTTGACGCGACGAGCAACATCGTGGATTCCGCGGTCTGTTCGCTGCGAAAAAAGATTACCCCCCGCGGTGCGCAGCCGATCATCCAGACACGACGGGGCCTCGGCTACATCCTGGCGAGTAAATGAAATCGCTCCGCCAGCAACTTACCATCACGCTGCTCATCGGCTTTGGGTTACTACTGGCTGCCGGTATCGGGGCAATTTACTTCGGAACGCGCGGGATGCTGTTCCGAGAGTTTGACGCCACGCTCCTAACCAAGGCGCGTGCACTCGCGTCAATGACCGAGAGCGATGGCGGCGTGGTCGAGTTACAGCTTGTTGATGAATTGATGCCCGAGTTTGGCCGCCGACAGCGCGAAGCTTTTTTCGAGCTATCACTTGCCAACGGTTCTGTTGCCGCGCGCTCGCTTTCGCTCGCTGGTGCGGGTTTGTCGCATGGGACGATCCGTGCCGCTAAAACGCCGCAATTTTGGGACCAGCCACTTCCCAATGGCAATGCGGGCCGCGCAGTTAGCTTTATTTTTAATCCCGCCGGAGAGGAAGGGGAGCATACGGCCAGCGCGCATTCACCGGTCACCCTGCTCGTAGCCTTGGATCGCACGCATCTGGACGCTCATCTCCGCGTGTTTGCCATCAGTGCCGTGGCGGCGAGCGTGTTGATGATGATTGGAGCCAGTTTGGTCGCGGCTATTTCCACACGCCGCGCGTTCGCGTCCCTGGCCGAGCTGGGCCAGAAAGTCGCGGCGATTGATGAGACGTCGCTAGGTTCACGTCTTCTCTGTGACCCGTTTCCTACTGAACTTATGCCAATCTGCAGACGGCTAAATGAGCTGCTCGCGCGCCTCGACGGTGCTTTTATCCGCGAACGCCGCTTTAGCGACGACGTCGCCCACGAACTGCGAACCCCCATCGCCGAATTGCGCGCATTGGCGGACCTCTCGCTGGATTCAGAGCTCGCCCAAGAACAGGTTGTCAACGGCTTTCAGGATGCGCTGGCGATTAGCCGCCAAATGGAAGACATCGTCAACGGGCTACTCGCGATTGCCCGCTTCGAAGGCGGTAGGCACGCAATCCGTTTTGAACCGATCGCGCTTTTGCCCTTCCTACTGGATTTATGGCGGCCGCACGCTCAACGCGCAAAGGATAAATCGCTAAAAGTAGTTTTACAGGTCTCACCCGACATCGTGGCTCTTAGTGATCCTGCGTCGCTCCGCGTGATCGTTCCAAATTTCCTTTCTAACGCCGTCGAATATGCGCCCGTCGGCAGCGAAGTATCCATCTCGGCTTTGCGCATTGGCTCAACCGTGCATCTTACCGTTACCAATCCAGCTGGTGTGCTCACCAAGGAAGATCTGTCCCATCTTTTCGATCGCTTCTGGCGCAAGGATACCGCGCGCGCCTCGTCCTCCCACGCCGGGCTTGGCCTGTCGATCGCACAAGCCGCAGCGCAACCGTTGGGCGTGGACCTTACTGCAAACATCACCGAGGGAGGACTCTTCGTGATTAGCCTCCACCTGCCGATCGTAAGTCCGGAAAGTCCTCCCGGACCTTAGTGGCCTAAGATCGCCCAAATTAGACCTGGTTTATTTCGTAACGACGCTCTCCGTCATCGTTACGCAACTAATCACATCTCAGCAATCTTCCAAATATTCTCAAGGAACCTATTGCTCAAAGTCAGCCATGGATAATGTCTCCGTAGCAATCATCGGTGCTGGGCCCGCCGGGCTAACCGCCGCGCATTTGT
>JAXDQV010000035.1:0-22879 GCA_034667645.1 Chthoniobacter sp.
CAGTTTTCGCTCCTCGCCTTTACGAAAATGGGCATGACGCTTTCCACCGACACGCTCGGCACCCATTACTTCGCGCCGGCTCGCTTTTGGAGCGAGCAGGCGTTGCGAAATGACGGGCGATGGGAAAAAAATCCGGAGGAATGCCAGCTCCTTTACGAGCGCGACTTGCCTGCTTACAACGTGACGGTCGCGGAGCGCGTGACGCGTCCGGCACTGCTGCCGACCAAACTTTTCCAGATAGTGAAGCCGCTGAGATGGGTTCACCGCAAATCCACGCATCCTTTTCCCATAATGCGTTTCACGTGGTTCGCCGCGCTCGGCTTTCTCGGCATCGCCGCGCTCTTCATCCGTAAAAACTGGCGCGAAGCCGCTCTGCTAATGCTTCCGTGCGGCGCCTATCTCGTCGTGATTTATTCCATCGGCGATGCCGTCCCGCGCTATTTGCTCGCGGTGGAATGGCTCGGCCTGATCTTCGCCGCGCTAGGCTGCGACTTGATCCTCGATGGTCTTTGCCGGCTTGCCGTGCGGAAAAACCCAGAAGTGGTAGAGCAGAAACTTCACTCCGCCGGTAATGCTGAGCACGCCGGCGATGATGAGAAACCGCTGCCATGATTTCTCTGCGCCAAATCTTTTGATGGCGCTGAAACTGATTAGCAAATTGATCCCGTAGCAGACTGCGACCGACCCGAGATAACGCCAGAGACACTCGTGCCAGTTCACGGACGTGCGGAAATTGATGAAGTAATTCCAAAGGAAAAAGAAGACCGTCATGATTGCGAAACTGACGGCGAGCGACGGCCCGGTTCTCCACCGGAGCTGGTGATCGAAAAATTGCGTCAGCAGCGTGTTCATCCCGGCGCTGCCGACGCCTCCGACGACAAACCAAAGCATGCGCTCGATGACCGGTTGTTTTACACTTTGAGTATTCACGTTTGTGAGCGACGAGAGTCGTGCCTCTTTCGCTGGGACGCCAGATGGAAATGATTGCGAGTTTCGCTGGCTAAGCGTTTTGACCAAACGCGCTCCCTGTGGTTTTATTATTCAAGCACGAGGTGCTCCATATGAACGGCGTTGCATTGCGTTTCTTCTCTCTCGTCATGCTCGCGATGATCTTGCCCCGAAGCTGCTTCGAGGACGAGAAAGACCCGAAAGTGCGGCTCCAGTTTTCCAAGGAAGGTCCGAAATGGGAGAGCGTTTTCTCCACGCCGACGGACGCGACGCTGAAAGCGAAGGAGGATTTTGCGGTCAGGTATTTTGGCGTGCCGAACTGGTCCACCGGCAAATTCGTGGCGCAGGTCACCGTCTCGTATTTGAAGACGCTCGGTTTGACCGATCACAAGAGCCGCGGCGTTTTCAGATTGTATCGCGTCGATAACGACCTGAACGACACCGGCGTTTCCCTCTCCGCCATTTACGATGCGGTGCAGGATGGGTTGATCGCCCAATCGAGCACCTCGGACACGACGGCCACACCATTCGCTGGGGCACACGCCCTCGATGTGCGGATTGAGCAAACCGATACCCAGCTCCTGCTCTCCGCGCGCAAAACTCCGGCGCTCGGCTCGCCGCCGGATGCCTGGACACCGGTCGCTACCATCGCTGAGCCGCTGACTGATAAACGCTACAAAATCCTCGTCGGCATCGTGGATGTGGACAAAGGCGGCAGCTTCCACTTCTCCGATCTCCGCATGAATGGCGATGCTGTCGGCGGTGCAGTCGAATATACCGTGATCGCGAAATGCGAAGCCGCTGACGATGCGATCCGCGCCGCGCAGGAAAAACTCGCCCTTGCCGCTCCCGACTTTGCCGGCGCCTCCGCCGACCTCGATACGGCCGCTACGGAGACCGGCGCCGCCACTTCCACCCTAAATGACGCCGTTCAGGCCAGCACGCTTCAAGGCACCACGCAGTCCGGCGGCGCACTGACCTTGCTCGATCAAGCCGCCCAGAAAATCGCGGCGGTGAAATCCGCCATCGCCACGCAAAACGTTAGAAAGGCGCACGCCCAAAACAAACCGCTCAATCTCGTCGCGGGCGCAGAGGAAGGAGCAATTGCCAACTTGCTCGGCGCGAAAACGCCAAATTTAAAGCCCCTGCCGCAGCTCTTCACGTGGCACGTGAATTAACCGCGATCAGGATGGTGAGTCGGGACGTTGGTTCGTCTTGAGCCGGCGCGCGAGTTGGAAGTATTCCGCGGCAAATGGTGCGCCGCCCAGCGCCGGCAGCAGATAGCGCGCGGTGCAGAGCAGCCCCAGCGCCGCTGCGGTCGCCGCGGGAAAATACGGTTTGTAAAACATCACCAGGGCCGCGTCGCGCGTGCCGACGCCGGCAAAGGTTAGCGGCAAAAGCCCCGCCAGAATCGCGAGCGGTGACAACGCGAGATTGGTGAGAAATGGCGTCCACGCACGCAGCGCGAGGATGAACATCCAGATTTGCAGCAGGTGCAAAAACCAGATGAAAACGGAGGTGAGCGCGACTTTCACCAACTGTGCTTTGCTCTTCCAAAAGTAGCCGTGCATTTCGCTCCACGCCTCCTGCATTTTCGCGAGTTTCCCACCAATCTTGGCGGGAGCGAGCCTGCGGCCCGTCTCAAAGAAAAACTGCGCGAACTTATCCGAACCAATCAGCAGCAAACCAAAAACCAGCCCACTCAAAATCGAGACGGTCATGAACCAAAACAGCAGATCTTTTTGCGGATAAAGCAGCAGACCAAAAACGCACCAGATCAGCAGCGAAAGCATGTCGCAGCTTTTTTCAAAAACCACGAGCGCCAGCGAGAGCGCGCCGCTCATGTGCCCGCGCTCGCGCATGAAATAAGCCTTCGCGATGTCTCCCATTTTGGAGGGCAGAATCAGATTGAGCACGCTCGCGACGAGGATCAGCTTGTTCGCCTCGCCGAAGTTGAGCTGTCCGCGCTGCGGCATCAACTGCTGCAATCGCCAGGACGTAAAAAGCGTGAGCGGCACCACCATCCCGAGGCTCAGCACCATCCAGACGCGGTCGCATTGCGCGAAAACCTTGCCGAGTTCCTGAAGCTGGCCGTGCTGGTTGAGCTTCCAGTAAATGACCGCGAGGATCGCGAGACTGACGAAAATCGAGACTGCGCGTTTCATTTAAAAAGTCCGTTCCACTTTCAGCGCTTCGCCGCGTGGGAGAGTCTTCACTTTGTCCGTGAGATCAAGCCACGGTTCCATCTGACCCGCTTGAAAAGTGCGGCTCATCACTACGTAAATCGAAGTCTGCGAACCGCCGATCCCCGCAGCGACCACATCGTCCCACGTTTCGCCGCGCAGCGAGTCGATGACCATCAGCTTCCCGCTGTGCCATCGAAACTGGCGCTTGAACGAAAACGGCGCGGCTTTTTTCCCAGTGATCAAAAGCGCCTGCAAAATCTTGCGGATCAGATTTGGGAAAAATCGCCCGACGCTGAGCATGAGAAAACGGAGCACCACGAGATTGAAAGTTGTCATCTGCTTGGTCTTGGCCCATCCGAGATGGCCGGCCACCGTGAGCACCTCCTCGCTGGTTTTTACGTCGTAGTTTCCAACGAGATGTCCGACCGCGTTGCGGATTTTCTTCGCGTTCCTCACGAGCAGCGAGAGCTGCGTATCTGACGCCACGAGCTTTCCTTCTCGAAAAAATTTGAACGCGCCGCCTTTGTTCAGCGCTAGGTAGAGCTCGCAGCCATCGCGCCGTTCGATCACCAGCCCGGCGTTTTTGTATGTCTTCGACTCGGTGGAACGAACCGCCGGCGCGCGCATCTCGGCGAAATGTTTCCACGCCAGCAAATAGCTCCACGTGTGATGTCCGATGATGTGATCGTCGGCGTAACAAGGCGCGAGGCGGTTTTGCAAGCCGAGCAAAAACTGGTCGTTGATCGCGGTGGCGCTCGGCAGCCAGCGTGCGGCCAGCTCGAAGCCGTGCGGGAAAAAGTTGTAGGTGTTGCGGCTCGTGTATTCGCCGCCGAACGAGCCATCGGGATGCACAAACTCCGCCGCGAACGCGATCGCCTTTTCGAGCGCCGCTTTGATTTCATCCGTCGGCGTCAGCTCGTAAATCTGCGCGAGCAGGCCGCACGTGAGCGTGTGGTAACCGGGATCGGCCCCTTCGTATTCCTGAAACCAGCCCTCCTCGTTTTGCCATTTCATCACGCGGCGCAGGCGCTTTTCCTTCGCGCGATCCCACACGCTCGTGCTCATCAAGCGCCCCACCAATTCGAGGCAGAGAACGATCAGCGCCTGATGGTTCGTTAAACGACCACTTTCATTGTGATGTGCCAGCCAGTTGGCGCGCTTGTGGAAAAAGCGCAGCATCTCCTCGTCGCGCAACCCGAGCATCGCGTAGCTTTCAACGCAGGCGAGCAGCGAAAACGCCGCCGCGCCGCCCGCTTTTTCATACGGAAAATAATCGTCGCACGAACCATCCGGATGCGCGCTGCGCGCGGCGTAGCGAATCCCGGCGGTCACCCATTCCCGCAAGGTTTCCTGACGAAAAAACGGATTGCCCGGTGAGTCCGTGGAAAACGCCAGCGCGAGCGGCCACACGAATTCCGCGGCCATTCCGCTTGGGAAATCGATGATCTTGTAGTGCCAGAAATTCCGGTCGAAACAGCCGTAAGTCGGGCTGTGCGGGTTGCGATCCTGCAACGTGAGGATTTTCGCAATCTGCGCCAGCGCCTCGCGCGCAAAGAGATCGCGGCTCATTTCAGTTCCATCCGTCGCACCCGGAGCTGGATGTCTTCGAGCAGCTTGCGATTTACGCCGATAATGTCGGCGATCAGTCCGAAAACCCAAAGCTGCACGCCGATCAAAATCAAGATCGCCGCGAGGATCAGGCTTGGCACGTGGGCTCGCGTCGGGTCCTGAGTATAGAGCCAGACCCAGCGCACGCCGATCGCCGCGCCGCCGGCGAAGGGCAGCGTGCCGCAGATTGTGAAAAAGCGCAGCGGCTTGTAGCTCATGAAAATGCGCACGATCGTGAAAATCGAACGCTTAATGTAAGCACCCATGCTTTTCATCAGCCGCGATGGACGCAAATACGGGTTCGTCCGAATCGGCACCGAGACGATGTGCATTCCTTTCTGTCCCGCCTGGATGATCGTCTCGAGCGTGTAGGTGTAGGGACTGAAAACGTTGAGCCGCATCGCCGCGTCGCGACTCATTGCGCGGAATCCGCTGGGCGCATCGGGGATGTCGGTGTTGCTCGCGATCCGCACGACCCAGCTCCCGAGCTTCTGCAGCATTTTTTTAACAAACGAAAAATGCTCGATCTCGCTGATCGGTCGCGCACCGACCACAATCTCCGCTTCGCCGGCGAGAATGGGCGCGACCAGTTTTGGAATGTCGTCGGCGCAATATTGATTGTCGGCATCCGTATTTACGATCACGTCTGCGCTGGCGCGCAAACCCGCTTCGAGTCCGGCGATAAAACCGACCGCGAGGCCGCGATGGCCGCCGAGGTCCACGATGTGATCCACGCCATGCGCCCGCGCGACTTCCACCGTCTTGTCCGTGCTCCCGTCGTCAATGATGAGCCACTCGACTTTGTCAAAACCGGCCACCGTGCGCGGCAGCGCAGAGAGGGCGATTCCGAGGGTCTGCTCTTCGTTGTAACAAGGCATCTGGATGATGAGCTTCATCGTCGAAACTTCGGTATTGTGAATCGCCCGAGCCGGAAAGCTTTTTCCCCGCGCGATCTGCTTTCACCTTGCGGCGCTCCGCGCCGCTGGTTACTCAGCGCGACTGTCGTGAACGAGCCGCGCCCCGCTCCCAACCGCTGGATTCCCGTCGCCGCGTTTCTCTTCTGTCTGTCGGTGTCGGTTCTGGTCTGGATGAAAGCGATGATGGATGGGCTCAATCATGACGAGCATCAGTTTGTCGCGCCCGCAGTGCTGCTCAGTCATAACCGGTTGCGGCCGTATCGCGATTTTCCGCTCTTCCACTTGCCGGATCTCACGCTCGTTTTGGCATGGTTGCACGGCGTTTTCGGCCATCCGTTTTTCGTCGCGCGCGCCTTCAATGTTCTCTGCGCTTCTGCCGCGGTGGCCCTCGTTTTCGCGCACGCCTTCCGATCGTTCGCATCGAGCGCGCCGTGGAGACGTTTCGGCTTTGCGTGTCTGTTCGGCGCTCTGTTTCTCTTTTCCCCGCTGTTCATCGTCACGAGCGGGAAAGCGTGGAACCACGACTTGCCGATGTTGCTGATAATCGCGGCGATTCTGCTGCATCTCCGCGCCTCGAGTGGAAATGCGGCTGGGTGGATCATCGCGAGCGGAGTCTGCGTCGGGCTCGCGATCGGGACGCGCCTGACCTTCGCCCCGCTTGCCGCGCCGTTTTTCCTCGCCATCTTTTTTCTCCCGCTGCCGCGAAAAAAACAGTGCGCACTTGCCGCGATGTTCGGTGCCGCGGTCATCATCGCGCTGGTGCCGGTCTGGTGGTATTTGGCGACGGCTCGCGACCAGTTTCTGTTCGGGAATTTCGAGTTTCCGCGCCTGCGTCTTCTCGATCCAAGCGACGAACGTGCACACAAAACGGTAAAGCTCTGGCGCAAGCTCCGCTTTTTCGCGAAGGAGATCATCGTCACAAATCCCGGCGTCTTTCTCGCGTTCGTGCTTGGTCTTCCCGGCCTTTGGCGAGGCTGGCGCAGTCGCAGTTTCGAGAGCGTGCTGTTCGCGCTGGTGATTCCGTTTCTGCTCTTTGGCTGCTTTGCGCCGACGCGTTACCAATATCAACATTTCTATCCCGTTGCGCCCGTCTTCCTTATGGCGGCGGCCTGCGGATTCGCGAAATGGCCGTGGCTTCGCTGGAAAGGCGCGGTCGTTGGGAGCATCGCCGCGGTCTGCCTTTTTTCCGCCGTAAAAAGCGCGCGCGATTACAGCGCGATCAAAAAACTCGCGCAGTCCGACGCATGGGTGCCGATGGAGGCGCACGCCCTCGGGTTGAAAATCAAAACTTTGGCGCGGCCCGGTAAAGTGCTGACCTTTGCGCCGATTTTTGCGCTGGAGGGCGGCATGGAAATTTATCCGGAACTTGCCACGGGCCTTTTCGCCGCGCGGCTCGCCCACCTTGTGCCGGAAGAACGCCGGCGCAAAATGCACCTCGTGGCCGCGGCAGACCTTCCCGCCTTTCTCGATGCTGATCCGCCGAAGGCCATCCTGCTCGGGTTTGAGGCGGAGGAATCTGAACGACCGCTGAGGGACTACGCGCAGGCGCACGGGTTTCGTTTGGCGCACCAGCGCAAACGGCAGCAAATCTGGGTTGCGCCCGAGCGCTAGATTTTGCGAGCGGTGAAAATGCCGTAGCGCATCGAGCCAACGTTGTAGGCGAGCCAAATCCGAAAAATGGTCAGCGCGAAAACGCGGTTTTGCGCGTGCCGGCTGAAGAGAAACTTCGCGTAACGCGGCTGCCGGAAAAGCGCCGCCAGAAAACGTCCCGCGCAGATCGGCCACGTTTTTTTGACTTTCGATGTGATGTCTTCAAACCGCTCGCAATGGAAACCGGCTTCCTCGAAGAAGCGCTTGTAATCAAGCTCCGTGCCCATTCGCGGCATGCGACCTTCGCGACAGATCGGCTCGAGCAAAAAGCGATTCTCGATGCGTGAAGAGCCTTCGCGCGCCAGCCAGGCGCAAATCACAAAACGGCCGCCACAGCGTAAAACGCGGTGCGCCTGGATGAAAAACGCGCGTTGATCCGGCATGTGCTCGGAGCTCTCAATCGCAATCGCGGCGTCAAAGGACGCCGGCGGCAAGTCGTTGCAAAGCCAGTCGCCAAGGACGTAGCGAACGGATTCACCGTTGGTGGCGGTTTTCGCGAAGGCAAATTGCGCCCCCGAAATCGTGATCGCCGTGACGTCCGCTCCATGCTCGCGCGCGAGCTGCCGGGCCGTCGCGCCGTAGCCGCAGCCGATGTCGCAGATTCGCGCGCCGGATTTTACTTCTGCGCGTTCAGCGACAATTTCCACAAGCTGCCGGACCGCTTCCGCACTCGATTCGCGTCCCGTTTTCCAAAAACCGTGATGGACGTGCTCGCCCCAGATTTCGCGGTAAAAGAAATCGAGCTCATCGTAATGCCCGGCGACGGCTTCCGGCGTCAGCTCCGTCCGCGACGCAATCAATTTCCCTTTGGAAAAGTGAAGACGATTTCGACCCGGCGATTTTTCGACTGACGCGCGATCTCGGCATCGATCTGCGCCTGCGTGGGCGAAGCGATGAAATGCGGATCGGCTGGATTAAATTCCGGACTTGGAGGCACCACCAGTTTTCGCCGGCCAAACCCGTGGGTCTGGATGCGCGCCGGATCGATATCCATGTTTTGCACCAGCCAGGTTCGGACCGCTTCAGCGCGATCCGCGCTCAAACGGTCGTTGCTCATGTCGTCTCCGAACGAATCGGTATGGCCTTCAATTACGAATACCACGCGGGGACTCTTGCGGATGAGCTGACCGAGTTTTCGCAGTTGATCAATAACGGCGAGGTTGAGTTCCGCTTTACCGAAGCCGAAGAGCGCGCCGCCCGGCATGGAAAGCGGTTTTTCGCCGCCGCCGATTCCATTCTGCAGCAGGCTGTCGAGCTGGTGTCCCGCGGCGGCCATGCCGGCGGCGTCGGAATTTCCCGCGCCCGCTTCCGCAGTCGCGGAATATTTTAGCAGCGACGTGGACTGCGCTTTGGGACGGTCTTGCAGCAGATTTCTGTTCAAGGATTTAAGATCGTTTTCCATCTCGCGCGCCGCGCTCTGCTGCATGGCCAGCGCCTGCAAATTCGTCCCCTCGATGCGCGGCTTGTCCATCGCGATCGCCTTCGTGAGCTCGGGAGCGATCGGCGTGATGCGGGTGTTCTCGATGATTTTATCGAGATCCGGTTTTTCATCGGGAACATCGATCGGCTTCAGCGACGGCGTTTTTTCCGCGGGTGGCTTGGGCGGCTCAGACTGCTCGTTTTCCAGCAGCTTCGGGTCCACATCGAGGCGCTCGACGGAAAACACGCGCCGCACGACGTGATCGGGCGTGGGATTAAAACGGTCGAGCGTAGTGGCGCGAAAAAAAGCGATGAGACTGAGGTGCAGACACACGGAGACGACGAACATTCGGATCAACCATTTCCGCATGATCGGCGTCTCGGCGGCGTTGGATTGATACGTCTCCAGATAGGGCATTGGCGCCAACATACATTGCGTTCCGTTTGACTCAACACTGAGGGCAGTCGAGGCTCGCCTTCGCTTTATCCGCTTCGCACCGCATGCAAAGAATCCGCGCCTGGTTCGTCCGGCATTATCACAACCTGATGCAGATCCGCGATACGCCGCACGCGATCGCGGGCGGCCTGGCGATCGGCGTTCTGCTTGGGTTCACCCCGCTGCTCGGACTGAAAACGTTGATCGCCGTTCTGCTCGCGTGGATGTTCCGGTGCTCAAAACTTTCCGCGGCGATCGGCGTGACATTTCACGACATACTGTGGCTGATCTGGCCGCTGATTTTACGCTGGCAATATGTGATCGGCTTTTGGCTGATCCGTCATCATCGACCCGCGAAGTTCGCGCCGAAACATCTGAGGCTCGAGGAAATCATGCACTGGAAAACGCTGAACCTGCTGTGGCCGACGCTCCTCGGATCAATCGTGATGGCGCTGCCCATCGCATTGCTCTGTTATGTGGTCGCGCTCGAAGTCTTGAAGCGTTACCCCGGTAGACATCATCAGCCGCCGCCGGGCAGCTAATCGCTCCGCTGGGCGCGATAGTCGTAGCCGATCCGATAGAAAAAGCTCCGCACGAATTTCCCGTTGTGCGTGATGCGGCCTTCGATCGGATCCGAGACGCGCGCGAAGTGGCGGGGCACCGAATCGAGCATCACTTCGTCGCGATCGAGCCCGACCAGGATCATGTTTTTGCCAACGACAGACTTCTTTGAAACCCAGCGCTCAAACATCAGGCTGCGTTGCCCGAAGAGATGAGCGCCGACCCCTTCCGGAATCGCCTCGCGCTGGTCCGGATCGTAAAAGGTGAGCTCGCTGATGATCTGATAACGATCCATTCCGACGGTCATTGGATGCGCGCCGGTTTCAGATTCCAGACGAACTTCCGCGCGCTCGACTTCAGCGGCGAAGCTCGACCACCCCACGGGAAACAGCTCCATGTGCGCGGGGTAGGGGACGCCAGGCCACCCGAGCGCCAGATGATAAAGCGTCACGCCGTAGCCGACGATCAGGGCGACGAAGGTCGGCACCCAGAGCCCGCGGATCCAGTCGCGGCGCGGTTCCGCAGGCGCCAGCGTCGCGGCGAAGGAGGGGAGCGCCACCAGCCAGAGCGGGCTCGTCCAGTTGAATTCCACACGGTGCCGGATGCTGAAGTAAGTGAAGACGGCGAGCGGCAGCAGGGCAAACGTGCGCACAAACAAAAGGCGACGACGTTGCGGAGTGCCGGGTTTTTCGCCGCCCGCAAAAACTCGAAATACCACAAACAGACCGACTGGCGTCAGCAGCACCAGCGCGGACAGCAGCAACTCGTGCAACGAGAAACGCGTCGACGCTCCCATGCGGCGGGAACTTTGAAAGAGGAACGATGCCCATTCGTTTTCTGCGTTCCAAGCGATCACCGGAGCGAAGAGCGCGACCGATAGGACCGCCGCAAGGTAGGGAGCGGGATGCCGCAACCAGCGACGTGCGTCACGATCGAGGAGTGTAAAAACGACGGCGGCAAACCCGACCAGAGCAATCGTGTATTTCGAGTCCATGCCGACCCCGAGGCAGGTGGCGGCGCCGATCCACGACCACGCGGAGTTATGAAAGAAAACGCGCGCGAAAAAATAAAGCGCTCCGGCCCAGCACGCGATCAGTGGAGCATCGGGCGTCATTAACGTCCCGATGCCGAAGAAAGCGGGCAGCAATGCGAGCAGCATCACGGCGCGAAACGCGACCGTTTTGTCAAAAAAATCACGGGCGAGACGAAAGATGAAAAACGCGGCGATCAGCCAGCAGCCAAGCGCGCCGAGGCGCACGCCGGCGGAATTATGGCCGAGCAGGAACGTCCCGCACGAGATTAGCCAGGCGACCATGGGCGGATGGTCGAGATAGCTGAGTGCCGGATGCTGCGCGTAGTTCCAGTAATACGCTTCCTCCGGCAGCAGCTCGACCGGCGCGCAATAGACCACCCGAAGCGCGAGCAGAAAAGCGACGACTCCTAGGGCCGCCACGCGCCACCTCATCCCGCGGCCGTATTGCTCGCGCACGGGCCAGATGAAAAGCGCATAACCGAGAAAGGCGGTAAACGCGGAGATGAAGATCGCCGGCAAAATCGCGAGCAAGGGTGGCCATCCAAAAACTTTGGCGCAGGTGGCGAGCGCGCCTCCCCGCAACGAAAAAGACATCAGCGCGACCAGCGCGAAGCGGAAAAAAAACTGAAGACCGGGCGGTCTGCGGTCCGGCAGTTGTTTTACTTTCAGGAACAGGTTGAGAATCGTTGCCAGCGTGAAGCCAGCGATCTGCGCGGCGCTCAAACCAAGGCCCAGAGCCATTCCCGCCGGGAACACGCAGAAATCCGTAAGGAGAACGGCAACGCTTTTTGCGACCGCAATGACCGGCGTGTCCTCGGATTCCCGCCAGCCGGAAAGCGCCAGCAGCCTGCGGAAATAAGTCAGAATCACCCGCGTTCCCATTTTTGATTCGCCGAGGGTCCGGTCGCGAAAGGTAATCGGAATTTCGCCCACGCGTAGCTCGTCGCCGCCGCGCACCAGCACTTCCAGCGCGATTTTGAAACCCGCCGCGTCCGCCGGAATCTGGCGCAGCAATTCCCGGCGCACGGCGAAAAAGCCGGAGAGCGAATCGTGCACGTCGGTCAGCGGCCAGGCGGCGGCGGAGGCCGCGCGCGACATCCATCGGCGTTTGCGCGACCAGCCCGGGGTGGAGCCACCCGGTGCGTAACGGCTGCCAATCACCATGTCGCACGATCCGTCGAGCACCGGCCGGACCAGCTCTGGAAGCCGGTCGGGAGGATGGCTGAGGTCTGCGTCCATCACGACAACGACTTCGTTCGTGGCCACCTCCGCGCCTGCAAGGACAGCGCCAGCGAGGCCATTTGCCGGCACTTTTCGCTCGACCACACGGATGGGTCGGGTTGCGGAAAGTTCGCGGGCGTTTTCCGCCGTGCCATCGCGCGATGCATCATCCACCACGATGATCTCGAGATCGAAGCCGCCGGTGCTCTCAAGGATGCGGTCGATCAGCGGCCCGATATTCTCAGCTTCGTTGAGCGTGGGAACGATGACCGAGAATTTCCCACCGACGCTAGACATGGCGCGCACCGTTCGCGCTCGCGCTCCGTGAATCAAGCGAAAACCCCGGGTGGCGAAATTGTAACCTTGCCGAAAACTCAACTGCGCCTTTGCATCTGTAGCTTCCCGACGATGCGCCGATTTCTCCTGCTCGCTGCTGCCGTTTGCACGGCTGGACTACTGGAGTGCAGTTGTCAGACTTATCATCATCAACCGCTTACAGACCAAGCGGTCTCGGCTGCACTAAGGACGCCGACGGAAAAGCAGATGGCGATGAATGCCGGCGCGATCAAGCACCCGTTGCTTTCGCCCGTGCGGCTGAACTTGCGTGATGGAGTTTCGCCGGACGAGGCAGCGGTGCTCGCAGTCCTGCTGAATCCGGCATTACACGCGGCGCGAAACCAACGCGGCGTTGCTGCAGCGCAGGTGATACAGGCTGGGATTTTGCCGAACCCGCAACTCACTGGCGGCATTGACTACGTCATCGGAGGAAACTCCGAGGGAACCATGACCGGCTTCGGCTATGGCGCGAGTTGGGACGTGCGGGCGTTGCTCACTGCAATGCCGAACCGCACAGCCGCGAAGGAGCTGTTAAAATCCGTGCGGCTTGATGTCGCATGGCAGGAATGGCAGACAGCGCTGGCGGGCGAGACGGGGGTTTGGGATTTGCTCGCGCTGAAATTTCAGGTCGCTCAGGCTCGCAAAATCGACCGCAGCTTTGATGAGAATCTAAGCTTGGTGCAAAAAGCAGAGGCTGCGCATGCGAAGACAGTGCTGGATGTGTCCGCCGCCGAAGCTGCAAGCCAAACGGCGCACGCAACATTGCTCAGTTTGGAACAGGATTTTGAGCAGCGCCGACTCGCGCTCAACAAGAATATTGGTTTCCCGCCGGATTATCGCGTGGGCCCGCAAGCGAATCTCGAACTGCCCTCTCGCGTCCGCGTGCCTTCGAGTGCGCGGCTCCTTGCGGGACTGGAAGAGCGCCGACTCGACTTGCTCGCTTTGAAGCGCGGATATGAAAGCGAGGATGCAAAACTGCGCGTGGCGATCATCGAGCAGTTTCCCAAGATCAGCGTAGGCTTTAATCGCGCCAACGACACGAGCAACGTCCAGACCATTGGACCCGCCGTGACGATTGACCTTCCAATTTTCGACCGCAATCAGGGCCAGGTCGCCGTCGAGCGGGCGACGCGGCAGAAGCTCTTTGATGAATACACAGCGCGGGTTTTTGAGGCGCACTCGGCTATCGCAAGCGCTGCGGCAAACATCGAATCGCTGATGCTGCAAATCGAGGCGGCAGAGCGCGCGCTGCCGGCGTTGCAGCGGCTGGTCTCGACGTATCAAGACGCGCTCAACCAAGGCAACGTAGACGTGCTCAGCTACTACACCGCGCGGACGAATCTCGCGCAAAAGCAAATCGACATTCTCAAACTCAAACAGCAGCTCGCGCTCAATCGCGTCGCGCTCGAAGCAGCTGCGGCATGGCATTTTTCCGTTCGATGAAACGTTCTCTTTTTTCCGTAGTCCTCGCCGTCGTGTGCATCGCGGCGGGCTATTGGCTGGGACATCGCGGTGCCGGCGGGCATGAAGAAGCCGAGCCCGAAGCTGAGGGCGAAAAAGTAAAACCGGTTGCCATGGTCGAAACCGTTCCGTTGGAAAAATTGAGCATCAGCGAAACGGACACGGCTTACGGAACCGTGGTCGCGCAGCCGGGCGAAGTGCAAAGCGTATCGGTGGAATACGAATCGCGCGTCGTGCGGCTGCTCATCGCTTCGGGACAGCAGGTGGAAAAAGACCAGGCGCTCATCGAGATCGAGCCGAGCCCCGACGCAAAGTTGCAGTTCAACGAAGCGACGGCGGAAAACGAAAGCTCGCAGCAGGAACTCGCGCAGGTGGAGCGGAGTTTCGCGATGAAGCTCGCGGTCAACTCGGATTTACAAACTGCGAAACGCGCCGCGCAGAGTGCGCAGACAAAACTAAAAAGTTTGCAAAGCCGCGGACTCGCCGGCCGGCAAAAGCTCAAGGCGGAAGTTTCCGGCGTGGCCGGCAAAATCAGTGTGCAAGCCGGCCAGATTGTGGCCGCGGGCAGCTCGCTGCTCGAGATCGTGCCAGCAAAACAAATCGAGGTCCGCCTCGGCGTCGAAGCCGAGGACGTGGGGCGGCTTGAGGTCGGCCAGGGCGTCAAACTCTCCGCTGTTCACAAATCGAGCACCGGCAGCATTGATGGCAAAATTCGGCTCATCACGCGGCAGGTGAACGCGACGACGCGCCTCATCGATATCTTCGTCGCGTTGCCGCCTGAATCCGATCTGATGCTGGAAAGTTACGTGCGCGGCGAGATCACCATCGCGGCGAAAGAGGCACTGGTCGTGCCGCGCGCAGCGGTGCTTCCCAATGAGGACAAGCACGTTCTTTTCACCGTGAAAGACGGGCACGCCGTGAAGCACGAGGTGGAGACCGGGCTGGAAAATTCGACGCACGTCGAAGTCATTGGTGAAGGTTTGGAGGCTGGCGAACAAGTTGTCACAACGGGCAATTACGAACTGGAAGACGGGATGGAAGTTCAGACGCCGCGGGCATCCGCCGAAACGCAGGCACCGGAAAAATGAAGCTGACGCACCGGGCGCAGCATCACGCGCGCTCGATTTTATTTTTGCTCGCGGTATTTGCGCTTGCCGGCGCGATCAGCGCTTTTCGGCTGCCGGTGGCGCTTTTTCCGCAGGTTAGTTTTCCGCGGTTGCGCGTGAGCATGGATGCGGGCGATCGGCCGGCGGAGCGCATGGCCGTGGAGGCGACTTATCCGGTCGAGCAAGCTTTGCGTGCGATTCCCGGCGTGCGCCGCGTGCGTTCGACGACGAGCCGCGGCAGCGCGGAAATCTCGATCAATTTCGATTGGGGCGAAGACATGGTGGCCGCGATGTTGCAGGCGGAATCGGAGGTGAATCGCATCCTTCCGTCGCTGCCGCAGGGCACGACGTTTGAGGTCGAGCGGATGAATCCCACCGTATTTCCGGTGCTGGCGTATAGTTTAACATCCGATAAACACTCGTTAGTGGAGCTGCGCGACATCGCGCTTTACCAACTCCGGCCGGTGCTTTCGACCGTGCTGGGTGTTTCGGAAGTTCGCGTGCAAGGCGGCGGCGTCGAGGAATACCGCGTCGTTGTTGATCCGGCGAAGTTGCAGTCGTTCGACATGAGTTTGAGCGACATCGCAAAGGCGCTCTCGGCCAGCAACATTCTCACCGCGATCGGCAAACTCGAAGAGCACGACAAACTTTACCTGCTCGTCTCCGACACGCGTTTCAAAAATCTTGGGGAGATCAGCAACACGATCATTCGTTCGGGCACGAACGGCGTCGTGCGAGTGGAAGATGTCGCCGAAGTGCGTTCGGACACGGAGCCGCAGTTCGTCCGCGTCACCGCCGACGGCCATGACGCCGTGCTGTTCCAAGTTTACCAACAGCCCGACGGAAACACCGTGCAGATCGCCCGCGACGTGAAAGAAAAACTGGAGGGCTTGGGCAAAAGTCTGCCGCAGGATATTCGCGTCGCGAATTGGTATGACCAAAGCGAATTGATCGTCAGCTCGGCGTCGAGCGTCGGCGACGCGGTGCTCGTCGGCACGGTGCTCGCCGCGTTTATTTTGTTTCTATTTCTGCGCAACGGAAAAATCACGCTGATCGCGCTGATGGCGCTGCCGGCCTCTCTCGCGGCCACCGTGCTGCTGCTCTACGTGCTCGGAATGAGCTTCAACATCATGACGCTTGGCGGCATGGCCGCGGCGGTCGGGTTGATCATTGATGACGCCATCGTGATGGTCGAACACATCGTGCGCAGGCTGCGAGGCGGGCACGGCACGGCGACCGAGCGCGTGATGCGCGCGGCGAGTGAATTTTCGGTGCCGCTCATGGGTTCATCCGCCTCGACGATCATCATTTTCGCGCCGCTCGCCTTTCTCTCCGGCGTGACCGGCGCGTTTTTCAAAGCGCTCTCGCTCACGATGGCCGCGAGCCTGTTCATCTCGTTCTTTGTCGCGTGGCTGGCGGTGCCGATTTTGGCCGTTCGTTTCCTCAACGAAAAAGACGCGGAGATCGAAGAAATCGATCCGATGACGCTTCGGTTTCACAACGCATACGAATGGATCATGCGCCGCCTTTTGCCGCGACCCAAGCTCGTCGCGCTCGCGATTCTGCCGCTGCTCGGCATCGGCTGGCTCGCTTACACGCAAGTTGGCTCCGGTTTCATGCCGACGATGGACGAGGGCGGTTTCATTCTCGATTACATCGCGCCGCCCGGCACGTCGCTCAGCGAAACCGACCGGCTGTTGCGTCAGCTCGAAGCGATCCTGCACAACACACCGGAAGTGCAGACCTATTCGCGCCGCACCGGTTTGCAGCTCGGCGGAGGCTTGAGCGAACCGAACATTGGCGATTTTTTTGTGCGGCTGAAACCGTTGCCGCGCCGCCCTCTCGACGAGGTGATGGACGAGGTGCGAAAGCGCGTGGAGAAAAACGTGCCGGGCTTGGAAATCGAGACCGCGCAATTGATGGAAGATCTCATCGGCGACCTCACGGCAGTGCCGCAGCCCATCGAGATCAAAATTTTCAGCGACGACGAAACGCAGCTCAAAGAAAGCGCGGAAAAAGTGGCGGAAGCGATTGGGAAAATCCAGGGCGTGATCGAAATAAAAAACGGCATCGTCGTCGCGGGTGATGCGTTGGAAATCGAAGTGGATCGCGTGAAAGCCGCGCTCGAAGGGCTCGATCCCGACACGGTCACGAAGCTCCTCGACGATCAATTCAGCGGCAACGTCACGACTAACGTCCAGCGCGGCCCGAAGCTCGTGAACGTGCGTGTCTGGACGCCGATCGGCACACGCCGGACGGAGCGCGATTTGCGCGGCGTGCTGCTTCGCGCGCCCGATGGCCACCTCGTGCCATTGGAGCGGATCACGAATTTCCGCACCGTCACCGGCCAGCCGGAAATCAACCGCGAAGATCTCAAGCGCATGGCCGCCGTCACCGCGCGCATCACCGGGCGCGACCTCGGCTCGACCGCCGAAGAAATCAAGCGCGTGATTGATTCCAAAAAAATCCTGCCCGCCGGCGTTTACTACACGATGGGCGGCCTTTACGAACAGCAGCGCATCGCCTTTCGCGGACTGCTCATCGTCATCGTCGCCGCCGTGCTGCTCGTCTTTTTGCTGCTCCTTTTTCTTTACGAAAGATTCCGCGTCGCGCTCGCGATGATGGCCACGCCGCTGCTCGCACTGCCCGCCGTCTTTCTCGGCCTGTGGCTCACCGGCACCGAATTAAACATCACCGCGATCATGGGCATGACGATGGTCGTCGGCATCGTCGGGGAGGTCGCCATTTTCTATTTCTCCGAATGCCGCGAGCTCGAGGATGAAGAACCCGACATGGAAAAGCGCTTCATCCTCGCCGGAAAAAACCGGATGCGCCCCATCGCGATGACAACCTTCGCTGCGATCCTCGCGTTGCTACCACTTGCGCTTGGCATCGGCCAGGGCTCCGCGATGCAGCGTCCGCTCGCCATCGCCATCATCGCCGGCCTCATCGCGCAAATGCCGCTCGCACTCATTATTCTACCCGCGCTGCTGCGCCTCCTGTCCCGCGCCCAGTCGTCTCCAGACAGCGATGCAAATGGACCGTTGCCCGATCTCGCCGCCTAGATATTCCGAGATTTGTCTTACGCGAATGGCTTCAGTAATTATATCGGAATACGATAACGGAAATCGATGGCGATCGTGATTCTCGGCGGTGATTACTTCAACCGCGCTGAATCTGCTCGTGCTCCCGACGCTCGCGATGCGTTACGGGCGTTTCGGAACCGTGGCTGCGGGGTGAGTTTTGGATGCCCCCTTCGAAGGGCGCTCTGGCGCGGCCGAGGGTGCGAGGTGCGATTGCTTCCACTTCGCCAGCGCGGCTTTCGATGCCGCGTCTTTGCGCGTGGAGAGCGCGGCCACATCGAGATCGTTCGTCACTTGAGCGAGCGTGACTTCGAATTCATTGGGGCCGTCGGTGACTTTTAATCTGTGGGCCGGCAGGCGCGCGAGCAGCAACACTTTCGCTCCGGCGTCCACGCCTGAAACTCCGGAGTCAGTCGTCACGCTGAGCCGTTCGGTCGCAAAAAAAACGCCCGGCGGAGCGAGCCGCGGAGCAGGCGAAGGCAGGGGAGTTACTATCGCGTTCGCACTGGTTTTGGAATCGTGAGATGCCGGTCCATGCGAACGCATGAGGCTGAAAACCACACCGCCGGCGAGAAGCATCAACCCTGCGGCCGTGGCGGCAACTATCCGTGTTTGGCGCCTGCTCTCGGCCGGGCTTGCAGCGATTTCCATGTGCGCAATATGTCGTTGCGTCTCCCGGCTTCAACCTTTTCCGGTCCACCGAAAAGCGGCGCGGCAGCTCGCTGCACCGGGATTTCCAACCATCCTGCAGCGTCAAAAAACAGGGTGCGGCGTTGCAGTTTCACGAAGAGTTTTCCAAACGGTTGTGATGCCGCGACCGGTAGTGCGATTCGCGCCCAGCCTTTCGCGATCCGCACCGTCGCGCGGCGCAGCAGTTGTCCAGTGACGAGGTTTTTGATGCGCACGCAGGACGACGAAGCGGGCAACGGCAAGGCCCAGCGCACGCTGCCTTCGCTGAGACTTTCCAACGCTACGAGCAGTGTCGCATCAGGGAATCCGGCGCTCCGGCGCGGCAGGTTTACTTTAAAAATGAGCGCGCCGTTTTCCATCGAACAGGCGCAGACCGGATGCGATCTTTCATCAGCGGACCATGCGCTGGCGGTGTAGAAAAGCTCGTCGCGCTTTGCGTAACTGAGGAAGCGCTTTTTCCCGAGCGTGGTTTGCGTTTTGTGGCACAGGATGGCTTTACGTTTGAGCGCGATATCGCTTCCGCGCAAATGGAGCAGGAGGCCGGTTTTCTCCGCGTGCCTCCGCGGAAAATGAACGAGATAGGTCAGCTGCCGAGGCGGACGGTCGAGACGCGAAAGTGCAAGCTGAGTCAGCACGAAAAGGGCGCTGTGGTCCGGATGTGTGTCGGCGTGCGAGGGCACGACGAGAAGAGTGGGCGCAAACCGCGCAATTCGCTGCGCGAGACTGCGCACGAGGCTTTCGTCGGCTCGCAAAAGCAACGAGGTAAGCTGCTGGTCCGGCAGAGCCAAAAACTCCGCGCTGCTTTTTGGCAGCCCGAGTTGCACGATCGCCGCCAGGGCTTCTTCGCGGCGGCGACGGCCCCAGCGCGCACGATCCGGCTGAGTGATTTTGACGCGGCGTTCCACGAAGCGTTGCGCCCACGCATTATCATCACCATCCGTCGCAAAGATCACCCGCACCACCGCGGATGCCCGCACGGCGCGCAGGATTAAACCACCCGCGCCCAGCGACTCATCATCCGGATGAGGTGCGAGAATCAGAATACGGTCGCGCGCAGAAATCATTTCGGCCTTTTGATAAAGGGCGAGAATCCCCGCTCGATTGCCTGTGCCCAAACCAGCGCCACGCGACCGGTCCCGGCCGTCAATTGCAGCGAGTGCGCACCTGCGGGAAGCGTCGCGTGGTGCGAGAGCGGTTCACCATCAATGACTCCTTGCGCGTCTCCGTTTTCGGAAACGACTGTATAACGAGCCGGCCACAGAGTGTTAAACTCCACCGAACGGCCCGGCTCCGCATCGCCGAGGAGTTTTCCGGCAACTTTCGCGGTGCGCGTCACCTCTACGTAATTGTCCTTGATGAACGCGTAATCCGCATCGCTCATGCGATGTGGGAAAATGACGTTCGTCGCAGTGTTGACGAGGGTTTGCGGCAGATCATCGGCGATCAGGCCGTGCTTCATCCGCATGATCGTGATGCCCTCGAGAACGTAGTAAAATGGCCGCTTGCGAAAGATCGTTTCGCCTTTCGCGTCCATCACATAATCGTCTCGATCGGCCAGTCGGAGGGTCTCCGCGAGGTGACGACAAAATGGTGCGACGTCATTCGTCCGGAGCGGGCAAACCTGCCAGCACCGATACAACTCGAAGCTGAGATAAAAGGCCGGCAGCGCGTAACGGCAAGATGGATGCAGGCGCGCGGTCTGGTTCCCGATCCACCAGATGGCCGGGAGGATTCCGAGGAAAAACACCGGCAGCAACGGGGCGTAATCCTGCGCGGTCACCAAGGGCCAGTAGCTGCGCAGCAACCCGAGATAAAAGGCGGCGGTCAGGAGCAACAATGCGCGCGACGCGCCGATGGTATGATCCGTATGCGAACGCAGCAAAAACCACGCGGCGGCGAGCACGGGCGGGACGCTCAGCGGAAAAATAAACTGGTGGAAGCCGAGCGTGCGCCACTTGCCCAGACCGGGCACGGTGTTGTGCTGCACGATGCAGTAATACATCGATCCCAGCGCGCCCTTTGCCGCAAAGAACGCGATGAGCGCGGAGGGAATGATGACTACGCCGGCGAGAATGAGGGCGGCGGGAGACACGAATTCGCGCCACCTCGGCCGCCGGCCGGAGAGCCTTTCGAGGAAAAGAACGCCGACCGCAGCAAGGGCAAGTGAGATCACCAGCAGCGTCGTTTTCATCGAAGTGGAAAACGCCGCGCCGATCACAATTCCGAACCAAAACGCCCGCTGTCCGCGCAACTTCCCGCTCACCAAAATAAGCAGCGAAACGAGCCAGAGCGCGACCCAAAGATCGTCCGTGCGATATTCCGTCGTGACGAAAAAGTAGGTTGGGTAAAAAGCGGTCAACGCCGCCGCGACCAGGCCGCCGGGACGATTCGTGAGCCGTGCACCGATTTTGAAAACACACCAGACGCTGAGAAAAAACAGCGGAATCATTGCCAGCCGCATCGGAATAATGATGTCCGCTCGTTCGCCCAGAACGCGGAAGAGCGGGGCGCACAACATTTGAAAAAGCGGACTGTGATTGTCGAAGACGTCGCGATATTGCAGCAGTCCATTCGCCCAGGCCCAGACGACGTGCAGATGCTGAGGCTCGTCTGAATCGACGCGGTAATGCAGCGCGGCGAAGACGCGCAGACCGAGCAGAACGAGAATCCCAAGGGCCGCTGCGCCATGGCCGGGCGTAAACCAATTCGGTCGGCCGGAGAGCGGTTGCGCGCGCGCAATCCCGGCAGGCTCCGGCATGACAGTTTGCATTGACGCGCACGGTAATGGCGGGCTTTTGCGAAGCGCTTTCGCGCGAATTACAAACGCGTAATGCAGCTACGCCATTACCGGCAGGTGCAGGCGAAAGAGCGATCCGGCGCCGGGCGCGCTTTCCACCTCGCAGCGGCCGGCGTGAGCCTGAGCGATCGCTTTCACGAGGCTGAGCCCGAGCCCGAGCCCGTGTTGCGAGCGACTTTTGTCCCCGCGATACAACCGCTCCCAGACGTGCGGAATCTCCTCCTGGGCGATCCCCAGTCCGGAATCGCGAATCCCGATGATGACTTCGCCATTCGTCTGCTGCGTCTCGAGGCCGACCGCGCCTCCGTTCGGCGTGTATTTGAGCGCGTTATCGAGTAAATTCCCGATCGCCTGGCGCAGCCGGTTTTCATCTGCCGTCACCACCCAACCCCCCCCATCCGCGATGGTAACGCTGATATTTTTTTCCTCCGCCACGTCACGATAAAGGTCGACGACCTGCGCGACGATTTCGTCGATCCGGACTTGCGACAACTGCAATCGCATGGAGCCGGTTTCGACTTCGGAAATGTCCATCAGCGTGTTCAACATCGTGATCACTCGCTCCGATTCCTCCACACAATCGGCGAGTGCCTCCTGCGCCGTGGCGATGTCCTGCGGATTTTGCAGCGCAATCTCGGCCATTCCGCGCAGGCGGGTGAGCGGAGTGCGCAAATCGTGAGCCACGTTGTCGAGCACGCCGCGCATTCCCTGGATGAGCGCATCGATCCGCTCGATCATTTGATTGAAAGCGACGACGAGATCGCGCAGCTCGTCGGAGGTTTTCCGCGGTGAAATGCGCTGGTCCATTTTGCCGGTGTTGATGATCGCGTGGACGGCGGCGCTCAGCTCGCGGATCGGCGCCAACGCTCGATGCGCGAGCAGCGCCCCACCCGCCATCGCCAAGACGATCATCGGGAAAATGATGGCGGCACAAGTGCTGCGCAAGCGATGGAGAAAGGCCTGCCGGTTGCGCGAGTTGCGTCCGACC
The DNA here is from genome assembly GCA_034667645.1 of Chthoniobacter sp. Classification (GTDB taxonomy): domain Bacteria; phylum Verrucomicrobiota; class Verrucomicrobiia; order Chthoniobacterales; family Chthoniobacteraceae; genus JAJPJG01. Next base: position 22,441 of record JAXDQV010000035.1, read on the forward strand.
TGCAGAAAGTTTCCGTCGCGCAGGCGAGTATTCGCGATTTCCAAAGTGCTGCGATCCGGCAGCGGAATGATGAGCCAGCGGCCTTCGTCGGGACTCTCACCCTCGATCAGCGAAAGAAGCTGCGGAGTCATCTCGAATTCTTCCGAATTGCTGATCAGCAGCGTTTGATTGCGGGCATCCGCCGCGCGCACGAAGAAGCCGCGGCCGAGTTGCTCGGCGCTCGCTTTGCGCAGTTCGGCGAGGCCGTTTTCCTTATACTCTCCCGAGAATTCGCGCAGCTTTGCGCGGATGAGTTCGAAATCCTTTTTTTGAAGGTTGGTGGCGAGCGTGAAATAGACGACGCAGAAAAGCGTCAGCAGGCTCAGGACGAAAAATCCGCAATACCAGGCGGTGAGCCGGAGACTGACCGTCCGGCGGAAAAGTTCACGCTGCTTTAACC
>JAXDQV010000036.1:0-24471 GCA_034667645.1 Chthoniobacter sp.
CCTTTCGCCAGCGCGTGGCTTGTCTCGCCTGCTGCCGCGCTCATAACCGCGGGCGATATCACGAGAAGTTCCGCCTCCAGAGACTCGATCAGCGAGAAGCGAAAACGTAGGCGGATAATTGCGCACTTTGCGTCGCGTCCAATCTGGCCCGGTGGCTCATGTCCGGCAGAATCCTGCGCCATTCGTCCTCGGTGTATTAATCAACCGGTTTCACGGCGTGGCAGCGAGTGCAGTGCGTGAGGAAAATTCTCTGGCAAGTCGCAAACGTGCTCGCTCCCGCCGTAACGCCGGTCCCTGCACAACCGGTAACAACAGTTGAACAAACGACGGCAATTGCTGAGCTAAAACTGCACGCCCAAAATGAGACGCGTCTGAAAATCGGGTTCGTCACTGCGGTCGGTTAATTGAAAGAGCGGCGTGAGGGTCGCATACCAGTTTGCATGGCGGAATGAAGCGTTCGGCCCAGCCCAGACCACAGAGGGCTCAGCGCGCGACCAGTCGGGAAGATCAATCTCGTGGAGCAATTCCGCGCCGACGGTGAGTTGCGGAACGATTTCGTAACTGATTCCAAGCGACTGCGCGAATTCGCCTTCACGCTCATCGAAATGCCTGCCTTCCCACGCTCCCTCGACGATCAGATTGTAAGCCGCGATGAACGGACCGATGTTTTTTTGCAAAAGCAATTTGCCCTCGAGTTCCAGCAGTTCGTCGCCGACTCGCACTTCGCCATAAAGTGCGCTGCCCAGGAAATCCGCCGCGGGGCTGGTCAGGTTGTAAATCGCTTCAACGGCGGAATCGGTGTAACGCGTGCTCCGGCGATGCGTGGCGTCGTCGAGAATGCTCCAGTCCGCGACATAGAGCGAAACCTGGAGACGATCCGTGAGGCCGTATTCAAATTCATGGCGAAAATCGAACTCGCCTGCGCCGGACGAATGCCGCTTCGGCGCCGTCCACGTGACCCAGTTCTCCACCTCGAGCGCGCCTTTCGGCGTGGTGGTGACCTCGTAGGTGTAAGTGAAATGACGCTCCGTGGATAAAGCCGAAGGAGGCAGCGCCAGCAAAACCGCGGCGCAAAAAGAAGGGAAAACAAACCGGTGCATGCGCGCATTTAGAAGTAATGAGACCTCGTCTCAACAAAATTCCGACGAAGTTCTAATGGCTCTCGAGATAAAGCCGGGCCAATTCGCGCCGGCTGAATTTTCCCCGCTCGTTGACCGGAATCTCCTTCGCGATCCAGACTGCTTTCGGGACCTGCCACGGGCTGAGGACGGTGCGGGCAAACCGCAGCACCGCGGTTGCACTGACGTCGCCGACGACACACGCGATTGCCTCCTCGTGGCGAAGCGGCGAGGGGATTCCAAAAACGACCGCTTGTTTCACTCCCGGCAATCCGGTGAGCCGCGCCTCCACCTCCGCCGGGTTGAGCTTCCGTCCGGCGATGTTGATGATGTCGGAAACACGCCCGACCAGATGCAGTCCGCGCGGCGACATCCGGATGAGATCGCCGGGGATGAAACGCCGGGCGCCGAGCGTCTTGGGATCATCTTCAGGAAAATAGCATTCTCCCACGGCATCGCTGCGCACTTCGATGCGCGACGCATCAAGGGCATCGAGCGGAGTCACTTGAACATTCCGCATCGGTGCGCCGGCAAAACCTTCCTCGTAATCCAGCGCTTCGCTCGCGTCGTAGCCAATTCCGCCACACTCCGATGAGCCGTAGAAGGTGTGAACCTTTAGGTCGAATCTTTCGCTGAATCGCCCGGCAATGCGCCTGGACAAAGGCGCGCCGGCGGAGATGCAGAGGCGCAACGCCGGCAGCGCGGGCGCATTTTCCAGATCGGAAAGTTTTTCAAAAAAAACCGGCATGCCGGGAAAGACGGTCGCGCGGCTTTGCGCCAGACCGAGCAGGATCGCGCGCGGCATCCGGTCTTCACTCGCGACGAGCGCGATGCCGCGGCAGAGGAGTGGTGTCAGCAGATTGCTAAAGCCGTAGGAATGCGAAAAAGGGATTACGCCGAAGTTCACGTCCTCCCCGGCAATACCCATCGTCTCGCAAATGTTGTCGCAATCGGCGGCGAGTTGATCGGCGTGAAAACAAATTGCGCGCGGGGCGGAAGTAGTGCCGGAAGTCAGTTTCAAAAAATCCGGCGGTTTGCCGTTCCAGTTAGGGCGCGGCCCATCCCGGTGCACAAACTGGAAGCCGTTTTCCCCAGTTTCCACCACGCCCATCGCTCCGCAGGTCGTGAGCGCCGCGTCGCGCTCCGTTTTCTCGATGTGCCGTCCGAGTGGGAGCGGGATCAGCTCGCACCGGAAGGCCGCCAGCAGCAAAGCGGGCCAGCTCGGGCTGTTCCCAATCTGGATCGCCAGCACGGAGCGCGGCTCAAACTTCTCCAGACGCGCTGCGCAGTCGTTCGCTTCCCTTTCCACCGCGGAAAAAGTCCGCAGCACTGCGCCATCGGGGCCGAGGATCGCGGGGCGGTCGCCGGAACGCGCGAGCGTCGCCTCCCAGCGGGCGCAGATCGCGTTGTTTTTCGTTGCGGCAGGCATCGGGGGCGGGTATGTTCCGCGTCCCTTTTCCACTATGAAAGCAGATATTCATCCCAACTACGTCGAGTCCACTCTTTCGTGCGCCTGCGGCACGGTTTATCGCACGCGCTCGACCCGGCGCACGATGGCGATCGGCATTTGTGCGGCGTGCCATCCGTTCTTCACCGGCGAGCAGAAATTCGTGGATACGGCGGGACGCGTGGAGAAGTTCGCGCGGCGTTTCGGCGGCACGAAGGCGACACGCCTGGCGAAAAAGGCGAGCGCTTAGCTGCTTTCGGAAATTTTGAAACGGTGACCGCGTCTCAGCGCGGTCACCGTTTTTATTTGCATGGATTTCACTCCGCTCATCGCCAGGAAAAACGAACGCTTTCGCGAGCTCGATGCCGCGATTTCAGCGCCGGATTTTTACGCCAATCCGCAAAAGGCGAAGGAGGCCATGCGCGAACACATGCGACTGAAGGAACTCCTGGCCACGTGGGAGGATTTTCAAAAGGCGCACGCGGAACTGGCAGAAAACCAAGAGCTGGCGAAGGGCGGCGACGAACTGGCGGAGATGGCGCAGGCGGAAATTCCGGCACTCGAGGAAAAAATCCGCAAGGGCGAACACGCCATCCAGATCGCGCTTTTGCCGCCGGATGCGAATGAAGATCGCGATGCGATCGTGGAAGTCCGGGCGGGCACGGGTGGCAGCGAGGCGGCGCTTTTCGCGGCCGATCTTTTCCGCATGTATAATCGCTACGCCGAGGCGCACGGGTTGAAAATCGAGCAGCTCGAGACCAGTCCGTCGGAGCTCGGCGGACTGAAAGAAGTTATCTTCAAAGTGAGCGGCCAGTCGGTGGTCCGGCAGTTGCGTTACGAAAGCGGCGTGCATCGCGTGCAGCGCGTGCCGGCGACCGAAGCGCAGGGGCGCATTCATACTTCCACCGCCACGGTTGCGGTTCTGCCGGAGGCCGAGGAAATCGATTTGGAGTTAAAGCCCGAGGAGTTGCGGATCGAAGTCTGCCGCTCCGGCGGACCGGGCGGTCAGGGCGTCAACACGACGGATTCCGCAGTGCAAATCATGCACCTTCCGACCGGCACAATCGTCCGCTGTCAGGACGGGCGCAGTCAGCAGAAGAACAAGGAAAAGGCGCTGAAGATCCTGCGCTCGCGCCTGCTCGAAGTGAAGGTGCGCGAGGAGGCGGAAAAATATGCGGCCCATCGCAAGAGCCAGATCGGCTCGGGCGGTCGCGAGGAAAAAATCCGCACCTATAATTTCCCGCAGAACCGCATCACCGATCACCGAATCGGGCTGACGCTTTACAATCTCGATCGCGTGATCGAAGGCGACCTCGCGGGAATGATCGAAGCGCTGCAAGCCGGCGACATGGAGGAGCGGCTCGAAGCGGCGAACCTCAGCGCCTGACGCGGATTCTCGATGCGAACGCGAAGCTGGAGGCGAAGGCGAGCAGTCCCAAAACCGCGGGTTCCGGAACCGCGAAAACGTCCACAATCGGGGCTGCGGTCGCGCTCGCCCCGGCATGGTTCAGGCCATAAATGTCCTCGATCGTGCGCAGGACATTGAAATGGTTGATCGCCTCGCTGTAAGAGCCAGAAACCACATTCGCGCCGGAAAAGATTGTCGGGACGCGGTTCGTGCCCTGGTAATCATCTTCGTCCCAAGTCACGATCAGCAGGCTCTTGTTTAGCTTTGCCCATTGGGCGTAGGCGCCCAGGTGTGACATCAGCCAGGAGTCTCCAGTGGCGACGGAGCCGTCGTGCATGTCGTCGAGGAGATTTGGAACGACAAACGAGACCGTCGGAATCGGTGGGAAGATCCGAGAACCGGAGATTTGAGGCCGCCGGAATCGCATTCAATCCGGAGTCCTGCCAGTTGACCCAAGCATTGTGCCGGCGCATGTAGAAGCCGTCGGGACTGCTCGCGCCCGCGAAGCCGATCGACGGCAGAGACTCCGAGTAGCCGCCAAAGGTCAACCCCTTCGCGATCAAGGCAGCGCCCAAGTTGAGCGTGGTGAAAAGGCCGGGGGGTATCTCGTTGTCTGTAATCCCCTGGTTCGACCCTGAAAACAAATCGAGATAGTTGGGCTGGCTCGGATGTTCGATCGCAAAGGAGTTCGTAAACAGTGCGTCTTGCCCCGCCAGAGAATTGATATAGGGCGCATCCGGGTTGCCAATGACCTCGGTGTAACTGTGGTTTTCTTCGACTACGACCACGACGTGGTCAAAGGCCGGCAGCGCACCCCCAGCCAGGCTGGGAAGCAGGCCTAGAAAAAAAATGCCAATCACATTTCGGAGTGCGTGCACAAATAGTTGGTTCGTCCAATCCGGGGTCACTCGCAAATTAAACGCGACGAAGATCGCGGACTGAAAGCCGCTTGCGGCAGCCAGGGCGTCACGAAATTGGGCTGCAAAAGCCGTGGCAGAACCGCACTGTCCGCACGGTGACTACGAAAACCGTGCTGGATGTGCTGAGCGCGACGACGGAATTTTTCAAAAAGCGCGGCGTGGAGAGCCCGCGACTGAACGCCGAGCACCTCATCGCGCATGTGCTCCGGAAAAAGCGGATCGATCTCTACATGGAGTTCGACCATCCATTGGATGAGACGGTGCTGGCACCATTGCGGGAGCTGGTGAAGCGCCGCGCTGGCGGCGAGCCACTCCAGCATCTGCTTGGCACAGTGGAATTTTGCGGGCGCATTTTTCAATGTGACGAACGTGCTTTGGTTCCGCGGCCGGAAACGGAGCGGTTGGTGGAAATGCTCATCGGCAAGGGAGGAATGTTCCGGCGCATCCTTGACGTTGGCACCGGGAGCGGCGTCATCGCGCTTTCGCTGGCGGCGCATTGGCCCCAGGCCACTGTGGACGGAGTGGACCTCTCGCCGTCAGCACTCGCCCTCGCAGCGCAAAACGCCGAGACTCTTCAACTCAACGACCGAGTGCGTTTTTTTCCCAGCGACCTATTCAGCCAAATCGAAGGCCGCTACGACCTGATCGTGGCCAATCTGCCATACATCGAAACGGAAGTTTTATCCACGCTGGCCCGGGAGGTGCAGCGCGATCCGCGCATCGCGCTCGACGGGGGCGCCGACGGCGCGGAAATCATTCGCCGGTTTGCCGTGGAGGCGCGCGGGCATTTATCGCCGGGGGGCATGATCGCCATGGAAATCGGGGATGCTCATGCGGAGCCGCTGCGGGCACATTTGGAGGCGCTCGGTTTCGCACAAATTGACTGCAAGGCCGACTATCACGGTGTAAACCGATTCCTCTTCGCAATTTATGGATAAAATTCTCGTTCACGGCGGCCGCAAACTTTCCGGCTCGGTAAAAATCAGCGGCTCAAAAAACTCAGCTCTGCCGATCCTCGCGGCCACATTGCTGACGAAGGAAGAGTGCGTCATCCATCACGTGCCCGACCTGAGCGACATCCATTACATGCTGCAGATCCTGTCGCATCTCGGCGCATCCGTGGAGCGGGCAAGCGGGACGGTGACGGTGAAGGCCGAGAAAATTTCGAGCGAAGCGCCCTATGAGCTCGTGCGGAAAATGCGCGCATCGGTTTGCGTGCTCGGGCCGCTGCTCGGGCGCGAAATGGAGGCGACGGTTTCTCTTCCCGGCGGCTGCGTCATCGGCGACCGACCCATCGATTTGCACCTGAAAGGGTTCGAGGCGCTCGGCGCGGCGATTCGCGTGGAAGGCGGCAACGTGAAAGTTTTCGCACCGAAGCTGATCGGCTCGGTGATTTCGCTGCGCGGAAAATTCGGTTCAACGGTCCTCGGCACCGACAACGTAATGATGGCCGCCGTCCTGGCCGAGGGCACGACCGTGATTGACGGCGCGGCCGAGGAGCCGGAGGTGGTCGATCTCGCGAATTTCCTCAACGCCATGGGTGCAAAAATCGAAGGCGCGGGCACGCGACGCATCATCGTGGAAGGCGTGAAGGAGTTGCACGGGGCGGAACATCACGTCATCCCCGACCGCATCGAGGCAGGCACATTTCTGATCGCCGCGGCGATCGCGGGAGAAAAAGTGACGCTGAAGCGGGTCGTGCCGGAGCATCTGAAAGCGGCCACGGAGCAATTGCAGAAATCCGGCTACACGATCGAGTCCAATGGCGAATCGCTGACCATCGACGGCACCCCGTCGCCGAAGCCGCTCGAGCTGGTGACGGAGCCCTATCCCGGCTTCCCGACGGATATGCAGGCGCAAATGTGTGCGCTACTTTGTAAAACAACCGGCATCAGCACGATCACGGAAAACATTTTCCCGCAACGCTTCATGCACGTCTCCGAGCTCAAGCGCATGGGTGCGAACATCAATCTCGAGAACGCCACGGCGATCATCAACGGAGTCGAGCACCTGAGCGGTGCACCGGTGATGGCGAGCGATCTGCGCGCCTCGGCCGCGCTGGTGCTCGCGGGCCTGCAGGCCGACGGCGTCACGGAGGTGAATCGCGTTTATCACATCGACCGTGGCTACGAGATGATCGACGAAAAGCTCAACGGCCTTGGGGCGGAAATTGAGCGCGTGAAGGTCTAGTCCGACGTCTTCAGTATCGTGAATTGCTCGCGCAAAAACCCGGCGAGCTTCGGCACATGCTCTTTGCGAAACGGCTTCCAGTCTGCGTCTGTCGTCTCGGGCAAAGCGCGCACCTGCTTGATCTCTTCGTTTTTCCACACCCACGCCTCTGGCTGATACGGCCCGACGATGCGCGGGTCGGTCCACGTGTGAATGCTGAGCAGGCGCGCGGTGAGCGCTGCGGCGATATGCATCGGCCCGCTGTCCACGCTGAGCGTGAAATGTGCGCGGCGGATCAGCCAGATCAACTCCTCGAGCGAAGTTCGGTTCAAAAGATTTACGCAGTTTTTCGGAGCCTCAAATTGCACCGCGGTGCGGCCGGCGAGGACGATCGGCACTGGCTGCAGTAGTTCACAAAGCTGCTGCACATCAGCTTCTGCGAGCGATTTGTCCGCGCCGCGTGAAAAGGGATGGACGAGCAAAAAAGGTTCGTTCAAATCGAACCCGTCTGGTTTCGTTCCCGGTGGCAACGGAAACTGGAGCGGCTCCTCAATCGCCACGCCAAGATCCGCCACGAGCCGCAGGTAACGTTCGATCGCGTGCCCGGAGATGCGGTCCGCCGGAACCACCCGGTCTGCGAGCAATCGTGGAATCAACTCCGCGTCCCCGAGACAATGCACGCGCTGCGCGCCGGCAGCCCGCGCGAGCAGCGCACTGCGCGTGAGTCCTTGAAAATCGAGGGCCAGTCCGGGCTTCGAGCTGGAGATGGTGCGAAGCCATGCCGGCACGCGCAACCATCCACGCAAACCGCGAAAGTCGCGGCGCGGGAACTCCAGCGTGCCGTCAAGATCGGCGTTGCCGGCGAGCAACGGAGCCCATTCCGAGTTGATCAGCCACGAGATTCTGAGATCTGGCCGCGCACGTTTCAGCGCATGCACCGCCGGCAGCGTGTGCACCACGTCGCCAAGCGAGCTGGGTTTTACCACCAGCACCGAAACGTCGTGTGCCAGCCCGTCTTCACTGATGGGAATGAGGTCCCGAAAATCGCCGGCAATCACTCCCACCGCCTACTTCCCCACGGCCAGCCGGTCGGCGAGCCGTTGCGGAAGCCCGGCAGCGATAATTTTATCCTGCGCCGCGTAAACATCGTATTCGAGACGACGCAGCTCGACGATGTGCTCTTCGACGTGGAAAATGCAATACGCCGAACGCCAGTCGCCATCGCGCGGCTGCCCGACGCTGCCGACGTTGATGAAATACTTTTTGTTCGCCTCCATCCGCAACTTGTCGAGCGGCACGCTTTTCACTGCGCCGTCGCGGAGATACGCCCGCGGCGCGTGCGTGTGGCCATAGAAACAGATGTTCGTGTGCTGGTAATTCAGGCTCGCCGCGGCATCGAGCTGGTTGAAAATGTAGCCCCATTTGTGCGGCGTATCGAGGGTCGCGTGGACAATGGTAAAGTCGCGCACCTGCCGCACCATCCGCAATTCGCGCAGCCAGTGCTTGTCGTCCCAGGTCAGATTCGCGCGCGTCCAGTTAATCGCTTCCTCCGCCAGCGGATTGAAGCCATCGAGGTCCGTTTCGATGGACGCCTGCTCGTCGTGATTCCCCTTCACCACCGGGCATTCGAGCGCGCGGACGATCTCCACGCACTCATGCGGATTGGCGTTGTAGCCGACGACATCGCCGAGGCAGACGTAGTGCGTGCACTCCTGCGCCTTCGCATCGGCAAGCACGGCCTGCAGAGCCTCGAGATTGGCGTGGATGTCGCCGAAAACAGCAAAACGCATTTTTAAAAAAACTCTCTCATTCTCTCCCTAATCGTCCCCAAATCCGCATGAACGCGGCTGTCCGAGGAAAAAGATGATGAAGAGGCGGATTATTTCGGAGTATCCGGAGGAATGTAAACTTTTTGCTCCGCCGGCACATGCAAATTTTCCTCCAAAAAGCTGAGGCGTTTCAGCAGCGTCGGCAGCCATTCCTGCTCGCCCATTTTGTAAAGCGCCAGCAGCCGCTCGTAAGCCTCGCGCTCGTGACCGGGACAATACGAAAGCTCGTAGGCCGCGAAGCGTTTCTCATATTCCGGCGCACCCGGAAACTGCCGCGCGAGGTCGTATTCCGCCGCGGCGCCGCAGTGGTCCTGGAACTTCTCGCGCAGGAGCAACCCCAGCCGGTCGTGCAGCAGATAGCGGTCGGGATTGTTCTCGATCCCGCGCTCGTAGAAATCGCGGCCGATCCGGAAATACTCGCGCTGGGCCTTGATCCGAAGCGCCTCGCGCGGCTGCTTCGGATTTTGGATCGCCGCCACGCTCGCATTCCACGCCATGTGCCATCCCGCCATGTCCCAGAACATCACGTTGCGCGGCTGCAGCGCGGTCACGTTGTCAAAAATTAGCACCATCTTCCCCCACTGCGTGTTCTCCCACGCGGAGTGCGCCTGGATCCACAAAACGTCCGCAACCAGCGAACGAAAGCCGCTCAGCGCCGCGATGAAACCGAGCTGCCCGATCTGCTGGCGGAGATCGAGATTCAGCTTCGCGCCGTGGAAAAAGGCGCGCCGATGCGCTTCGGTGAGTTGTTGCTCGAAGCGCAATTTTCCCGCACCGAAAGCGAGCAGAGTGATTGCTACGAGCAGGTGGCGCATTTTGCAGAAAAGCAGGCGCGGCTCATCACAGCTCCTTGTTCGCAAAAACGAAGTAAGCCACGAGCAGATAAATGCAGGTGTAGACCACGCCGAGCCCCGCTGTTTTCAGAAACAAACCGAGCGCGATCGCGTTCCCGGCGACGATGTCGTCCACCAGGTTGAAAAGCTGCAGATCGGGAAAAACGAGCGAGATGATCGCGAGGAAAATCTTCGTCAGCGCGCCCGCGTCCCCGCCCGCGAGCCAGTATTCGCGCGCGGTGGATTGCAGATGGCCGATGATGTAAATTGCGACCGAAATCATGATCGTGAAAATCGACGAAGACGCGTAAGTGGAAATGAAAAGCGTGAGCGCGGAGAAGAGCGCGGCTTTGATGTAAATGGTGATGATGCCCGGGATGAGGCTCACGGTGAAAGCGCCCGCCTTCAGGTTGCGCACGGCTTCGGCGAGCTGCTCCGGCGGCGTGTTTTGCGCGGTCTCGGCGATGACCGTTTGCTCCCGTAAATAGAGGGCCGCCGCGAACAGCGCGCTCATCACGAGCGTGGAAACCAGCAGCAGCAGCAGCACGCCGAGCAGTTTCCCGAGCAAGTATTCCAGCCGCGGCACCGGCTTCGCGAGGATCGTGTAAAGCGTGCGATCCTCGATGTCCTTCGGCAGCAGCATCGCGGTCGCGAGCACCGAGAGCAGCCAGGTGAAAATGGACATCGCGCCGAGCGAAACGTCTTTCAAAACCTGAAACTGCTCCTGAAAAGTAAACCGCACCATGAAGGCCGAGCTCCCGATCACCAGCAGCGCGAAGATCAGGAGAAAGTAGAAGACCTTCAGCCGCACCAGCTCGAGCAGCGTGTTACTCGCGATCGCGCCGATGCGGGCCGGGGAGAAAAACGTGTGCGCGGGCCGAGAGTCAGCGGCAACTGAGGGGGGAGCGGTGGTGGTCGTCACAAATTGAATTTGAAAACCTCCGAATAAGCGGCGTTAGCGCCAACTGCAAATGTCGTCGGAGTGCGGATCATCCGGCTCGTCCTTTTTGTTTTTGCCGGGCGACCAGACTTTCGGATTCGCCGGATCGCTGACATCAATCCGGTAGGGACTGCCCCACGGATCGAGGAGATGACCTTGCGAGTCCTGACTTCTCGGGAGCGGCTTGAGGAATTTCAGCTCGCGCGCATTGGTGCCAGACAATTTTGCAATAATTGCTGCTGTATCACCGGTTGGCAGCGCGTGATACTGATTTTCGTAGGCCTCCATCGCTGCATAAATCAGCTTCACTTCGCGTCGCGCTTTGCCTTTGTCCGCACCGTCTTTGATTTTGGGAAGCGTTATGACTGGTAATGCTATTAAACCAGCAGAACTAAACAGCACACCGCACACGAACCCAATTACTACTCCAAACCAGACTGTCCGCGACTTAGGCGACGCACTCACTTTTTCTCCTGTGTCACCTCTAAGAAAAACCGTTCCAGCGTCGTCTGCGGCTTGCGCGTTTCGACAATGCGCGCGCGGCTTTTAATGACGAGGCTTTCGACTTCGCGCAGCAATTCCGGCGTCGCGTTTTCCAAAATCAGCTCCATCTGATTTTCGATCGAGATCAAGTCTTCCAGCCGGCCTTCGCGCACGAGCACGCCTTGGTGCAGGATGCCGATGCGGTCGCAAATCTCCTGCACCTGCCCCAGCAAATGCGAGCAGAGCAGCACGGTGATGCCGCGTTTTTTGAAATCCAAAATCAAATCGCGGATCTCGCGCGAGCCCGCCGGATCCACACCCGCCGTCGGCTCGTCGAGCACGAGCAGCCGCGGATTTTGGACGAGCGCCTGCGCCAGCCCGATGCGCTGGAGCATCCCTTTTGAATAGCCGCCGAGCCGGCGATCCCGCGCGTTTTCGAGGCCGACGAGCGCGAGCAGTTCCGACGCCCGTTCGCGCAATTTCGCGCCGCGCAGCCCGCAGAGTTTTCCGAAAAAATGCAGCGTCTCCTCACCGGTGAGGAATTTGTAAAAATACGGGTTCTCCGGCAGGAATCCGACCTCCTCGCGGCTTTCGACCTCCGAGCTGTCGCGCCCGAAAATCTCCGTGCTGCCCGCGGTCGGCGACACGAGCCCGAGCACGATTTTCATCGTCGTGCTCTTCCCGGAGCCATTCGGCCCGAGCAGGCCGTAAACCTGCCCCGGCTCGACATCGAGCGACAAGTCTTTGACCGCGACGACGCGCTCCCGCCGAAACGGGATCGGAAAAACTTTCGTCAGATTGCGAATCGAAATCGCGGGGTTGCTCACGGCTTGAAATGAATCATCGATTTACAGCGCGATTTCAAATCCGCGCGCGTCGGTGAGCGGCGAAATGTCGTGCGCGGATTCATTCCGAATGAAGCTGCCCAGCTCGCTGTCGCGGATTGCCTGCAGAAAGTCGCGCACTTCGGATTCCTCGCCGCCGGCCTTCAATTCCACGCGACCGTCGTCGAGGTTGCGGACGGAGCCGACCACGTCGAAACCCTTCGCGATTTGCCGCACGGTGTAGCGGAAGCCCACGCCCTGCACTCGGCCTTCGTAGAAAATCTTGCAGCCGATCATGAGGAATGAATCAGGAAAACCGGAAGGCCGGAAAAGAGTGCAACCGGCCATCGCCCATTTCCGCGTTCCTGCTGTCCTGACTCATATCTCGATCTTCCGCAGATACTCCGCTGCCGTCTCGGGCCAGACCGTGTTCAGGCAACAGCCCGTGCCGAGCTCGAAGCCGCTCGTGTAAAACAGGCACGGGACGATCTCGATGTGCCAGCGGAAATCGGCGTCGAGCGTGTTCCAGTGGTCGCGGCGCGCGGTGCGGGTCGGCGCGGTAAAAAGCATCAGATGATAAGCGGGGCGATCGAGCGCGCGGGCGAGTTTTCGCAGCGTCGCCTTCAGCGCATCGGCGAGCTGCGCGATCTCTTGGTCGCTCAAGCCGTGAAAATCGGCGCACTGCCGTTTCGGATAAATCGCCACCTCGAACGGCGCGCGCGACGCATACGGACAGAACGCCGCAAAGCCGTTATTTTCATAAACGAGCCGCGTGCCGATGCGCACTTCCTCCCTGAGCACGTCCTCGAAAATCGAGCGCTTTTTGCGTTCGTAAAACTCGCGCGCTACATCGAGCTTTTGCAGCAGCGGCGCGGGCACGACCGACATCGCGATCAACTGGCTGAGCGCGTGCGACACCTGCGCGCCCGCCGGTTCGCCGACGTCTTTCACGATGAAAAAGGCGCGCAACCTCGCGTCGCGCAGCAAATCCACCATCCGATTTTTCCACATCGTAATCACGTTGCCGATCGCCGGCAGCGAGAGTTCCTCGAGCGGCTCGGGACCGGGATTTTCAATGATCACCTCATGCGCACCGACGCCGTCCATCCGGTCGTAAAAACCCTCGGCGCGACGCTGCGTGTCGCCCTCCACGCGCAAGGCGGGCGCGCGATTCGGCACGACGCGGACTTTCCAGCCGTCGCCGTTTTGCGGAGAAATCGCGGGCGGCGTGAACTGCTCATGGCCGGCGGCGAATGGGCTGAAACCGCGTTCCGAGCGGCGCGCACCGGCGAACGGCGATTTGGTGAGCCGCGCCTCGGAAAAGACCGTCCACGTTTGCCGGAGCGGATCGAGCCGCATTTCAGTTTCGTTCATGGAGCGATGGTCATTCTGAACCCGGTGAAGAGACTCGTGATTTTAGAAACTCGACGAGGAAGAGGAGCGATTGTTCGTCTTTCGCATCGAGCAAGACAACCTGATTTGTCGCAGGATCAAGCGACACGCGCAGCACACGAGAGGAGTCGCGCACGGAATTTCCAGACTGATTCGATCCAAGCGGCTCAATTTTTACGCCGTAACGTTTTTCCAAACCTGGGCGAAGCGCTTCGCAAAACGCTGCGGCGCTTTTGAAGTCGCGCCACGCTGTTTTCCAGATCAGCGCGTCACCGTTTTTGAAAACCAGATAACGATCTCCACGCCAGCCACTCGCGATGTCCTCAGACTTTTTCGGATCGTTGAACTCCGATAACAAAATGCGGATTCCTGCTTCTCCCAAGACATTATCTGCCAGGGGCTTCTCGCCATTCAACGTCGTGTCTCCGAAGTCGATCTCGACAGGCTCCTCGCCTGGTTCGGTCAAAAACTTCTCCGGGTGCAGAACCTGCGAAGTCGAGCTTGGCGGATTCTTGAACGCGGCATCGAGCGCCGCGCGGCCGCCGCCCTCGAGCAGCGCCGTGCAGAATTCCTGGCCGCGCAAATAGGGGAAGATCAGCATTTCGCGCAGGTAACGCGGGGCATCCTGAAGCTGCTTCATGTTTTGCGAAAGGGCGCCGGAGAGATTCTGCGTTAAGCCGCCGAGCGACAGGTCTTGCAGCATGTATTGCGACATCACGAGCGTCGCGTCCCCCTCGATCAAGGCGCTTGCCGCCAGCGCGCGATCATCGTTGTTTTTAAGTTCGATCGGCATTTTCAGCAGGTCGAAATGCTGATCCTGCAGCGCGTGGGTGAGTTCGTGGGCGAGGATGATGCGGTTCTGCGCGTTGGACAGCGACGCATCCTCGAACATGAAAAGTTTATGCTGATGCTGATCGTAAAAGGCGGCGATCTGCTCGCCGAGCAGCTCGATATACTTTTGCTTCAGCGGATAATCGCGCGGCAACAATCCGAGCGCAGAGAGCCCGAGGCCGATGTTTTTGAATTCCTCCTCGGAAAACTGCTCGTTGAGTTTCTCATCGACGATCTGCCGGATGCCGGCGCGCGTGAGCACGTCGTAAGTCACCGGATGAAGGAACGACATCCCGCGAAGCTCGGCGACTGCCCGCTCGATTTGCCCGCGTCCGGCGTTGTTTTCTCCTAATGCCTTCGCCTTGTCCTGCGAAGCGATGACGCCGCGCAGGCGCTCGTTTTCCGTCTCGAGCAGCGCGAGCCGGCGATCATCGAATGATTTGGCAATCAGTGCTCGCCGTTGCGAAAAGCCCCAGCCAAAGCTCCAAACCAGCAGCGCGCCGCAAACAGCCGCGATGAAGACCGACGATTTTTTAGCCAACGTCTTCGCGCGAAACCGCTGCTACCTGCGCCGGCGGGGCGGAGCTTTTTTCTCGTCCGGGCGCGCAGTGGTTTGCCGCAGCTCGGTGCCGTTTGCGTCGTAAGCGCGGATTTTGGAGACCTTCCCGGTGCTGCCGAACTCATAGACGAAGCGCCGCATCAACTGCCCGTCCGGCGTGTAATCGGTTTCTTCGGTGATGCGATTCGAGCCATCGTGCTGGTAGGCGGTTTTCATCACCACCACGCCCGCCGCGTTGTAAACGGTGCCGGTGGCGGGCTGATTTTGCGCATCGAGGGCGTAAACGATGCGCTGCTTGAGTTTGTTGGAGGCGTCGGTGGTTTCCGCGGAAGAGGTGTGCTCCAGCGGATCAATTTTCGTGACGGTCTTGCTGCCGTCTTCGTGCAGCATCGTGGTCACCTTGATCGTCGCCGCGTCATCCTGCGTGAAGCAGACGGCGGGAAACAGAACGGCGAGGAGGGCGGAAAGCGGTTTCACCATTAAATGAGCGCGGTTTGCATGGGTTCGAAAAGCGCCTCGGGTTCGGAACCATGATGCTGAAACTGCAGGTCGTAAAGCCGGCGGTAATGTCCGGACTTATCCATCAACTCGTCGTGGCGTCCGACCTCTTTGACCTGGCCATGCTCCATCACCACGATCTGATCGGCTTTTAAAATCGTGGAAAGCCGGTGGGCAATCGCGATCACCGTTCGCCCGGCCGCGAGACGCTCGAGCGCGAGCTGGATCTGCTTTTCGCTCTCCGAGTCGAGGGCGCTCGTCGCCTCATCGAGCAGCAGGATCGGGGCGTTTTTCAGCAGCGCCCGCGCGATCGCGAGCCGCTGTTGCTGGCCGCCGCTGAGCATGCAGCCCTTGTCGCCGATGACGGTTTCGTAGCCACGCTGCTGCGCGAGGATGAAGTCATGCGCGAAGGCCTGCCGCGCGGCTTCATAGACTTCCTCCTTCGTCGCATCGAGCCGTCCATACTGGATGTTTTCGAAAATGCTTTCGTGAAACAAAAACGTGTCCTGCGTGACGATGCCGATGTTCTCGCGCAGCGATTTCTGAGTGATCTGCCGCAGGTCGTGTCCATCAATGCGGATGATCCCCGCGCCCGGATCGTAAAAGCGCAGCAGCAGCGAGAGCACCGTGCTCTTGCCCGCGCCGCTCGCGCCGACGAGCGCGTAGTTTTTGCCCGGCGCAATGTGCAGGTCCAGCTTGCGGACGGCCGGCACGTTTTTGATGTAGGAAAAGCTCACGCCCTCGAACTCGATCTCGCCGCGGCAGTTGGTGAGTTCGTGCGCGGTGGGCGCATCGGCGATGCGGGGCTTGAGCGCCATCAGCTCAAAAATGCGGGTCGTGGAAGCGAGGCACTTTTGGAGGTTCACGTGCACCTTGCTCAGCTTTTTCACCGGATCATAAAGCATAAACGTGCAGGTGAGCAGACCGATGAAAGTGCCGACCGACATCCCGGCGATGTAAACGTAGAAAATGGCGAGACCGGCCCCGAGCGCGCCCACGCCTTCGATCATCGGACCGACGATCTCAATCGCTTTGCGCACGCGCAGGCTGTTGTGAAACTGCTGGCGGCCCGCTTCCTCGAATTCCGCTGCCTCGTAGTCCTCGCGCGCGAGCGCCTTGATGAGTTTGATGCCCGCGAAGGCTTCGCTCAGGATGACGAAAAGCGAGCCGGCCTGGCTTTCCTCATCGCGGCCCGATTTCCGCGCACGCTTTCCGTAGTATTGGATCGGCACGAGACAAAGTGGAAAAAGGGTCATGCTCACCAGCGTAAATTTCCAATCCATCCGCAGCAGGAAACAGAGCGCGGAGACGATCGTGATCGGCTGCACGATGAGATCGGCGCCGACCTGAGTGAGCGCCTGCTGAGCCATGCGCGTGTCGTTCGCGACATGCGACATCAGGTTGCCCGATTTCATTTTGTTGAAAAAATCGAGCGAATGGCTGAGCACGTGCCGGAACAGCGCGTCACGCAAATCGACTACGATTTTCAAGCCTACCCACGCCATGCAATAAGCGGCGAGATAGGCGCAGACGCCGCGCAGAATCATGAAGCCGGGGATCATCATGCATTTCCAGATCACGCTCTGAATGCCCGGCCCGGCGGCGTGCGCTCCATGCATGATCGCGGTTTTGCCGACGCCGCCGCCGAATGCGCCGTCGCTCACGACCTTGATCACCCAGCCGAGTCCGCCGCTCATCACGCCGGCGAGGGCGCCGCAAATCAGGCCGGCAATGAAGCGCCAGCGGTAGGGTTTTAGATACGGCAGGAGCTGCGAATAAGGCACCCAGACCTCGCGCACGCCCTCGAGAAAGGTGCGTGGCACCTGCGGTTTGTTAGGTTTTTTGGACATTCGCGGAAGCCGCACTGATAACATCGAACACGGTTTGCGTCGATATCTCGCTCATCTCCGCGGCCTCGTGGTGCGGCTTGAATGGCGGGTTTGCGGCCGGATTGCCGGCGAGGATGACGAACGCATTAGCATGACGCGGCCGCCAATGGAATGGATTGGTTTTTCCAAAGAGCGCCACCTGCGGCGTGCCGAAGGCGCCCGCGAGATGCATCGGGGCGGAGTCCACGGTCAGCACGAGCTGCGCGAGCTGCGTCAGGGCCGCGAGAGTGAGCAAATCGAGCCGACCGCTGAGATCGCGCGCGGGACCGACGCGGAGCGCGGCCTTGATTTTTGCGACGTGGCCTTGCTCGACGCCGTCAGCGCTGCCGGAAAGCACGCACGGCACTCGAAGCTCGCGTTCGCAGAAATCCATCACCTCCGCCCAGCGCTCCGGTAGCCAGTATTTCTCAGGCCGCGCGGTGCCCGGATGGACGAGAACAAACGCTCCCTCGACTCCGCACTCGAGCAAAAGCTGACGCGCTTTTTTATGCGACCACTCCGGCAGGTGCAGCGTCACCGGCACGTTCTGCGCCTCGATCTTCAGCGCGCGCAACATGTGCAGGTAATGATCAACCGTGTGGTTTTCCCGAACGGAGGAACGGATGAAGCCGTTGTAAAAAATCGGCCGCCACGGCGAACGTTGAATCCAGTCGTAGGCAAAGCGTTTGGAGGATTTTGAAAGGACCGCGAAAAAGGCGGACCGGTCGTTGCCGGTGAAGTCGAGGCAGACATCGAACCCATGTGAAACGAGCTTCCACCAGAGCGCGCCGTTTCCGCCGCTCCGATGATAAATGAACGTGTCGTCCACGAAATCGATCGCGGGCAAAAGCTCGCGGCAACCAGCCTCGATGGCGAGGGTGAGATGGGCGTTGGGCAGGTTCTGGCGCAATGCGAGCAGCGCCGGCGTGGTCAGGATCAAGTCGCCAATGCGTTTAAGCTGAAGCGCGAGAATTTTCATGCACGCCTCGCAAAACTCCCAACGCGAGGCAGGGGGCTAATGGCTCAAGGCTCTTCGATAGGCCTCGAGAAGTCTATGGCGGAAATGCTCCCACGTGAACTGCTCGACGACGCGCGCACGGCCTGCCGCGCCCATCCGCGCGCATTCGTCGGGATCGGCGTAAAGACGCTCGATCGCACCGGCAAGCGCGGCGGGATCTTCAGGCGGAATGATCACGCCGTTCAGTCCGTCAATCACCACGTCGCCAGCTTCGCGCGTCGTGATTTGCGGCAGACCGCACGCCGCCGCCTCGTAGGTTGCCTTCGCGCTTCCTTCGCACGTGCTCGGGAAAACATGCACGCTCGCCTCCCGGTAAAAATCCTGCGGATTGGCCGCAAAGCCGACGACGCGAACGCTCGCGCCACCGAACTCGCGCAACGCCGGCTCGATCTCTTCGTGAACGTTCCCCACCAGCACCAGCTCCGCGTTTTTCAAAGCGAGCCGGTGCCAGACCTCGAGCAAATGATGCACGCCCTTGCGCTTGATCAGCGCGCCGACAAAAACCGCGCGGAAAACCCCGGGCGGTTTCTCCGCAGGGGTGAATCGCTCGACATCGACGCCGCGGGAATGACGAAACAGTTTCGTCTCGGGAATTCCCGCAGCCAGAAAAGTCTCCACCGCTTTTTGCGAAAGGACGAGAATCAGCGTGGCGAGATCGTATTCCTCCATCGTCTGCTGGCGGGTGACCAGCAGGTCGTTGAACCGGCGTTTCCATCCACGAATTGCCTCGCGCTCGCGTTCACTTTTCGTTTTCGCCCGCTTCTTCTTCCCTTTGTTTCGATGCCAGGTCGGAATTTCGATCAACGACGGGATCCCGCGCCGCTTCGCCTCGCGCAAAGTGCGCACGCATTCTCCCGACCAGCCGTGGAAAAGCCCGTAGTCTCCGCGCGCCAGCTCCCGCGCGGCGATCCAGTCGAGGTAATGCTTTTTCGCCCCGTAATAATGCGGTCCATCCAGAAACGAGAGCAGCCGCACCGGATGCGCGCGCAGCGTGCGGATGAGCGCACGCGGGATTTCCCGCTGGCGGTTGTCATAGGCGATCGCCTTTTTTAAAAAGCCCGCCTCGTGCGCGCCGCGCAGCGTCTCCAGCGCAACATGATCGAGGCCGCTGCCGCCGATGCGCGCGGCGGTGGCGTAGAGCAGCGACGGAGTCACGCGGTTTGTTTAGCGGCGGATGGACGGGGATGAAATACGGATTTGATTTGCGCGCGACAGCGGCGCGGCTGCGCGATAAAAACCGCGCGATGAAAATCGGTCTCGTTCGCCGCGGCTACTCGCCGAGCGGCGGCGCGGAGCGCTATCTGCGGCGCTTCGCGGCGGAACTGGTGCGCGCGAGTCACACCTGCGCGCTGTTCAGCTCAGAGCCGTGGCCCGACTGGCAGCACGACTTTTTTTTGGTGAAAGGCAACACGCCGCGCGCGTTCGCGGATGCGCTTTCCGCCGCGCGTCCGCGGGAAAAATGCGACCGGCTCTTCAGTCTCGAGCGCGTGTGGGAATGCGATTGTTACCGCGCCGGGGATGGCGTGCACCGCGTGGCGCTCGCGCAGCGGGCGCGCTTCGAGCCGGGACTGCGGACGTGGATTCGGAAATTTGACCGCACGCATCGTGAATTGCTGGAAATCGAGGCGCATCTTTTTTCACGAAGCGGAGCGGGGACGGTGATCGCGAATTCGAAGATGGTGCGCCGTGAAATCGTGCAGGAGTATGGATTCGCGGAGGAAAAGATCGCCGTCATCTACAACGGTCTGCCCGCCGAAAAACTTCAGCCGCAGCTTCCGGATCGTCTTGCCGCGCGGCGCCAGTTCGCATTGCGCGATGATGAAATGGTCGCGCTGTTTGTCGGTTCCGGTTGGGAGCGTAAAGGTCTCCGCTTTGCCATGCAGGCTGTCGAAAAACTGCGGCACGCCACGCTCCTCGTCGCCGGTCGCGGCAAAACGCGCGGACTGCCGCGCGCACCGCGCTCGCGATTCCTCGGCGAAGTCGAACAGCTTGCGGCACTTTACGCTGCCGCGGATGTTTTTGTTCTGCCGACAATTTACGAGCCGTTCTCCAATGCCTGCCTGGAAGCAGCGGCTGCGGGTCTGCCGATCGTCACGACCGTCTTCAACGGGTTCGCCGAACTTTTCACCCCGGGATTGGTGCTCTCCGATCCCCGCGACATCACGACGCTTAGCGCGGCAATCGGAAGCTGTGGCGAACGGCGTGAAATCAACGTCGAGCGCTGCCGCGAGGCAATTCGCGGTTATTCAATCGAGCGCAACGTCGCGGAAACGCTCGCCTGGCTGGAACCCTAAACCGCTCCCAGCGCGATCGCTTTGTCCGGAAAAATCCGGAAAACCTGATCGAGCCGCGCAATCTCGAAGACGGTGCGGACGCTTTCGCGCAATCCGTAAAGGGCGAATTTCCCGCCGTAGGCCTGGATGCGCTGCATCGCGTCGATCAGGACCGCGAGGCCTGAACTGTCGATGTAGTTGACGCCGTTCAGGTCGACCACGATCTGCTGCTGTTTTTGCTCGATGAGGCTGGTGAAGGCTTCACGAATGGTCGGGGATTCATGCAGGTCGATTTCGCCTTCGAGTGCGAGCACGTTTGGCTCGGGGTGGGAAACAGTGGCCATTGGAGAAGTCTCGGTTAACACGTATGTCTATCCGTTTCAAATGGAGGCTGCGGATGCCCCCCGCCCACGAAGTCCGATCCCGGGCGTTTTATTCGCGAAAGTTCGTGTAATTGAGCGCGACGCCGAAGTCGCGGCTGCGCGCAAACTGGATGACCGCCTGCAGATCATCGCGCTTTTTACCGGTCACGCGAATCTGCCGATCCTGCAGCGCGCATTGCACTTTGAACTCGGCGGCCTTGATCGCCTTGATGATTTCCTTGGCCTTGTCGCCTTCGAGTCCCTGCTTGATGTGGAATTCCTGCGTGGCGTGGCCGACGGATGAAATCGCGGGATCTTTGCGCTCGATGTTGCGCAGGTCCACGTTTCGCTTTGCCAGTTTGTTGACGACGATTTCGCTCAGGCCCTTGAGATGGTTCGCATCCTCAGCGGAAAGTTTGATCACGTCCTTGGTGATTTCGACAGCCGCGGTGCTGCCCTTGAAATCGAAGCGGGTGGCGAGTTCTTTCCGCGCTTGGTTCAGCGCGTTGTCGATCTCGCCGTTGTCCACCTCCGAGACGATGTCGAACGAGGGCATCGTTTAGAAACGCGTCTCGATCGCGAGCTCCACATACGGCGCCGGGCGCGTGCGGAAACGCGAACCCGCGCGTGCGTAGTCGAACTCACGCTGCATCGAAGCGCCGGCGGCGAGCTCCACGGTGAACGGCTTCGCCTTCCAGGTCACACCGCCGCCCGCGCGGATGTCGGTATAAGTGACGACCGCGCCACTGAGTTTGTGGGGATCGACATCGCGACGATCTGTTTTATACGCGCCGCCGGCCAACTCGCCGCCCGCCCAGATCTGAAGTTTGTCGGAAGCATTGTAGATCAAACGCGGATCGGGGAGCACTGCGTCGAGTTCCCACTTGTCAGAGATATACCAGGTCGCGCCGATGACCGGCAGGAAGTGCGGGGACCAAAGCGCGGCGCCGGCCACCCCGAAGATCGCGTAAAATTTGTCCCCGCCAAAAACCGGATATGCGAAAGCGAGAGTCGTCACCGCATCGAACGCGCCGCCATTGATGTCATGCTCAAAATAAACGCCGGGCCGCGTCTCCAGCATAATCGCCGCGTCGTCATGCACGACGTATTCGAGGGCGATCACTGCCGTTGCGCTCTGGAGTGTATTTGGCACGCGCGACTGATGTTCCGTGTCGAAGTCGAACCGGTCGTAGTCCGCCCCGATGCGCAGATACCACTTCCCGCACTCGTGATTCGGCCATGCGAAACCGAGCGGAATGCGCTGATCCACTTCGAAGTCGAAATGCATCGCGTCCTGTTTTCCGCCGCCGTGACGGAACTTGCTCTCGCCGACGTAATCCGCGCTCGTGTTGATCAGCAGCAGGGAATTCGGCGGACACGGCTCCTCGATCGTTTTGGTGTCTTTGGCGTTCCCGACCCCGGCGAATGCCGGCGCGGAAAGAGTGAAGGCGCAAAGGAGGGCGGTGAGCGATTTCATGCGCGCGAAACTAGCGGCGCGCGCGCCTCGCTGAAAAGCGGATTCTTGTTAGCGCTGCGTTTCCGGGCGCGCGTATTTTCCCATGATCACCGCTTGATTGAGAATGTGTCCTTCCATCGTTTTCTCGAGGTCCTTGCGCGAAGCTCCCGCAGCCAGCGAGACCGGAATATCCAGCGCATACAGCCGAAAATAATATCGGTGCTGGCCGGAGGGCGGGCACGGACCGCCGTAACTCTTTTTGCCGAAGCCGTTGCTTCCCTGCACGGCGCCGTTGGGAGTGCTCGCGGCGATGATCTCCTCAAGTTTCGCCGGCAAATTCCACAGCAACCAGTGCGTGAACGTGCCGCCAGGCGCGTCGGGATCATCGACGATTAACGCGAGGCTTTTCGCCGCGGCGGGCGCGCCCGTGATCTGCAAGGTCGGGTTCACATTCTGATCGTCGCACGTGAATCGTTTCGGGATATTTCCGCCGTCGCCGAAATCCGGGCTCGTGATTTTCATCACTGATTCCGGCGCGATCTGGGCGAAAACGGAGAGCGGGAGGAGCAGGAGGAGCGCGAACTTCATGGGGAAACCGTTCATGTGTGCATCGGATTTCCCGACGCTCCGCGGCCTTGTTTTTATTCGTAACGCAGCGCTTTCACCGGCTCCAGGCGGGCTGCAACCCACGCGGGAATGAGCGCGGCGAGCGAGCAAAAGGCAAATGCCGTCAGGCAAATGACCATCACGTCGTGCGGGACGATCTCGGCTGGAATCTGGCTGAATTGATAAATATCCGCCGGAAAAATCTGGATGTGGAGCGTGCTCGCCAGCCAGTCGCGGAACTCGTTGCGAAACCGGATCAGCAGCATGCCGAGGCCAAGACCGGTGAGATTTCCAAAAATCCCGACGACCATTCCCTGCGCCAGAAAAACCCAGACGATCTGCGCCGTCGTTGCGCCGAGCGCTTTCATGATCCCGATCTCGCGCGTCTTCATCACGGTGACGGTGATCAGCGTGTTCATCACGCAAAACGAGGCGACGATGCTGATGAATAGCAGAATGATGAACATCACGTTGCGCTCCACGCGAATCGCGTCGAACAGGTCGCGGTTGCGATCAATCCACGTCTCGGCGAATGCCGGAGGTTCCACCATCGCGTTGATCGCGCGCTTGATTTCCTCCGCCCGATAGGCCCCGGTCGTCTCGACGGAGAGGCCGTGAACTCCGTCGCGCAGCGTGTAAAGTTCCTGCCCGACGGTGAGCGGGATGAACATCACGTTTGAGTCATAAACGTAGCGGCCCGAGGTGAAGATTCCGGTGATGGTCAGCTCCGCCGGTAAAACGACCTCGTCTTTCAGTTCCTCGATTGTCTTCTTTTTTTTTCCGTCGCCGCCCTCTTTTTTCAGCTCCTCCAGAACCCCGCGGATATTTCCCGGCGCGTAAATCGTGATCGTGTCGCCGACGCCGACGCCCATCTGGTCAGCCAGATCCCGCCCGATCACCACGCTGTCGCCGTCGAGATCAAACGCTCCGTCGCCCGGCTTCACGAGCTTGCAGAGTTCCGTGATCTTTTCCTCCGCGGCCAAGTCAATCCCCCGCACCATCGGCGTCACCACGCGATCTTCGTGCTCTGCAATCACTGGCCCTTGCACAAACGGAGCAACGGCAGTTACGCCGGGAATCGCCTCGATTTTTTTGGCCAAACCGCGCCAGTCGTTGAGCACGGCACTATTCGTCACCACCACATGCGGCTCGAAGCCGAGCACCTTCCGCCGCAGCTCCTGGTCAAAGCCCGTCATTACCGCGATGACGATGATCAGCACCATGATCCCGACCGTCACGCCGAGGATCGAGATGAGCGTGATGATCGAGACGAAAGTGCGCTTCGGTTTTAAATAGCGGAGCGCAAGGAAAAGGCTGAACGGAGCTTTCAAACGGGTTTGCTTAGTCGCTTTCGCGGCCCGGCGCAATCATCGCTGCCAAAGCTGCAGCAGACGTTTGAGATTCGCCCGGAAAACCGTGTCGCGCGAGTCGAGTGGACGCGGCGCGGCTTTTTCAGGCAGGACAAAAGAAGCGCTGATCACCACGACCAGCAGCGCGAGCACGGCGAAATAAAACACCGTGTAACGATTCCAAAGCAGCGGGCCGGTCGCTCGCTGCCATTCGCCGATTGCGTCGATGATCAGTCCCCACGCGATCGGTGAAAAACCAAGTCCAAGGCTCGTAATGACAGTGAAGAA
>JAXDQV010000037.1:0-7133 GCA_034667645.1 Chthoniobacter sp.
CGCCTATGCGGCCATCAGATATCCTCGCCGGTCCAGATGCTTGCACTGCGGCGAGCGGATCGGCTGGATGTTCTCCCGCGCGCCGCGCGCGCTGTTCGGCGTGACGGCCCGCCTGCGCTTCTGTCCCTACTGCGGGACCTCGCTCGACGAACTCCGAGAAGGAAACCCGGCGCCTGCGGCCGATTCCGCGGTGTGGAACCGTTGGACGAAGTCGCACTGGAGGATTTTGGGGTGGTCGCTCGCATCCGCCGCGGTGATCCTTCTCCTGCTCGGCTGGATCGCCTACCCGGAATTCCGGAAAGCGAAACGCCGCTCCCTCGCGTCCCACGAACTGGAGGAACTCAGGATGCTGGACAGCGCGGTGGACCAGTATGCCATCGAAACGGGCAGGGACACGGGCTTCCGGATGCGCTTCGAGGATTTGAAGTTTTATCTCAAAGCGGGCACGCCCCTTTACAACACCGGCCTGGATCAATTCGGCAATGACTATGGGCCGTTCACGGTGGATACCGTGCCGCGTGTTCCCAACGCGGCTGCCACGGCGCTGTCCGACGTTGCCTCCCCGGAGTTCTGGTCGCCCTACAAGTAACCTGCGAAGAACCGGCGCAGATGCTGCAGCTGCCGTTTACTCTATTCGCTTTCAGACATTGCTCCGAACGGCTTGTAGCTCGCTGGGCGATCCTGAAGCAGCGAGTGGAAAGACAGCGACCCTTTCTGCTTTCGACATTTCGGCGGAGTTCCGCCAATAAATGCACCCATGCTCTGGGTCCTGCTTTTCCTCGCCACCTGTTTCCTCGCCTACTCGAATGGCGCGAATGACAACTTCAAGGGAGTTGCCTCGCTTTACGGCAGTCGCACGACGAGTTATCGCGGCGCGCTGACTTGGGCGACGATCACCACGCTGGGCGGAGCGCTCTCCTCGATCTTTCTGGCGCAGGCGTTGTTGAAGAAATTTTCCGGCAAAGGACTGGTGCCCGATGCGCTGGTCGCCTCGCCGAATTTCCTGTTCGCGGTGGCGATCGGCACCGCGCTGACAGTGATCGTGGCGACGCTCACTGGCTTTCCCGTTTCGACAACGCATGGAATCACGGGCGCGATCGTCGGTTGCGGGCTGCTCGCCGCCGGTCACGCAGTAAACTTCGCGGCGCTGCAAAAAAGTTTTCTGCTGCCGCTGCTACTGAGTCCAGTGGTGGCCATTGCACTGGGCGCATTTCTTTACCTCACTCTGCGCGCACTGCGGCTCGGTCTGGGAGTCAAAAAAGAGTGGTGTCTGTGCGCGGGAACAGAGGAGCGGGTGCTCGCAATGCCGCAGCCGGCGTCCGTCCTCGCACGGCAATCAGTGCCCGCGGAATTCACCGTGACCATCGGCGATACCGCCGCCTGTTCGGAACGCTACGCCGGGGCGTTTGTCGGTGTCGGCGCGCAGCAGATCATGGATGGCGCGCATTTCGTGAGTGCGGGGATCGTCTGCTTTGCGCGCGGCCTCAATGACACGCCGAAGATTGCCGCTATGCTCCTGCTCCTGAAGGCGCTCGATATCCGGCAGGGCTTCGTCGCAGTCGCCTGCGCCATGTGCATCGGGGGACTGATTCATTCCCGCAGGATCGCGGAAACGATGAGCAAGAAAATCACCGAAATGAATCACGGCCAGGGTTTCGCGGCCAATCTCTGCACCGGAATTCTCGTCCTTTGCGCGAGCCTTTTCGGCCTGCCGGTTTCGACCACTCACGTGGCGGTCGGCTCGCTCTTTGGCATCGGACTCACGACCGGCAAAGCCAACCCACACGTGATGACGAGCATTGTCCTCTCTTGGATCGTCACGCTTCCATGCGCCGCTGCCCTCGGAGCCGCAGCGTATTGGATGATCTCCCGCGTTCCGTAACGCGCTCGAGATTTGGTCACATTTACAGCGCTCCATTTCTGAAAGCGGTTGGCGGTTGTGGCGCCCGCTAGGTCGGGTATGGTTTGCGCGAGCGAGTTCCTCCGGCTGCATGAGCTTCATTTTTCGAAGTCTTCAAAGGCTTCACCCAAAACACCTTTCCACCGGCCGGGAAATCCCGTCGCTGGATGGCATCCGCGGCGTGGCCGTCCTGCTCGTGCTCGTGGATCACATGAGCGATGCCGGGTTGCGCATCATCGGAGGCGTGGACATGAACCGCGCCGGGCGCTTCGGCGTGATGCTCTTTTTTTCGCTCAGCGCCTTTCTTCTTACGCTTCCATTTTGGATGCGGCCAAAGGAGACCCTCGTCCAGTGGCGCACCTGGCGTGATTACACATTGCGCCGGTTCCTCCGCATCTTCCCTCTCTATGCAGTCGTTCTCATTGTTACCGCTTGGAACGCCGGTGACGGGTTCAACACCAGCGACGTCTGGCGCCATCTCCTCCTGCTCGATGGCAAGCGGCATTTTTGGACGATTCTCGTGGAGGTAAAATACTATCTCATGCTGCCGGTCATCGTGATCGGTATAATCTGGACCGGACGGCAACGTTGGTGGCTTGGCCTTCTCATGCTCATCGCAGGCTGGTTTGCCTTCAAAGCGGTCCTGCCACCGATGGAAAAAGCGTGGACGCCGAATGAGCAACTCTGGCTGCATCGCTATCTCGAGGTCTTTCTGCTCGGCTCGGTTGCCGGCAGCGCGCACGCTGTGGTGATCAGGAAAAACTGGAACCTGCATCGCGCAGCGTGGGTCTTTGAGGCGCTCGCCTGGATCTCGGTTTTCACCGCGATCCTCCTCCTGCCAGCCGTGAGCGACGTGCATCTCGGGGGAAAACGGCTCACCGGTGGAAAAAGCACGGAGATCTTCGCGGTGCTCTGGAGCGTGCTCATCTTTTGTCAGTTGCATGGAGCGGGGTTGCTGCGGCGGCTTCTGGAAAGCATGTTCCTGCGCTATCTCGGCTTCATCAGCTTCAGCGTCTATCTGTGGCATCGCCTCATTCTCAATGAACTCAAGGGCCTGATGATCGCGCCGCCACTGAAGATGGCTCTTTTCCTCCTCGGGCTGCTGGTGGTGGCGAGCGCCTCCTATCTCGCGATCGAGCGCCCGTTGTCCCGGCTGCGTTTATTTAAGGCTGCGCCAGGCGCCCGCTCAAACCTGTCTGGAAGCGAGACTGCGAGGAATGAGAGCGATCTCTGATCGTATCCATGCCTTCCGTCATCTCAGTGCTCGACCTCTGCGAACGCACCGCCTTTTATCTCTCGCCATGCTGATTTTGCAGAAGAGTGGCGGACGGGTTTGTCCATCGGCACCCACCCCCGCGCGCCAAGACCGCGTGGCTGGTATCCGCCTCCTGCTCGCTCTGGTCTCCGCCCTCTGTCTCAACACTGGCAACGCCCGTGCTCACATGTTCACGTTGAGCAATCTCGACCTGACCTTTGGCAACGGGGTGCTGAATGCGACCGTGGATTTCCCACCGGGATACCTGGAGTCCGTGCTTCCGCCCACAGTCAAGGAAGGAGACGTTCCGGCTGCCGCGGCCTACCTGAATGGTCGCGCGGCCGAGCTGCTCCTCATCAAACTCGACGGGAAGGCGGTGAGTCCGAAGAGGATTGATACCGACATCAACAGCGACGTCGTGGAAATCAAGATGGTCTTCGAAGCGCCGGGTGAGCCCCGAAGGCTAGAGGTTGAAAATAAATTCATTCGGCTGCTGGAGGGCGGCGAACAATCCGTCCTCGTCGCCGATCTCAACGGGCGGCGCTTTGCTGCCACCGTGATGACCCCGGCCATGAATGAGCTGTCGGTGGACCTGACCAGGCAGATGGGCCGGGAGCCGTCGTCGGACGATTTATTGGGTCCGCTTCCCGAGAAGCAGCCGGCTCCGGAAGCCCCCGCTCCACCCATCAATCCAAACCTGCGTCCTGCCTTTTTCCTGCTCGGCGTCGAACACATCCTCACCGGCTACGATCACCTGTTGTTTCTCTTTGGGTTGCTGCTGGTCTGCGAACGGTTCGTCACGGCGGCGAAGATCATCTCGCTTTTCACTCTGGCTCACACGATCACGCTCGCCCTGGCCGCGCTCGACATCGTCCATCTTTCCAGCCGGATCGTGGAGCCGGCGATCGCGGCGTCCATCACCTATGTTGGGATGGAAAATATTTTTTCGGGAGCAAAAGCGCGATGGCGCGGAGCGGTGACGTTTTGCTTCGGGCTGGTGCATGGACTCGGCTTTGCCTCGGCGTTGCGGGATATTGGGCTCGGTCGGGATGGACAAAGCGTCATCGGCCCGCTCTTTCGCTTTAATCTCGGTGTCGAGGCTGGCCAGCTCTCGGTAGCCGCCCTGATCCTTCCACTCCTTTTTGCCGCGCGGCGAAATCCCGCAATGATCAAACGGCTTGTGCCGGTCTGTTCAGCGCTGGTCGCGCTGGCTGGAGCCATCTGGCTGGTGCAACGAGTCTGGCCTCACCGATGACAACGCTCCTGAGCCACGCGAGCCCCGTCCCGGTAGCTCCACGATGAAACAGTTCTTCATGGTCGGATGCGGGGGGTTTCTCGGCTCGATCGCCCGCTACGCGTTCGGCGGCTTCGTGCTGCACCACTCCATTAACTGGCGATTTCCACTGAGCACGTTCGCCGTCAATCTGGTCGGTTGTTTTGCCATTGGCCTCCTCTCGGCGGTGGTTGAAAAGCACAACGTTTGGTCGCCGGAGACACGGCTCTTTCTCTTCACCGGAGTTCTCGGCGGGTTCACGACTTTTTCCGCCTTCAGCTACGAAGCGGTATTTCTTTTCAGGCGCGCCGAGCCGCTGATCGCAATCGCGTATGCGATGCTCAGCGTCGTTTGCGGGTTCGCTGCCGTGTGGCTCGGTTTCAAGCTGCTCAGCGGAGGTGACAGTGTTTAAAACCGAGGCGATGCCGCCACCGGAGAGCTTTCTGTCCAGAACGATTTCGTGATGGCTGTGCTTTTCTTTACCGGATTTCTTGCCGGGGCAATTCACGTTTTCTCCGGCCCGGATCATCTCGCCGCCATCGCGCCGCTTTCGGTCAAACATCCGCACCGCTCATGGGTCGCGGGCTTCCGGTGGGGCGCCGGCCATTCCGCTGGCGTGCTCGTCGTCGGGGCGCTTTCGCTTTTGCTCCGGGAAGTCCTGCCGATCGATTTGCTGTCGCGTTCCGGCGATCGACTCGTTGGCCTCTTGCTCATCGCCATCGGCGCGTGGTCGCTCCGCAAAGCCCTGCAAATCCACTCCCACGATCATTTCCACCACGGTGAAAGACACGAACATCTTCATCTGCACGGCCGCGCCGCGCGTCACGCAGAGCGTCATGTGCACATGCACGCGGCATTCGGAATCGGAACGCTGCACGGGATCGCCGGCAGCTCCCATTTGCTTGGCGTTTTACCCGCGCTCGCGCTGCCGTCGAATGCGCTCGCGCTCAGCTATCTCGGAGCATTCGCGGTCGGCACCGTGCTGGCGATGATCGGTTTTTCTTCTGTCCTTGGCGCGGTGGCTTCGCGTTTTCAAATGCAGGCGTGGAAAGCCTATCGGGTGCTGATGTTCGGCTGCTCGGGCCTCGCGCTGATCGTCGGCGCCGCATGGCTGACGGGATTTAGCTGGTGAAGGCGTTCGTCATCAATCTCGACCGGGCGCCAGAACGGTGGGCCCACATTGAGCAGTCATTCGCCGGCACTGCCTTTCAACTCTGCCGAGTCCCGGCCGTGGACGGGAATGGCATCACCCTGCCCACGCGCGATTTTTCGGAGCGGGGCTTCCGCCGGTTGCATGGTCGGGGGACCAACCCGTTTGAAATCGCCTGCTACTGGAGTCACGTGAAAGCGATGGCCGCCTTTTTGCAAACGACTGATGAGCACGCGATGATCTGCGAAGACGATATCGTTCCCGAGCCAAAGCTGGATGAAGTGGTCAAAGCCGCGCTGCGGCACGCGCGCTTTTGGAACGTGCTCCGCCTCTCCGGTCTCTCCGCGGGCAAGCCTTGGATGCTCACCCGGCTTCACGACGAATTTTCACTGTGCTTGCACACGCAGCGTCTCAAGGGCGCGGGCGCCTACATCGTTGATCGCCGGGCTGCACAGGCATTCGTCAACGGCTTGTTGCCGATGAAGCTTCCGTTCGATCACGCGATGGATCGCGAGTGGGTGTTCGGGCTCACCGCGGCGGCCGTGACTCCCTTTCCCATTTCCCAGACCGAGAGAAAGTTTCGCTCGTCCATCCAGAGTAGTTCCCAGCCCCACCTCTCTCCCTTGCTCAGGCTGTTCGCAACTTATCCCTACCAGGTCGCGAACGAAGTAAGCCGTTGGTGCGTGCGCCATCTGCAGCTGGCGCATTTTAAACTCCGCGGTGCGTCGACCTAGCGCGGCGAGCTCAAGCCTCACGCATTCCAGCCAGCGTCGAGCGCCTGCGCCAAAGCTTCCATCGGCAGGCCGATCACATTGGTGCGCGAGCCGCTGATGCTGCGAATAATGTGCATTGGATCTTCCTGCGCCGCGTAGGCGCCGGCTTTATCCAGCACATGGATGCGTTGCATGTATTCACGAATTTCCGACGGCTCGAGTTTTCGAAAGCAGACGCGCGCGACTTCGATAAATCCACGTGCGCGGCCGCTCGCGGCATGCGTGATCCAGACGCCGGAGAAGACCTCGTGCTCCTGCCCGCTCAGCCGCGTCAGCATTGCGAACGCATCATCCGCATCGCGCGGTTTGCCGAGTGGCTCCCCGGCCAGCGCCACCAGCGTATCGGCGCCGACGGTTACGCTTTCCGGACGCAAGCGCGCCACTGCTGACGCCTTTGCCTTTGCGTTGAATAAAGTGGTTTCCGCGACGCTAAGATGGGGCGGAGCGACCTCGACGACGTCTGCGACTACTGTCTCAAAACGATAGCCGAACTCCGCGAGCAGCTCGCGCCGACGTGGAGAGCTGGATGCGAGCACTAACGTTCCACCGAAAGCCGGGCGGAGAATCGCGCTCAAACGAATCCGGGATTAGGGTTGGGCCGGATTGAACGCCGGCATCTTCATTTCCGCGTAGCCCGTGGGGATCTGAAAGTCGCCCGCCGCGACCGGCTCTTCTTTCACGGAAACGAGCGAGGTCACGATTTTGTTCCCGGCCATGTCCACTTCAGTGCGGATGGGCATTCCATCGAAGTCTGCCGCGCCGGGCATTACCCCTTTCGTGAT
>JAXDQV010000038.1:0-8985 GCA_034667645.1 Chthoniobacter sp.
GCGAACGGTTTGGTGAGATAATCGTCGCAGCCCGACTCGAGGCCTTTGACGCGCTCATCGACGGAGCGTTTCGCGGTGAGCGCGATCACGGGGGTCTGAATTTTTTCGCGGCGCAAATTTGCGATCAGCTTGAGTCCGTCGAGATGCGGCAGCATCAGGTCAATGATCGCGGCGTCGTAGCTTTCCTGAAGGCCGAGGTGGAGTCCCTCGCGTCCGTCCGGCGCGTGATCCACTGCGAAGCCCGCTTCCTTTAAACCGCGCATCACAAACGCGGCGATCTTCTGGTCATCCTCCACGAGCAATAAACGCATGCGTGCATTGTTAGACGCGAAAGCCTGCCCGGGCAATCGATGGCTGATTACAAATCGCTAATGAAGGCGTCAGTGAAGGGCAATCGCGCCGCGCGTTAGTTGCCGCCGTGACGCTCCAGGGCTCGGTTCATCGAGAACGTATTTTTTGGCTGCTTTGCCTGCCCGCGCTCATCGCCGGGTTGATCGCGCGCGTCGCTCTCGAGCTTCATTTTCCTTACGCCTACCTGCAGGCCGACTCGGCGGATTTTCTGATCACCGCGGAGCGTTTGATGATCCATCACGAACTCGTGCTGCACGGAAAAAAGGTCTTTTTGACTCCGGTCCTTTTTACGCTGCCGTTCCTGGTGCGGTTGCCAGCGCTGCTGGTCATTCCCGCGATGCAACATCTGCTCGGCTTGCTTTTGACGGTCATGACCGGCGCATTGGTGCGGCTCTGGTTTGCGCATTGGCGCTGGTTCATAGTTCCCGTCACGCTTCTCGCTGCGCTGAACCCCGCGTCGCTCTGGTATGAGCATGCGCTGCTCGCGGAATTTCATTTTTTATTCTGCATCACGGGTCTTGCTCTGGTCGGATCGGTCTTTGCGCGTGAGCCGACACGCCGGCATTTTATCTGGCTCCTGGTCGCTCTTTTTCTGACTGCAGGTTCACGTCCTGAAGGCAAACTTTTCCTCCCGTTTGCGCTTCTGCTGGTGATTCTCACGTATTTCGGCCAAGGCCGGATTTTCTGGCAGCGAGTGGCGGTGACGCTGGCCGCGAGCGCAGTGATCTGGCTGAGCGGGCGGAGCACGCAAGCCGGATTGTTGCTTTACGCCACCGTGCTGCCGCTGGCGCCGGACGTGCCGAAAAGCGCGCCGGACTTCGCCCCATTCATCAATCCGTTGCGCGATCAATATCGAGCCGAGGGAGAGACCGTGCGCCTGAAGATGACCACGGCGGAGAAGGCAGTGAACGAGATCGTGCAGCGCTATTTTTCCACGCAGAAAAACCGGGGCGAGCTGCGCGGGTCAGAGCGGGATGTGTCGGGATTTTGTCAAAGGCTCGCGGTGGAAGCGATGCTTCACAAACCGTGGCTTTTGCCGGCGATCGCCGTCAACAAGCTGATCGCCGGCTGCAAAAGTCCCTCGAGCGGCGGCTATACCGAATATTGGGTGCGCACCAAACAATACGATTCCTTCACGCATAAAAAATGGCTGACGGAATTGCTGCCAGGCCTGACCGGCGAGAAAATTACCACGGACGAGCAGGCGATCGATTTCGTTGCGAGAAAATATCAACCTTTGCAACCGGACTGGTTCGAGGTGTTACAGCGCGGTTGGAATACGATGACCATCCGTTATCGCGTAGGGAATGTTGAGGCCCGGGCCGGTGCGCTGCGCGCATTGCCACTGTTTTTTTGGATCGCGTTGGTCGGTGGCATTGTCGGCACTGTTCGTCCGCTTTGGCGGGTGCACGTGGCGTGGCTGCTCGGATTGCTGGGCGTTTGGTTTCTCGTCTTGCTGACGGGGGTGGTGAATCCGCGCTACCGTTTTGCGTTCGAGCCGTTTTGCCTGATCTACATTTTTCTGCTGGTGGATTCGATCTGGCTTTTCGCCGAAGCGACATTCCGAAAACACCTGACGGAACGACCCACGACCTGACGCATGGATCGTTCCGAAAAGCCGGCTCGCTCTCTAACCATCGGCATCCCTTGCTTCAATGAAGCGCAAACAATCGGGAAAGTGGTGGATGACTTTCGTCGCGTTTTTCCGGAGGCCCGCATTTTGGTGGTTGATAACGCGAGCACCGATCAAACGGGCGCGGTTGCACGCCAGCACGGCGCCCAAGTCATCGTCGAACCGCGTCCTGGCAAAGGTCTTGCAGTGCGCCGGCTATTTTGCGCGGCGGATACGGACTATCTGATCATGGTGGATGGCGACGACACCTATCCTGCCGAGGAGGCGCTGAAGCTGCTGGCCGTGGCGGAAGCGCAGGGGAGTGACACTGTTGTGGGCTGCCGCACCAGTTCCGATGAGGACGCCTTTAAATCCGGTCACACTTGGGCCAACCGCATCCTTTCCCGAGCGATCACGATTGCCTTTGGGACACCCTGCGGCGACCTGTTTTCTGGCTATCGACTGTTTAACAGGGTGTTTTATACCACCGTCCCGCTCCAGTCCACGGGCTTTGAGGTGGAAACCGAAATGACGCTGCAGACGCTGGACAAGGCGTATCTCCAGCACAATGTGATGGTCGATTTTCGCAGTCGTCCCGCCGGCTCGAGGTCGAAACTCAGGACGGTGCGCGACGGAGTCCGGGTGCTGCGGTTGCTGCTTGGCGTCCTAAAGGATTTCAAGCCTCTCGCCTTTTTTTCCGTGGTGGCGCTTGGTTTTTTACTACCCGCCCTCGCTGCCGGCTCGTTCCCGATCCTCGATTACATGCGCTACCGGTATATTTATCACGTGCCGCTGGCGATTTTGGCCACGGGCTTGGTGCTGTTGGCTGGATTGGCCATCGTGCTTGGGCTGATGATGAGCACCATCGGTCGCTTTGGCCGCGAGCGCGCCCTTTTGGCGATTCGATCCGCATCCCAGAGTCCCGCAGCTCAGCGATAGTTAAAGTTGTTGACCTCGCCCGGGCCAAACTTTCCTGACCGTCACTCGGCCGCGGGCAAAGAGCGCCGACGCCAGATCACGAAGATCACCGGATAAAGCAGCAGTTCCAAAATCGCGCTCGTGACCACGCCGCCGATCATCGGCGCGGCGATGCGCTTCATCACGTCGGCGCCGGCCTGGGTGGTGGGAGACCACATGATCGGGAGCAGCCCGAAGAGGATCGCGCAAACGGTCATGATTTTCGGCCGAATGCGCTGCACGGCGCCTTCTTTCACGGCGTCGTAGAGATCGGACATTGAGCGCATTTTTCCCGCCGCAACGAATTTCTCCCACGCGTGATCGAGGTAAAGCAACATCACGACGCCCGTCTCCGCGTCGAGCCCGGCGAGCGCAATGAGACCGACCCAGACCGCGACGCTCATGTTGTAGCCGAGGAGGTAAATCGTCCAAAACGCGCCAACAAGCGAGAATGGCACCGCCAGTAAAACGATGACCGTTTTCGTGAGGGATTTCGTGTTCAGGAAGATGAGCATGAAGATGAGCGCGAGCGTGAAGGGGATGAGAACGGCGAGCCGTTTTTCCGCCGCCTTGAGATTTTCGAATTGCCCGGCCCACTGAAAATAAGAGCCGGTAGGGAACTTCACTCGCTCGCGCAAGCGGACCGACGCTTTCTCGACGTAGCCGCCGATGTCTGCGGTCGTGACGTCGAGGGTAACGAATCCGACGAGCTGGCCATTTTCGTTGCGAATCGAGGGCGGCCCGGTTTTGAAATTGATGTCCGCGAGCATCGAGATTGGGATGTGCGCGAGCGTGGAAGCGGTGCCGGTCATTGCCGGAGCGGCGACGAGCACACGTTTCAGCGCGTCGAGATCTTCGCGAAAATCGCGCGCATAGCGGACGCTGATCGGATAACGCTCGCGTCCTTCGACGGTGGTGGTGATGGTCTTGCCGCCGATCGCGGTTTCGATGACGTCGTTCACATCGCCGACGCGCAAACCGTAACGGGCGGCGGCCTGGCGGTTCACGTCGAAATCGAGGAAATAGCCGCCGGTGGGGCGCTCGGCGGAAACGCTGCGCGTATCCGGCAAATCGCTGAGCGCTTTTTCAATCTCCACCGCGACGTTTTCGATTTGCTTCAAGTCCGTGCCGAAAACCTTGATGCCGAGCTTGGTGCGGAATCCCGTCGTGAGCATGTCGGTGCGCGTCTGGATTGGCATCTGGATCTGATTCACCATGCCGGGCGTGCGGACGTATCGATTCAGTTCGTCGAGCAATTTTTCCCATGTCATGCCGGCGCGCCATTGCTCGGGCGGCCTGAGTTTCACCACCGTCTCGAACATCGAAAGGGGCGCGGGATCGGTCGACGTTTCCGCCTGTCCGGCTTTGCCGAACACTGTTTCGACTTCTGGAATCTGGCGCAGCATCCGGTCCTGGATTTGCAAAATGCGCGTCGCTTCGTTGATCGACATGCCGGGGATCGCGGTCGGCATGTAAAGGATGTCACCTTCATTGAGCGGCGGCATGAATTCCTTTCCGAGCCGCACGTAGGGAAAGATCGTTGCGGCGAGGATGAGCAGCGCCGAGATGAGGGTGATTGCGCGATGGCGCAGGACGAAATCGACAAACGGACGATACGCCCAAATCAAAAAACGGTTCACCGGGTTCTTATTCTCGGGCGTGATTTTTCCGCGGATCAACCAGACCATCAGCACCGGCACGAGCGTGACGCCGAGCAGCGCGGCGAAAAACATCGAGAACGTTTTGGTAAATGCGAGTGGCTTGAATAAACGACCCTCCTGCGCGGCGAGCGAGAAGACCGGGATGAAGCTGACCGTGATGACGAGCAGTGAGAAAAAAAGCGGACGGCCGACGGATTTCGCCGCGTCGATGATGACGCGCGTGCGCTCGGGATTATCGGGCTCGCGTCCGTGCTCGTCGCGGAAATGCTCGAGCGCCTTGTGGGCGTTTTCCACCATGATGATTGCCGCATCGACCATCGCGCCGATGGCAATCGCGATTCCGCCGAGCGACATGATATTGGAAGTCAGCCCGAGCCACATCATCGGCACGAATGAGAGCACTATGGCGATCGGCAGCGTGATGATCGCGACCAGCGCCGACCGTGCATGCCAGAGGAAAACCAGGCAGACCAGCGCGACGACGATGGCTTCCTCGATCAACTTTTCGCGCAGTGTGCCGATCGCGCGTTTGATGAGTCCGCTGCGGTCATAAGTCGGCACGATTCGCACGCCATCGGGGAGCGACGTTTTGATTTCATCGAGCTTCCTTTTGACACCGTCGATCACGTCGAGCGCATTCTCGCCGTAACGCATCACGACGATCCCGCCGACCGTTTCGCCGCGGCCATCGAGCTCCGCGACGCCGCGCCGCATGTCGCCGCCGAGATGCACAGTCCCGACGTCTTTCACACAAACTGGAGTGCCGTTTTGAACCTTAAGCACGACGTCCTCGATATCGGCGACGCTTTTGATGTAGCCGCGCCCGCGGACATAATACTCCGTCGTCGAGACCTCGAAAATCTTGCCGCCGACGTCGGCGTTGCTCATCCGGACGGCGCTGATGACATCCGCGAGCGGAATGCCGCGGGCGACCAGAGCGTTGGGATCGATATCGATCTGATATTGCTTTACGAAACCCCCGACCGCGGCGACTTCGGCGACGCCTTTGACGGATTCGAGCGCGTAACGGAGATGCCAGTCCTGCAGCGAACGCAGCTCGGCGAGATCGTGTTTTCCGGTATCATCGACCAGCGCGTATTCGTAAACCCAGCCGACGCCGGTGGCGTCCGGGCCGATGACCGGATTGACGCCTTCGGGCAGCGAACCCCGGACCGAGTTCAGGTATTCGAGGACCCGAGAGCGCGCCCAATAGATATCCGTCCCGTCTTCGAAGATAATATAAACGAAGGACTTCCCGAACATGGATTCGCCGCGCACGAACTTCACCTTCGGTGCGGCAATGAACCGCGTGGTGATTGGATAGGTAACTTGATCCTCGACCAGGTCGGGCGAACGCCCTTCCCAATCTGTATAAACAATCACCTGCACGTCGCTCAGGTCCGGAATCGCATCCAGCGGCGTCTTCCGCAGCGCAAAAACGCCGCCCGCCACGGCAAAGAGCACGCAGACGATGACGAGGAATTTGTTGCGCGCGCTCGCCTCGATGATGCGTTCGATCATTGCGTTGCGACCACTGCCGGTTGCTCGAACGACTTGACCGCGCCCTGCACTTTGCTCTCGGCGTCGATGAGAAAGTTGGCGCTGGCGACGACGCGTTCGCCTTCCTCAAGGCCGCCCTGCACTTCGTAGTCGTCGCCGAATTTGCGGCCCAGCGCGACGAGGCGCGGTTCGAGTTTGCCTTCGCCTTTGTCCACAAAAACGAAGTTGCGCGACCCGGTCGGCATGATCGTGCTCACGGGGACGGTCAGGCCTTCTCCCATGTCCATCACGAGCTCCGCGTTGACATACATGCCGGGCCGCAGCTTCAGGTCCGCATTGGGGACGTCGATGCGCGCTTTGCCCGTGCGCGTTTGCTCGTTGAGAAATGGATTGATGAGGCCGATTTCGCCCTCGAATTTTTCGCCCGGATAAGAAGCAGAAGTAACCGAGATTTTCTGAGCCTTTTGCAACATCGGCAGCTCGGTTTCGAATAAATCCATCCAGACCCAGACGGTGGAAAGATCGGCCACATCCACGAGATGATCGCCCACCGCGACCTTCCGCCCCTGATCCACGGGCACGCTTTCCACCACCCCTTTGAACGGCGAGTAAAGCGTTAGGAATTCCGATGGCTTTCGCGATTTCTCAAGCTCGGCGATCTGGATGTCGGTCACGTTCCACTGCGCCAGCCGCAGTTTTGCGGAATCGATGAGTCGCTGTGTGCTCGCACGTGTCTCAGCTGTGGCGGCCGAGTCCCGGGCATTGAGCAGGTTTACAAACTCACGGGAGGTGGTTAGTAAATCCGGGCTGTAGATCGTGAGCAGCGGCTGATTTTCCTCCACCAGTTCGCCTGGCGAAGTGACGTGGAGTTTCTGCACGTAGCCGTCCACGCGTGCGACGAATTCCCAGTGCCTTGCCTTGTCAGGCTCGACAACGCCGACACTGCGAATCGAGTGATGAAGCGGCTTCCGGGTCGCCGCCGCATACGTCACGCCGATCTGCTGCTGACGTTCAACAGGGACATTAAAACTTTGCGATGCACCGGGCGACGGGAGATGGTTCTTCGTGCCATCTTTCATCACCGGCACGAGACTCATGCCACAGATCGGACACTTGCCGTCCGGATCCTGCGAGCGCACAGATGGGTGCATGGCGCAGGTGTAATAATCGACGTTCGGATCCGTTTTCCGCGTGGTGCTTTTGCTGCATCCGCTCAGGAAGGTGACCGCGAGCAGCGCTGCGATGAGTGCAGCGAGTAGAGACATATGTTTGGTGTTCATTTCGTTGTTGTTTGTGGGTTCGCCGGAGCTTTTGGAAATATACCGAGGTCGGCGCCGACCAGCGCCTCGAGTTCCGCCAGGGCAATCTGAAAATCGATGAGGTGCTGACGATGCATTCCCTCGGCCTCGCGCAAGCTGCGGCGGGCTGTGATGAGCTCCGGAAAGCCGGTTTTGTTTGTTTCGTAACCGGCTCGGCTTGCTTCCACCGTTTGCCTGGCGACGGGCAGCAACTGCTCGTCAAAAAGCATCACGTGGTGGTGGAACGTCTCCACCTTTGCGAGCTGATCGCGCAGTAATCCGAGCGCCTCCGCCTGCTGGGCTTCAAGCGCGCGTTGTGCCGCCGCGTCATTCGCCGTGGCTTCGCGTTCTTCCGCGCGGTATTTCCCGCTGTTTAGCCAGGGCATGTTAAAGGAGATGCCAGCCGTAACTTCGCTCACGCCTTGAGAAGCACGATTATATCGCTGGGCGCCGATGCTGACCGCCGGATCAGGAATCCATTCGCGTTTCGCCAGTTCCACTTTGGCCTCCGCCGCCGCCACGTTCGCCAACGCGATTCTGAGCTCCGGGCGACGGTTGAGAATCAAGCTGCGAAGCCGCTCGACGGGGATTGTTGCGAGGAGGGGAGATTCATCCACGAGCTGGCCGAGCACGGAAAAAGCATCGCGGTTCATCAAAACCTTGAGCTGCGTTTCCTGCTCGGAGATCGCGCGTTCCAAATCGCGTCGAGCCTCCACGACACGAATTCTTTCGAGCTCGGCATTGAGCACGTCGGATTGCGACTGCGTTCCGACCTCAAAGCGTGCGCGGCTTATTTCAGCCAGCTGCGCAAGCGAGGCTTCGTCGTCACGATTCAACTTCAACAGCCTGTTCGTGTTTTCGAGTCGGATAAAAGCCGCCCGCACCTTCATGGCCACGTCGAGTTCTGTGCGACGCAGCTCCTCCGATGAGACGATTGCCTCCGCTGCCGCGATGCGGGCGCGACTGCGGTTTTTCCCGGAAACCGGGATCATCTGCTCGACCGTAACTAGGTGGTCCGTGAACGCATTCTGCTCAACGGCCACAAAGCGGCCCAGTCGGCTGCTTGTGCTGAGTTTCAGATCGTCCCAAGCGGCGGCCTGCGGCACACGCGCCGCCATTGATTGCCATCTCGCGCGGGCCTCCTGGATGGAGCGATTCTGCGCCAGCGCCTCCTGCGTCGCAGCGGATAGCGTCAGGCGCGGGCCCGGCGTGATTGTTTCGAGAGCACGCGAGTGCGCATCATGCGACTCTGCCAGGCAGGCAATGCTGATTAGAAATGGAAAGAGGAATAGTGGAAAAAGTTTCATGGATCTGAGCTGCGGGCTCCGCGAATGAGCGTGTGCACAAGGCACACTTCGCCTGTGGAAGCCGCGGGCTCAGATCAACTGAATGCAAGTCGCTGCCAGCAGGGGCAGCGCATGAGGAGCACGCGCGTCATCCGAAATGACGAAGCGGCGCTCCGAAGCAGGGAACAGAGGGAGAAGCGAAAATGAGCGAAGCCCAATCGGCGCGAAGTCGATCGCAGCCAAACTGGCCGGCGGAACTACATCAGGCTGTGAGCGGCTTTGCGCTGAAATCTCACAGCAGGCGGATTGTGCGCAGCAAG